>JAJUIT010000049.1 GCA_029267465.1 Synergistaceae bacterium
AGGAACATGACCCCAACCCGGGGTGCAAAATGGCGAACCACGGACAGGTCATGGGTGATGAACAGGTAGGTGAGCTTGAACTCGGCCTGGAGGTCCGCCAGGAGGTTCAGCACCTGGGCCTGGATGGACACGTCGAGGGCCGACAGCGGCTCGTCGCAGACGATGAATTCCGGGTTGAGCGCCAGGGCCCGGGCGATCCCGATTCTCTGGCGCTGGCCGCCGGAGAACTCGTGGGGATACCTGCGGATGCAGTCCGCCCTGAGTCCGACCACCCTCATCAGCTCCAGCACCCGAGCCTCCCGTTCCGCGTGCGTCCCTTTCTCATGGGTTAGAAGGGGTTCAGCGATGATATCTCCGACCCTCATGCGCGGGTTCAGCGAGGCATAGGGATCCTGGAAGACGATCTGCATCCGGGTCCTCATCCTCCTGAGCGCCTCGGGCTTGAGGGAAGTCAGCTCCACCCCTCCCAGCGTGACCGAACCGGCCGTGGGCTCCACGAGGCGCAGGATCGTCCGGCCCAGGGTGCTCTTGCCGCAGCCGGATTCCCCGACCAGGGCGAACGTCTCCTGCCGTGCGATGTCGAAGGTCACGTCATCCACCGCCTTGACGACTCGGTCCTCCGATCCGAACATCCCCGCTTTCACGGGGAAATACTTCTTCAGGTTCCTGACCGAAAGAAGGGGCCCGGTCATGGCTGTACCACCGCCTTGCCCTCGTAATTCCAGCAACGGGCCGTGTGTCCCCCGCCCAGGTCGAAAAGGGGCGGAACCTGGTTTTTGCAGACAGCCCTTGCCATGGAGCATCTTGGATGAAAACGACAGCCCGAAGGGAGATTCAGCAAGTTCGGAACCATCCCGGGAATCGTCCTGAGGCGTCCGTCCAGGCCTCTCGAGGCTGCCGTCCCGGGAATGGAGCCCATGAGTCCCTGGGTGTAGGGATGGCTGGGCGAATCGAACAGCTCGCAGATTCCCGCCTCTTCCACCACGGTTCCCGCGTACATGACCGTCACGCGGTCGCACAGTTCGGCCACGACCCCCAGGTCGTGGGTGATCAGGATGATCGCGGTCCGGAGCTTTTCCCGCAGGGACTGCATCAGGTCCAGGATCTGGGCCTGGATCGTCACGTCCAGGGCCGTCGTCGGTTCGTCGGCGATGAGGAGCTTCGGCTCGCAGACGAGGGCCATGGCGATCATCACCCGCTGCCTCAGCCCTCCGGACAGCTGGTGCGGGTAGCAGTCGTAACGGGCTTCCGGTTCCGGGACCCCAACCAGCCGGAGCATCTCGATCGCCTGTCTTTTCGCCTCTTCACGCGGAACTTTCCGATGGATCAGGATGGACTCGCTGACCTGCCTGCCTACCGTGAAAACCGGGTTCAGGGAAGTCATGGGTTCCTGGAAGATCATGGCGATCTCGTTTCCGCGCAGTTCGCACATCGCGTTGTTGTCCAGCTTCGTCAGGTCGCGGCCCTGGAAAAGGATCCGCCCCTCCACAACCCTCCCGGGCGGCGCTACCAGGCCCATGATGGAGAGAGAGGTCACGCTCTTTCCGCAGCCCGACTCCCCGACGATGCCGTGGATCTCTCCCCGTTCGACAGAAAGGCTCACGCCGCTCACGGCCGGGACCACCCCTTTCGAGGTGAAGAACGAGGTGCTGAGGTTTTCGATCGATAACAGCGTTTCTGACGTTTTCATGCGCGGTTCTCCTCGTTCTCTATTGTTTCATGTAGGGATCCAGGGCGTCCCGGAACCCATCGCCCATGAAGTTGAAGGCCAGGACCGTCACCAGGATGAAAAGGCCGGGAGCAATGGCGACCCAGGGAGCCGAGAAGAGAAATTCCTTCCCGCTCGTGACGATGAGTCCCCAGCTGGGCGTGGGCGGCTGGGCACCGACCCCGAGAAAGCTAAGGCTGGCCTCGGAGAGGATCGCTCCCGGGATTCCAAGGGTGAAGAGGACGATCAGGGCAGGCAGGCAGTTTGGAAGGATGTGCCGGACCATGATGACCCGGTTTTTCACGCCGACGGCACGGGCGGCCTCGACAAACTCTTTTTCCTTCAGGGAAAGGACCTGGGAGCGGACCACCCGGGCCGTTCCCGCCCAGCCGACAGCCGCCAGGGCGATGAAGATGTTCACCAGCGTAGCCCCCAGCGTGTACATAACGACCATGGCCAAAAGCAGGGACGGGAAGGCGAGGACGATGTCGCACAACCTCATGATGACCATGTCCGTTTTCCCTCCGTAATACCCGCCGATCAACCCCAGGGTCGTCCCGATGATCATGGAGAGCAGGGTCGGGACAATTCCGATGACCAGGGAGATCCGCGTCCCGTAGAGGATCCTGGTCAGAAGGTCACGGCCGAACTGATCGGTTCCCAGCCAGTGAGACCAGGAAGGAGCCTCCGTCATGACCTCCAGGTCGATTGCATAGGGGTCGTAGGGCGTAAGCCAGGGGGCGAAGACCGCCATCAGGAAAAGGATCAGCACGATCGCAGCCCCGACCATGGCAAGTCGGTTGCGCCGGTAGGCGATCACGACATCCTTGAGAAACGAGGAGGGCGGGGCGATGGACTCTTCCTCCTCGCAGGTTCCAGCCGCGCAGCAGGCCAGGGTAAGGTCCTGTTCCTTCGGATCGTTCATTCCTATTCCCCCCTCAGGCCGCCTTGATCCGCGGATCCAGGAAAGCGTAAAGGATGTCCGCAGCCAGGTTCCCCAGGATGACCAGGGTGGTTTCAAAAAGGACGGCCCCCTGGAGAAGGGGCATGTCCCTTGCCTGGATGGCGTTCACCGCAATCCGGCCAACCCCGGGGATCCCGAAGACGCTTTCGGTGATGACAGCCCCTGCAAGGAGCCCCGCGACCTGGATCGCCATGACGGTAACAACCGGAAGCAGCGAGTTCTTCAGGGCGTGTCCGAAGATGACCGGCAGTTCATGAAGCCCCTTTGCCCTTGCGGTGCGGATGTAGTCGTTTCGCATGACCTCCAGCAGGCTGGAGCGGGTCAGGCGGGCGATGATCCCCGCACTGCTCCAGCCCAGGACGATGGCGGGCATGATCACGTACCGCCAGTCCTCGAAACCGGCAACCGGCAACCAGCGGAGCTTCACTGCAAAGACGTACTGGAACAGCAGGGCGGACCAGAAAACCGGCATGGACACGCCGAGCAGGGAAAAGCCCATGAAAAGGTTGTCGGGAAGGGAGTACTTTTTCACGGCGGAAAGGATTCCTGCCGGAATGCCCACGACCCAGGCAAAGAGGGCCGCCCAGAGGGCCAGGACGAAGGTGTTCGGGAAAGCGTTCAGGATGAGGGACGTGACGGGCCGGTTCAGCTTGTAGGATTCTCCCAGGTCTCCCCGGAGGGCTCCCGCCAAGAAGCGGAAGTAGCGGACGATCGCGGGATCGTCCAGGTGCATCTGGGCCCGAACCCGAGCAACGACGTCAACGCTGATGTGCTCCTTCATCATCAGGGCAACGGGATCCCCTGGGACGACATTCAGAAGGAAAAAGATGATGACCGTGACCCCGATCAGGATCGGGATGGAAATCAGCAGCCGCTTGAGGATGAACTTCAGCATTCTTCGACAGCCTCCGTCTTGCGTACTCGAGAACGGCGTACCCCGGGAGCGTTTGGTCTCCCGGGGTACGCCTCAGAAACTACTCGACGCGCGTCTCGTAGATGGGGAAGTCAGACCAGCCGTTCCAGGGCACGACGAACTTCTTGACCCTGGGCTGGACCACGTAGATGTGCTTCAGGGAGAACATCGGCAGCCAGGCGGCCTGGTCGATGACGATCTTCTTCTCGAGGTCGGCATACAGCTTGCCTCGCTTGGCAAAATCGGTTTCCGAGCGTCCCTTTTCGAGGGCCGCAAAGACCTCGGGGCTGATGTTGTTGTAAGAACGGGCAACGGTCCCCTTGGGCCCGAAGAACGTGTAGAAGAAGTTGTCAGGATCGTTGAAGTCCGCCGACCACTTGTTCGTGTACATGGGAAGCTTGCCTTCCTTTCGGGTGGCGTAGAAGGCGGCTTCGTCCATCTGCTTGAGGGTCACGCGGAAGCCGGCCTTCGCGACCATGGCCTGCACGATCTCGCTCATCTTCTGCCACTGGGAACCGGTGCTGGCCACAAGGGCGATCTCCATGTCCACCCCGTTCGGGTATCCGGCCTCGGCGAGAAGCTTTTTCGCTTTCTCCGGGTTGTACTCGATCTTTTCCTGGTTCGGGTTGTAGTGAATCAAGCCCCTGGGCATGACGCCGTTCTCAAGCTGGCCGTGATTGTAGAACATCTTCTGGAGGATCAGCTTCCGGTCAACGGCCATCTGGAAAGCCTTTCGGACCTTCACGTTATCGAAGGGCTTGATCGCCTGGTTGAAGGTGTAGTAATAGATGCCGACTCGAGGGCCGGAAACGGTCTGCTTGCCCCACTTGGGATGCGAAGTGAAGTAGGGGATCTGGGACATGGCGAAATCACAGTCGAAGAGGTCGATTTCACCCGATTCGAAAAGCATCCGCATCGTTTCCGGGTCCGTGACGATCTTCACGACGAACTTGTCGATCTGGGGACGACCCCGGAAATAATTGGGGTTGGCCACCATGGTGTGGTGGTCGTTCAGGACCCATTCTTTCAGGATGAAGGGGCCGGTTCCGCAGGTCGCCTGGGCCGTGAGGCCGTACTTGTTCCGGAGGGGCCTGGTGAACTTCTCGTTCAGGATCGAAGCCTGCGGGCTGGCCATGATCGCCAAAAACGGAACGAAGGGCTTCTCAAGGGTGATCCGGACCGTGTACCGGTCGAGCGCCTTCAGGCCGGCGGTCGAGGCGGCCTTTCCCTCCATGCGGTCCTTGGCCCCCAGGACAAAATCCAGGATGTCCGTGTTCAGGGCCTTGGTCTTCGGATCGAGCATCCGGTCGAAGGTGTAGACCACGTCCTGCGCGGTCAGTTCCTCCCCGTTATGGAACTTGACCCCCTTGCGCAGGTAGAAGGTGTAAACTTTCCCGTCCTTCGAAACCTCCCATTTCGTTGCGAGTCCAGGGACGAGGGCGGACTTGCCGGGGGCGGTGGTAACGCATTCGATGAGCCGGTCGTACACGTTCATGGGGATCATGTAGCAGGAAGTGGTCATCTGCATGTCGGATGTCTGGGGTTCTTCGTTGTACGCGATGGTGAAGACTTTTTCCGCTGCAAAGGCCCCAGCGGCAAGGATCCCCGCCAGGAGGAACGACAGCGAAAGCACGACAAAAAGCCTTGACTTTCTCACGCGACTCCCTCCTCTGTTCGCCAATCTCGGATTCCCGGTTCCTTTGAAGAAGCGATTCGAGAAAGACCTTTCCGCCTGAACGGGCCTGCTTCCGGTTTCCCCTCCCTTCGGCCTAGGCAAGGACTTTTTTGAACACCCGCATCGCGTTGCCGCCGAGGATTCCCCTGACCTCGTCTTCAGAGTAGCCCCGCTGCAAAAGGACAGCCGCAAAGGCAGGGATTTCCCGGTGCCCCGCCACGACGTCGTAGGTGGGGACGCTGCATCCCATGGTCAGGTAATCCTTGAAGCCGTTGCAGAAGTCGAAGCCCAGGCAGACGTGTTGACTCCCCACCAGTTTCGCGATGTGGTCCACGTGGTCGGCGAGATCCTCCGGCCCCAGGCGGCGCCGGTCGTGGTCGGGCTTGACGAAGGCACTGCAGGAGTTCATCCCGATCACGCCTCCAGTCTTCGCGATGGCAACAATCTGGTCGTCGGTGAGGTTCCGCATCATGCCGGGGACGAGTGCCCGGCAGTTGGAATGAGACGCGATCAGGGGGCCCCTGGCGATCGCGGCGACGTCCCAGAACCCCTCATCGTTGAGATGACTGACGTCGATCCACATCCCCAGGCGTTCCGCCTCTTCAACGACCTGGACTCCGAAGGGGGTCAGACCGCCTTTCCGGCCCTCGCGCTTCGGGGCAAAATGACACCCGTCTGCCGCCTCGTTCCTGCGGCTCCAGGCAAGCCCGACTCCCCGGACTCCCAGCTCGTAAAAGACGCGAAGAAGGGATAGGTCGTTCCCCAGGGGTTCGACTCCCTCAAAGGACAGGAGGATCCCCGTCCGGCCTTCCGCGGCGGCCTCTTCCAATTCAGAGGCGCTCCGGCAGATCGAAACCCGTTCTTTGAAAGCTTCCTGTTCTTTCAGCAGGCAGGCGATTTGATCGAGGGCTTTCCTCAGGGCCATTTCGGGGAGAAAATAGCTGTGCAGGAAAAGGGAAGAAACGAGGCCCTTCAGCCCGCCGGCCGAAAAGGAGCTTTCGTATTCCGGCCAGATCCGGCTCTCACCCCGGTCGTAGCGGTCGCACAGATCCATGCCGAGGTCGTAATGGACGTCGATGACAAGCGATTCGCAGGTGAGCCTTTCGGCTGCCTGAAGGGTTTCGGTCAAGGGAAAGAACCTCCTTTGGGGTCAACGAGCCTTTCCGCTCATCATTGAGTAGCCTTTACTCTACCACTCTTTTGGCCGGTGTCAACGGTTTAACGAGGAGACGAGGAACTGTTTATGAACAAGCCATTCATCGCAATCGACCGTTTCAGGGCTTTCTTCGGGCTGAACCGAAGCCTTGCCGGACTCCTGTTCATGGCGATCCTCGTGGGGCTCGGCGAAAAAATGGCCGAACGGTTCCTCCCCCTGTACCTTCTGGCCCTTGGAGCCGGAACCCAATCCGTGGGGTTTCTGAACGCCATGGACAATCTCCTCGGCGCTCTTTATTCCTTCCCAGGCGGGGCGCTCAGCGACCGCTGGGGAGCGAAAAGGGCCCTGATGGTCTTTACGGCCTTGGCCATGGCAGGGTACTCCCTTGTCATCCTGGTTCCCGCCTGGTGGGCTGTCCTGGCGGGAGCCGTGCTTTTTATCAGCTGGAGCGCGATCTCCCTTCCGGGGATCATGAGCCTTGTCAGCACGGCCGTTCCCAAAAACAAGCGGGTGATGGGAGTGACCCTCCATTCCTTCGTCAGGCGCATCCCCATGGCGCTGGGCCCAATCCTGGGGGGGATCTTGATCGCCCGCTTCGGAACGGTTCCCGGGGTGCGCATCGCCTTTACCGCGGCCCTCGCGCTGGGAGGCCTTTCCCTGTTCATCCAGTGGAAATACATCACGGACACCCGGGAACAGGGCAAACCGCCCCTCCATCCATGGAATTCCTGGAGACGCTTTTCGCCCGCTCTTCGGTCGCTTCTGGCTTCAGACATCCTCATCCGTTTCGCGGAACAGATCCCCTATGCATTCGTAGTGGTCTGGGTCGTCCGCGTGAGGGGGCTTTCCGCCACCCAGTTCGGGCTCCTCACGGCCATTGAGATGGCCACGGCCATGCTCGTCTACATCCCGGTCGCAGCGATGGCCGACCGGTACGGAAAAAAGCCTTTCGTGCTCATGACCTTCGTCTTTTTCACGGCCTTCCCCCTGTCCCTCCTGTTCTGCCGCTCCTTTTCCGCCTTCGCCCTGGCTTTTGTCCTCAGGGGCCTGAAAGAATTCGGAGAACCGACACGGAAAGCGATGATCATGGACCTGGCCCCCGAGGACGCAAAGGCCTCAACATTCGGGACCTACTACCTCATCCGGGACGTCATCGTTTCGGCTGCGGCCCTGTCCAGCGCCACGCTCTGGAATATTGCCCCCGCGGTGAACTTCCTGACCGCTTTCGGTTTCGGCCTGGCAGGAACCGTTCTCTTCGCAGCCTTCGGGAAGGACATCCCGCAGGGGGCCGGCACTTCCCCCCTTTCCCCGAAGTGAACCGGGGAGTATCATAAAAAAGAGTTCGCCCGTTTCTGCATGCATCGCTACGGCACGGCTTGAACGCGATGCAAGGGGAGGGAAAAGCCGGGATGTCGGCAAAAGCAGTCCCCACTCGAGGCAATCTCGTCCGCCTGGCCCGCTCCCTCGAACTTGCGAGGAAAGGGCATGACCTGCTCGAGCAGAAGCGCCAGGTCCTGATGATGGAACTGACGGCGACGATCGCGAAGGCGAGGGACCTGCAGAAGGAAGTGGCCAGGGTCTTCGAGGAAGCCTATGCGGCCCTGCAGCGGGCCAACGTCTCGCTGGGCATCGAGACGGTCGACGAGATCGCCCACGCCATCCCCGAGGAAAAGAACTTCACCATCCGCCTCCACTCCGTCATGGGAGTTGAAATCCCGGAAGTGGATCCCATCGAGCCGAAGACAAGCCCCGCTTTCTCCTTCTGGGACACCTCCGGAAGCATGGACGTCGCTGCTCTCGCCTTCCGAAAGGTGCTGGCGGAACTTGCCCGGCTCGCCGAGGTGGAAAACGCCGTCTATCGCCTGGCAGTCCAGATTCGAAGAACGCACCGGCGGGTGAACGCGTTGGAAAAAATTGTCATTCCCGCAACCCTTTCCACCCTGGATTCAATCGCTTCGGTCCTGGAAGAGGGGGAAAGAGAGGATTTCGTGCGCATGAAAATCGCGAAGAAAAGCCACGGGGAGAGGGGGAGGTAAACCTTGTCATCCCTCCAGGAAGCGCTCGTCGTTCTGCTCGGCGCCGAGAGCGAAGGGGTCCGTGAAGTGCAGGAAGCCAGGGTCCAAGCCGAGGCCCTGCTGAAGGAAACGAGGGAACGGATGGCCCGGGAGGCCGAGACCCGGCTTCAGGCAGCCCGGAAGAAGGCCGGCGCCATCCTGGAGAATGCACGGGCTGCTGCCGACGAGGAGGCCCGGGCCATCGCGGAGCTGGGCAAGTCGGAAAGGGAGCGGATGGAGCGCCGGTTTCGGGAAATCGCCGGAGGGGTTGTCGACTCCCTGGTCCAGGAGACCGCGGAAATCCTGCTCGGAAAGAGAGGCAGGCCGGCGTGACGTTCTTTTTCTCACTGGGGGAGAGGACAGCGGCAGGCGCGAAGGCTCACGTCCTCTTCTCGAAGCTGCTGAAGGACGAGGAAATGTGGGCGCTGCTGCAATGCGACGACGTCCCCGAAATCTTCTCCCACCTGGTGAGGAGTGAAGGCTACGGGGAGGCCTTGTCCACCCTTGTACCCCAGGAGGTGACCCGCCTTCAACTAGAGGATCGCCTCAAACTCCTTCAGCCCAAGCGCGCATCCAGCTTCCTCCGCTACTTGACGGGAGCCCGGCGGCGTCTCCTGCTGGCGTGGATGGAACGGGAACAGGCCGGGGCCCTGAAAACCGCCCTGCGTTTTGTCCTGACCCGGCACGGTGACCGGGAAGCCATTCGGGCGCGGATCTCTGCCCTTCCGCACACTTCCCTTCCGTTCGACCTGCTGCTCTCCAGCCGGGACTTCCAGGATTTTTCCGATGCCCTGCGGGGGACCCCCTACTTCCAGCCCCTGCAGGAACCCCTGAAGCGGCTGGCCGCTGGGGAACAGAACCTGTTTTCCGCGGAAGCGGCAATCGACCGGGAGGTCCTGGTCCGTCTTCTCGAGGCCGCCGAAGCCCTTTCCGCGGGAGAGAGGCACTCCGTCATGCGCCTGCTGGGAGTTCGCTTCGATCTCCTGAACATCTCCTGGACCTACCGTTCGCTGAGATACTACGACCTGACCCCTGAAGAGCGGGTCGCCAGGCTTTTGCCCTTCCGCTACCGGCTGCACGGGGATTCTCTCCGGAAAATGGCCCGCTCCGGCGACCTGGACGAATTCTGGGCGATCCTAAAAACCACGGTTTACGGGGAGGCCTTCGAGGAATCGCCGCCGGCCGAGGAAATGGTCATGGACCGGGATGTGCGAAGATACATCCGCCAAACGGCCTATCGGGTTTTCCGGCAGGGCCGCCCGGACCTGTCGACCCTGTTTGCTTACCTGACCCTGCTGGAATCCGAGATCCGCGACCTGGTCACCCTGATCGAGGACGTTCGGTATGATTACGACCGGAGGCACGCGGCCCTTTTCCTGGCCCGGCCCCTGATTCCGGGAGGCGAAGTGCGATGGCCGTGGTGAAAATGCTCGCCGTGACGCTGATCGGGCCGAAGACCGAGATGGAAACCGTCGCGCGCCTCATGGTCCTGACCGGAGGCTTCCAGCCCCTGCCCTTGGACCTTCTGCTCAAGGACCGGTCGGTCCGGTCGAAAATCACAACCGCTTCAGACAATCCCTACGACGAACTTCTCGTCAAGCTTTCGGAAGTCTGGCAGGCTGCCGGGGAACGCGTGCCTGACCCCCTGCCCGTGCCCATCTCCCCGGATTTCAGCCTGGACCGGGCGTCAAGGGCCGTAAACGACACCGTCCGCCGGCTGTCCCTCTGGTCAAAGCGGCGGGAAGAGCTGCTGGAAGAGCGGGAAGAGCTGGAAGCGGCGCAAATCCTGACGGCCTCCCTCGCGGAAAGGGGATTGAGCCTCGCCGACCTGGCCGACACCACCTACCTGGTTCCCCTGTTCGGGAAACTGACGGACGAGAACTACCGCCGGCTGGAAGAAGCCACCCTTGAAGCCCCGCTCCTGCTGGAGCCTTTGCTCTCACGGCATGGTTTCACCTGGTTTCTGGGCCTGACGGCTCCCGGTTACAGGGAAGGGGCGAAGAAACTCCTGGAAAGCCTTTATTTCAGGGGTTTTTCCCTGAAAGAGATGGCCTCGTCCCTCGCGGGCGATCCGCAGGCTCAGCTCTCCAGGAGGATCGACAACGCTCAAAAAGCGATCGAGGGGCTGAAGCGGGCGGCCGCGGAGGTTCTCCAGTCAAACCGCGAGAGCATGGAGCACCTCTATGCCTCGATCTACACCATGCAGCGCGTTTACGACCTTTGCCGGGGGCGGGGGGAGTTGAGCGGGCTTTACCTTCTTTCAGGCTGGATCCCCGAGGACACCCTGCAGCGGACCCTGCAACTCGTCGAAAGAGAAGCCCCCAAGACAACGGTTCACATCGAGGAACTCGGGGAGATCCCATACACGGGGATCCGGATTCCCACTCTCCTGAGGAACCTCCCGCTGGTCCGGGCTTTCCAGGACGTCGTTGCCCTCTACAGTCTCCCTTCCTACGGGGAGCTGGATCCCTCCTTCTTCGTGGCGGTCAGCTTCTGCCTGTTCTTCGGCTTCATGTTCGGGGACGTGGGGCACGGCATCGCGCTCACCGCCGCGGCCTCGATCCTGCAGCGCAAACGGATCATGTCCCGGTCGATGGGAACGGTTCTCAAGTCCGCCGGGGCGGCCTCGATGCTTTTCGGCTTCCTGTACGGGAGCGTGTTCGGCGTTGAAGGCTGGATCCCGGCTTTCTGGATCTCGCCCATGGAGGACATGAACCGGCTCCTCGGCGTCTCGATAGGGGTCGGAGTCTCGGTCATCACCTTCGGGATGATCCTGAACATGATCTCCTGCTACCGGGCCCGTGATTTCGGAAGGCTGCTCTTCGACGGCAAGGGCCTGGCCGGCATGGTCCTCTACCTCTCCATGGCCGCGATCGGCTATGCCGCTCTCACGGGACAGCGTATGCCGTTCCCTTCCTGGGTTCCATGGACGTTCCTCTCGGCCCTGCTGATCGTCATCCTGATGAGGGATTTCCTGGCGCGCCTGCTCCTGCGCCAAAGGACGCACGAGGAAGGCGGCCTTTACGCCTTCGAGGTCCTGCACAACCTTCTGAACTTCCTGAGCAACACGGCCTCTTTCGTCCGGCTGGCGGCTTTCGCGCTGAACCACGTCGGCTTGTCTCTCGCCGTCATGATGCTCTCCGACATGGTCCGAAACCTGCCCGGGGGGATCCTCTTCAAGGGAATCATCCTGATCCTGGGGAACGTCGTCATCGTGGGGCTCGAGGGACTGATCGTCTTCATCCAGACGCTGCGCCTGGAATATTACGAGTTCTTCAGCAAGTTCTACAAGGGAGGCGGCCGGGCCTTTCGCCCGATTTCCTTCAGGGGGGCCCGGCCCCAGGCAAGGCCGGGCTCGGCCAGAACCTAACATCTCCAAAAAGGGGAGGATTCACCTCATGCTCGGATTGCTCGTACTCGTCATTGCTTCGTTGGGCCTCGGGCTTCTCGGCGCCCGCCTTCGCGGCCGTTCCCTGGAGAACCCGAGACGCGTCCTGACCGCCAGCCTCCTCGCCTCTGCGGCAAGCCTCGCGGCCGGCGGACTCCTGGCCCTGACAGCCGGTTCTGCCGCAGCGGCTGAAGCGGGGGCCACCCTTGGAGCCGGGGCGGGGATGGGATTCATCGGTGCGGCCGTTTCCACCGGGCTGGCCTGCCTGGGAGCCGGAATCGCCGTGGCGGTCGTTGGAGCCGCGGCCCTGGGGATCATTGGCGAAAAGCCCGAGATGCTGGGGACCACCCTGATTTACCTGGGCCTGGCAGAAGGGATCGCCATTTACGGGGTCATCGTGGCCCTGCTGATCCTCGGAAAGATCTGAGGGCCGATGCGCGCCTACCTGCTCAGCGACAACCTGGACAGCCTCGTTGGCCTTCGCCTGGCCGGGATCGAGGGTCGGATCGCCCGCGGGGCCGATGAATGCCGGAAAGCGATTGAAGAAGTGCTTGAGGATCCGGAAATCGGGATTCTCGTTCTCACGGAAAAGGTTGCCGAAACGGTGCCGGACCTCGTCCAGGGTCTCAGGGAGAGAGGCGAGCTTCCCCTCGTGGTGGAGATCCCGGACCGCCACGGGATGCGCCGCGCCGCCGACTTTTTGACCGCCTACGTCAGGGACGCGATCGGGGTGAACCTCGAATGAACGAAATCCAGAACGAGAAACTGAACGGCCTGAGGGAGCTTCTTCTTCTCCAGGCCGAGCAGGAAAAAATGGGCATCCTGGAAAAAGCCAAAAAAGAGGCAGAAAGCTGGATCGCCCAGGAAGAAGAGCGGATCTCGCGGGAAGAGGAGCTGATCCTGAAAGACGCAGCGGACCGGGCGGAAGCCACGCGCAGGCGCCAGGTCATGGCCGCGGAAAGGGAAAAGGCTGCGGAGGGGCTGCGCCTGCAGAACCGGCTGCTCTCCGAAGCCGTGTCGATGTTGGAAGACCGATTCTGCCGCCTGCGGGAGCGAAACGACCACGTTCGAATCCTGGCGGGCCTCATCGCGGAAGCCGAATCCGCCCTGCCCGAGAGCGGCGGCCTCCGGTTCAGGCTGGCGGGGACCGACGCTCCGATCGGAGAAGCCGTTGCAAAGGAAGCCGAAGCGCTTCTGCCCGGCATCGAGGTCCGATTTGACCCGGATCCGGCCCCGATCCTGGGCGGGGCCTGGATCTGGACCGCCGACGGGCGAAGGTTTGTCGCGGCGGATTGGCGCAACCGGGCCCAGGAGATGGCGGGCACGCTGGCGGAACGCCTGCTGCCGATGCTTTAGACACCGGACCAGGGAGGGGAAGGCATCGTGGAAACGTTCGGAACCATCGTCCGTGTCAACGGCCCCGTCGTCCGGGCAAGAGGCATGCGGTCCTTCGGAATGAGAGAAATGGTCCGGGTCGGGAAACTTGGCCTATGGGGAGAGATCATCCGCATGGAAGGGGACGAAGCCCTCATCCAGGTCTATGAAGACACCCAGGGCCTCCGTCTCGGGGAACCGGTCGAGGGAACGGGGGAACCCCTCTCGGTCTCCCTGGGGCCGGGGCTCATCGGTCAAATCTTCGACGGGATCGGACGCCCCCTCGGCGCTCTTTACGAAAAGGAAGGCCCCCTTCTTTCCCGGGGGATCCAGGTCGCCATGATCGACCCCCAGCGCTCATGGGAATTTTCGCCTTCAGCCCGGAAAGGGGACGTCGTCACCGCAGGCATGGTCCTGGGAACCATCCAGGAAACGCCCCTTTTCGAGCACCGGATTCTTGTGCCGCCGGGCCTGGAGGGGGAAATCACGGACATCCGGACCCCGGGCACGATTCGAGGGGAAGACGTTGTTGCCCGTATCCGGGACGCAAGGGGACGGACGGTCCAGGTGGCTGCGATCCAGCGCTGGCCAGTCCGGGCTGCCCGCCCCTACCGGGAGAGGCTGCTGCCGACCGAGCCGCTGGTCACCGGCCAA
>JAJUIT010000095.1 GCA_029267465.1 Synergistaceae bacterium
CATTCGTCCTGGGGATCCGATCGCCTCAGGCATGAACTGAAGCGGCGTGGGATCGACAGAACCCTTGCAGCTGAGGCCATTGAAGAGGGGGCGAATCCCCGGGTTGCGGAAGACCTGGTCCGGGAATGGAGGAAAAACGGGGTCGATGACAGGAAGATTGCAGGGAGGCTGGCGAGAAGGGGATTCCCTTCCAGCGAGGCCTGGAAGGCAATGAATTCTTCTTGTCCAGGAACGGAATAGAAGCTAGAATACCCTCGGAAACACGGTGTCCTGTCAACGACAAACGACATTCAGGCAGCATGCCGAACTTTGACAAATGAACAGGGGTGAAAGATGCATGTCATTTATTGCACTTGCGGCAGGGGTCGCTTTCGGCCTTGCCATTGGATATTTGTTGCGCAGGTACCAGGACGAGAGGGCATTGCAGGGGGCTGGGACTCAGGCCCAGAAGCTGATCAAGGACGCGATTTCCGAGGGAGAAGCCAGGAAAAAGGAGCTTCTCGCGGAGGGCAAGGAAGAAGTTCAACGTTTGAAGCAGGAAGCGGATCGGGAGATCCGTGAAAGGAAGGCCGAGCTCCAGAGACAGGAGCGCAGGCTCGAACAGAAGGACGAAAACCTTGATCGGAAGCTGGAATCTCTCTCGAAGAAGGAAGAGGAACTCAGGGCGAAGCAGGAAGAGGCGCAGCGCAGGCTCGATGAGATCGAAGCACTCAAACAGCAGCAGATCGAACGCCTGGAGGAGGTTGCAGCCCTCACGAGGGAGGAGGCGCGGGCGATCCTCCTCAAGGAAGTGGAAGAGGAGGCCGGGCACCTCATCGGACTTCGGCTCAAGGAGCTGGAGGAAAAAGCGAAGAGAGAATCCGAAAGAAAGGCACGGGAATACATCACCACCGCGATTCAAAGATGCGCGGTTGAGCAGACCTCCGAGATCGCCGTCAGCGTTGTCAGTCTCCCTTCGGATGAGATGAAAGGGAGGATCATTGGAAGGGAAGGACGAAATATCCGGACCTTTGAAACGATCACAGGAGTCGACCTGATCGTGGACGATACGCCGGAAGCGGTTGCCCTGAGCAGTTTTGACCCGGTCCGCCGCGAGGTGGCGCGTCTTTCTCTTGAAAGGCTGGTTGTCGATGGGCGGATTCACCCGGCGAGGATCGAAGAAGTCGTGGACAAGGCAAGGAAAGACGTCGAAGAAATGATCCTTGAAGCAGGAGAGAACGCACTTTTGGAGGCCGGTGTAAAAAACCTGCACCCGGAACTGCTAAACATCCTCGGGCAGCTTCGTTTCCGCAACAGTTACGGCCAGAATGCACTGGCCCATAGCCTTGAAGTGGCGCACATTGCGGGGATCATGGCGGCGGAGCTGGGGCTTGACGAGTCCCTGGCAAGGCGTGCGGGACTTCTCCATGACATCGGGAAGGCGGTCGATCACGCGGTGGAAGGACCGCACGCGAGCATCGGGGCAGATCTCGCGAGACGGCACGGCGAAAGCCTCGAGGTGGTCAACGCGATTGCCTCTCACCACGAGGATGAAGAACCCCAGACTCTCTATGCGGTCCTGGTGGCCGCGGCGGACGCGGTCAGTGCGGCCCGGCCGGGAGCAAGGCGGGAAAGCCTTGATGCGTATGTCAAGCGGCTGGAGAAGCTGGAACAGATTGCAAAGACGTTCAATGGGGTGACGAAGGCTTTTGCGATGCAAGCCGGGAGGGAAGTCCGAATCATGGTGAACCCGGGGATAACCGATGATGGCGAGATCCAGAAACTGGCCTACGATATCGCGAGAAAGATCGAGAACGAAATGAAGTACCCCGGACAGATCAAGGTCACCGTCATCCGGGAATCCAGGGCCTTCGAATACGCAAAGTAGGAACGGCATGAAGATCCTTTTTATCGGCGACATCGTCGGAAGCCCGGGCAGGAAGGCCGTTGCGGCCCTTTTGCCCCGCCTTAGAAAGGAAGCCGGTCCCTTTGATTTTGTCCTTGCAAACGGTGAGAACGCTGCAGCGGGGTTTGGCCTGACGGAGAGGGTCTTTCATGAAATCCTGGACCTGGGGATCGATTGCCTGACTTCAGGCAACCATGTCTGGGACAAAAGGGAGTTCCTGGAAATCCTAGCGGCCGAAAACCGCATCCTTCGGCCGGCGAATTATCCCGCCGGCTGTCCCGGACAGGGGGTTGGCCTGCTGGAACGAGGGAATAGACGGCTTGCGGTGGTCAACCTTCAGGGAAGGGTTTTCATGCCGGTGATCGACTGTCCTTTCCGGGTAGCCAACGCGATTTTGCAGGAAGACCGGATGCCTCGTTGCATCCTAGTCGATTTCCATGCCGAGGCCACCTCGGAAAAAAAAGCTCTGGCCCTTTACCTAGACGGGAGGGTTTCAGCCGTGATCGGGACTCATACACATGTCCAAACGGCGGACGAAACCATCCTTCACGGCGGCACAGCCTACCAGACGGATTGTGGGATGACGGGCGGGCACGGCGGGGTCATCGGCATGAGAAGTGAAGGGGTTTTGCCCCGTTTTCTCACAGGAATGCCCACCAAGTTTGAGGTCTGCGAAGAAGAAATTCGACTGAACGGAGTCCTGCTCGAAATTGACGATGAAACCGGGAGAGCACTTGACATCCGAAGGATCGACGTTCCCCTCGACTGAATCCGAAGCGGGGAGATTCGACGTTGAAGGGTGTGAGAGGTGTGGCTGAAGAAACGCTGAAGGTGGGCGCAACGAGCAATCCCAATACGGTAGCAGGGGCGATTGCCGCGATCATCCGTTCCGGGAGGGAAGCCGAAATTCTGGCGATCGGCGCGGGTGCCGTTAACCAGGCGGTCAAGGCCATCGCGGTGGCAAGGGGCTATCTTGCTCCGAACGGGATCGATCTTTGCTTTATTCCGGCCTTTTCCGAAATCGAGATCGACGGAACTCCAAGGACGGCAGTCAAACTGATGATCCGTGTCAGGTAAAAAAAGCGGGGCAACTCTGCCCCGCTTTTTTTTTCACCCTGAGGCTCGGCTACGGGACTTTAGCAGATTCTCGGGAGAATTTCGCCGACAGGCATGTCGAGTATCCTCGAGCCTCCGAAGCGTGTGTTCAGGGTGACCCACCCCGGGTGGTTTTCGGTCACGATGCCGATGATTGCCGCGTCTTTCCCGTACCTGGAAGCGCGAAGCGCCTCCAGGACGGGCTTGGTTTCTTCCGGTGAGACCGCAAGCAACATGCAGCCTTCGCATGCCAGGTGGAAGGGATCGAAACCGAGAAGGTCACAAACGGAAGCCACGGGCGAGGGAACAAAGACGGCGCTCTCGTCGATTTCCATCCCGAGGCCGGAGGCTTCCGCCCATTCGCAAAGAACGGTCGCAAGCCCTCCGCGGGTGCAGTCTCTCATTGCTCTCAACCCGTCGAAAGCCAGGAGGGGTTCAATCGTTTCCCACAAGGGGGCGCAGTCGGAGACCAACCCTTCGCTTTCCAGGCCGTAGCGCAAGGCGGCAATCGTGGCTCCATGAAGGCCGATCGGCCCGGTTAGGAGAAGCGAGTCCCCTTCCTGGATTGATGGAATGCCCAACGGTGCAGCCCGCGTTGATTTCCCGATCCCGCAGGTTGTCAGAATGAGGCCGTCAAGCTGCCCCTTGGGGACCACTTTGGTGTCCCCCGTGACGATTCGAAGCCCGATTCTCGAGCAAATGCCTGCAGCATCCCTGAGATATCCCAGCAGTTCGTTTTCGTCGAACCCCTCTTCCGCGATGACGCTCAAGGCAAGAAAAAGCGGCCTCGCCCCCCTACAGGCAAGATCGTTGACTGTGCCGCAGACGGCCAGTTTGCCGATATGCCCGCCGGGAAAGGCGAGGGGGCTCACGGTGTATCCGTCGATCGTCATGGCAAGCCCCTCTCCTAGGAGGGCGCAATCTTCGAGAGGGAGGTCGGGTTTCGTGCCCGTGGCCTCCAGAATGGCGCCGACCAGGCGTTGGCTTTGTCTGCCTCCGCTTCCCTGGGAAAGAGAAATCGGCTTCAAAAACGATCACCTCTTCCGTATCGGTATGCGGCCGAGCAGCTCCCCTCAGAGGAAACCATGCACGGCCCAACCGGGGTCTCGGGTGTACAGCGATTCGCGAAAAGGGGGCAGCCAAAGGGCTGAATTCTTCCGGCCAGGACATCCCCGCAACGGCATCCTGCGGTTTCCCGAGCGGGAAGATCCGAAATCCCAAAACGAACCCTCGCGTCATACGCCGAAAAGGCATCCTGGAGTTTCAGGCCGGAACGAGGGATCTTGCCCAGTCCCCTCCAGATTGAGTCCGCTTCTTCAAAGACAGTTTCGAGCAGTCGCTTCGCCTGGCGGTTGCCGGTTGGACGAACCGCTTCCGGGTAGGCGGACTGGACTGCGGGAATCCCCCTCTTTTTCTGGAGGACCAGCAGGGCAATGCCAGCCATGATCTGGTCGGGCTCGAATCCTGCGACAACACAGGCCAGGCCGTGTTTTTCCGGAAGGGGGAGATAAGGAGTCAGCCCCAGGATCGTACTCACGTGGCCCGGCAGAAGGAATCCGTCCAGCGACAATTCCGGGTCCGCACCGAGCGTTTCCAGAACGGCGGGGACTGTCTTGTGGAGGTTCAGAACCGCAAAATTCCTTATATTTTCACGACAAGCCTGCAAAATGACCGCCGCAGTGGCGGGTGCTGTCGTTTCAAACCCGACGCCCGCAAACACGACCGTGCGGTTCGGCGTTTCCCTGGCCATCCGCAGGGCGTCCGCGGCCGAGAGCACGACACGAACGGATGCTCCATGCGCCCTTGCTTCAGCCAGAGAAGTCGAGCTCCCGGGGACGCGGAGCATGTCCCCGTAGGTCGCAAGGATGATGTCTTTCATCTCCGAGAGTCGAAGCAGAGAGTCGATTTCTTCCTGGGCTGTTACGCAGACCGGACATCCCGGACCCGAAACAAGAGAGAGGCCTTCGGGGAAAAGGGCTCTCAGCCCCGAGCGGTAAATCGAGACCGTGTGGGTCCCGCAGACCTCCATGAATTTCAGGGGCCTGTCGACAAGCCTTCTGAGGGCTGCCGCGGCGGCCAGGACCCGTTCGCGGTGAAGATCAATCATGCTGCACCGCCCCGGATAGAGCCCTGATTTCTTCCCAGAGAGCCTCGATCTCCGAGGCTTCCTCAGGCTGGAGGCGCTCAATCGCGAATCCAGCGTGGACAAGAACACGATCTCCCGGGGAGGCATTTTCGATAAGGTCGGTTCGGATTTCCACTTCGATCGTGCCAGCCCTGCCAATCGCGGTGCAGGGGCCGGTGATCTCGACAAGGGTATGCGGAACGGCAAGACACATTCTTGTTCCCTCCTAGGAAGGGGTAAGGGAACACAATCATCCTTCGGCGGTGATTTTCTGTCAATGTCCCTTTCGTTCAGGATATAATCCGCTGGAAGGTTCAGGGAACGGGGAAAGGAGAGCGAACATGGAGGTTTTGCCGATTGCCCTCGTCCAGTCGGAGGTTTTTCGAAAAAGCCCGACAACAAACCTTGAGGTTCTCCTTGAAGAGACCGCGCGAGCCGCGAAAAACGGTGCGAGGGTTGTCGTCCTGCCCGAATTGTGGAATCAGACCTTCCTCAAGACGGAAACGGAAGACACAGCAGGGGAAGAACGCCGAATTCTTAATGGTTTTTCCAGCCTGGCCAAGCGACATGACATGGCAATCGTCGCTGGAAGTGTGGCGATGCGCTGCCGGGAAAGCCTGCTGAACCGCTGCCATGTGTTCGGCCCGAAGGGAAACGTCATCCTCACCTACGACAAGATCCACGTGAATCCTTCGTTCTTCGAAAGGGAACCGTTCAGGCCGGGGACGACGCTTGGCATCTGCGATCTTTTCGGTTGGAAAACGGGAATCCTCGTCTGTTTCGATGTCGAATTTCCCGAACTCTGCCGTTCTCTGGTGGAGAACGGCGCTCGCCTTCTCCTGGTTGTTGGGGCCTGGCCTGCGGAACACATCCGGATCTGGAAAACTCTGATTGCGGCACGATCCATGGAGAATCAGGTTTTCACGGTAGGGGTCAATCGATGTGACCGAGGACCGCTTGTCCGGTTCGGCGGGCACAGCCTGGCTGTAAACCCTTTCGGTGAAACGGTTCTTGAACTCGATGACCGCCCTGCAACAGAAATCGCCTGGCTTCGGAAAGACCTTGTCGAGAAAGCCAGGAAATGCAATGCCGTCTGGTTTTCAAGACGGGAAGACATTTACCGGAAATGGAGATAACATTTTGTGAAAAATGGGGGATTGATGAATTCCCCCGGTCCGTTTATCCTTAGTGCGGGTTTCGGAAGGAGGAATCGCTGGTTCTGGCACGAATCCGCGACCTAACTTCTGTTGTTTTTTGCTCAGGATTTTCCTATAATTGCGGGCAACCTGAATTCCCCAGCAACGACTGAGAGGAGGTGAAGTGCTAGAACTCAATGCGGGTTGCTTCAGGTAGCTGGAAGGAAGGTTCGTGAAGCCAATCAGCCTAGAGGAGGGATATCATGGGCAACGGAACGGAAAATCGAGAACAGTGGGGTAGCCGGTTCGGCTTTATCATGGCGGCTGCCGGTTCCGCGGTCGGCTTAGGGAATATTTGGCGTTTCCCCTATATCACTGGGAAAAATGGTGGAGCTGCTTTCGTCCTAGTTTATATTGCGATTGTTTTCACGATTGGGATTTCTGTCATGCTCGCGGAGTTCGTCATTGGGCGTGCATCGGGTTTGAATGCCGTCGGGGCTTTCAAGAAGCTGAAAGGCGGCGCATGGCCGATCGTCGGCTGGATGGGGGTCATTGCCGGGTTTATCATCCTTTCGTTCTACGCGGTAATCGCTGGTTGGACCATCGCCTATATGCTCAAGTCCTTTACCGGGTTGATGGCGGCAGGAGCGGAAGGGAAAGCGGGAGATGTCTTCGGTGCCTTTGTAACGAACGCGCCACAGGTTGTTGCCTATCAAGTGCTTTTCATGCTTGCTACAATCTGGATCGTTTACAAGGGAATCGGGGAAGGCATCGAGAGGTATTGTAAGATTATGATGCCTGCGCTCTTTGCTATCCTATTCATCTTGATCGTTCGCGGTGTAACGCTTCCTGGCGCTGGAAAAGGCTTGGAGTTCTACTTGAGCCCTGACTGGTCAAAACTGAATGGAGCGACGGTGTTTGCCGCGCTCGGGCAAGCCTTTTTCTCCCTTTCCCTGGGCATGGGCTGCATGATTACGTACGGTTCGTACCTGAACAAGAGGGAAGTGCTGCCTTCGGCGGCTGCGACGGTCGCCTTCCTCGATACATCCGTGGCTTTCCTTGCCGGATTTGCGATCTTCCCGGCCGTGTTCGCGTTCGGAATCGAGCCTGGTGCAGGACCGGGATTGACTTTCGTAACTCTCCCGAATGTTTTTGCGAAGATGCCCGGGGGCATGATCTTCTCTTTCCTCTTTTTCCTCCTTCTTTTCTTCGCGGCCCTGACCTCCTCTGTGTCTCTCCTCGAGGTTTGCGTGGCCTACTTTAAGGATGAACTGGGATGGAGCCGTTCCAAGGGAGCCTGGCTCCTTGGCGGTATCATTACTGCTCTTGGCGTGCCGTCCGCCCTTTCGCTTGGAGGAAAGTTCCCGAAAATCGCCGGGAAGGACTTCCTGGATGC
>JAJUIT010000050.1 GCA_029267465.1 Synergistaceae bacterium
ACCCGCTTTTCAGGCTAAATCCGAGGGTGGGGTTTCCCCTGTCGAGGAGGGGCATCATCGAAACGGGCGGGAGGTTCTTCGCACTCCATGAAAATCGCTCGATTCCCTTTTCCTGGAAGCGTTCGGGCTGTCCGATCCCACTTCCGGCCCAATTCAGCCGGCTGCCCTGGGGGACCGAGACTTCGACTTGCAGTTCCCACTGCGGGAGATCGAGCGCAACCCGGACCAGGTCGTCGAGCGTAAACCGCCGGGGGAAGGTCTGGATCGCTTCAAGATAAAGAACCGACTCCCCGGGAGAATCAGGGACCTGCAAAACAGCGTCCCCTTTGCTGGTTGCAGGGGTCTCGAGTCTTGACGTCATCGCCATTCCCAAAACCGAATACAGTTCAGCCCGAAGGAAACGGGCGGAACCGCCTTCGGGTGCCGGTAGCCGCCAGTTCTGCCACCGCCTCGGGAGGGAACCGCTGAACAGGATGATCCACCGGCTCCTGCGTTCCATGCTGCCATCCGCCAGCAGTCGGTTCGCGACGGACCGCGAAAGCACGACCGCGGTCTTTGCGGGATAGGATGACAGGCTTGGGGCCTCTTCCAGCAAGCGCTGGATCTCCTGCCGAGGATCATTCGTTGCGGCAAAAGCCAGCGACACCAGCAGGGTCAGGAAAAAGAAGCAAAGGGGAATTCCCCCGAATATCCTCCCCATGCTTCCCGATTCGGCTTGGGTCACCCGGTTCAAGAGATCACGCTCCTCGGCCGCAGCAATGTTTGTATTTCTTTCCGCTCCCGCAGGGACAGGGATCGTTTCTTCCCACTTTCGGTCCTTTCCGGACCGGTTCCGCAACCTTCTCCAGGGTTTGGAAGGACTCCTCGCCGCTTCCCATCGCCCCCGCGGGCAGCAATAGGGCTTCCCGGCTTTCTCGCAGCGCCCGTCTTCTCTGCGTCCCCTCTTCGTTGGGGACGATCGAGATCCGGAAAGCGGTTTCGGCAATAGCGGTTCGCACCCGGTCCAGCATTTCCTGGAAAAGGTTGAACGATTCGAACTGGTATTCAAGCAAAGGATCCTTCTGCCCGATCGCCCGCAACCCGATTCCGGAGCGAAGCTCATCCATCGCGAGAAGGTGTTCTTTCCAGTGGTTGTCGAGTACGTGCAGGGTGATGAACCGGGCGATTTCAGAGGCCATTTCCACCCCCAGGGCGGAAACCCGGGCATCGAAATGTTCGCGGAGCTTCACGAGGATCGGCTCAAAATCCCTTTCGCTTTCCGCGGCTTCCCCGGCTTTTGAGATCTCTTCGTCATATCCTTTGCCGAAAAGGCTCCTAAAGCGCAGTTGGGCCCCTTTGACATCCGGTTCCTGTCCTGCGGGGAACGACTGATCGAGGATACCGCGGGCGACGTCGAGAACCAGCTCCCTCGTGTGCTCGAGAATATCGGGATCCTTGAGGATCCTTGCCCGCTCGGAATAAACGGCTTCTCTCTGCTGGTTCATCACGTTGTCATACATCAAAAGCTGTTTCCTGATGTCGAAGTGCATCTGTTCGACTTTCTTCTGCGCGTTCTCGATCGCCTTCGTCAAAAGGGGATGTTCGATGGCTTCACCTTCCTCCATCCCCAGCTTGCCCATCAGCCCCTGGACCCTGTCGGATCCGAAAAGCCGCAGCAGGTCATCCTCAAGGGAGAGGAAAAACCGGCTGCTCCCCGGATCCCCCTGGCGTCCGGCACGTCCCATCAGCTGGTTGTCGATCCGCCTTGCCTCGTGACGTTCGGTCCCGACGATATGAAGCCCGCCCAGCCGGACAACCTCTTCATGTTCTATCCGACAGGCCTCGCTGACCTTCTCCAGGGTCTCGCGGTAAAGGCTTTCCTCCTTTGCGGGATCGACCTCCTGCTGCTTCAGGATTTCCCTCGCCAGGACCTCGGGATTCCCCCCGAGGAGGATGTCGGTTCCCCGTCCTGCCATATTCGTCGCAACCGTGACCGCCTTTAAACGTCCCGCCTGAGAAACGATTTCCGCTTCCCGCTCGTGATACTTCGCGTTGAGAACCTGGTGGGGGATCTTCCGGGCTTTCAGCAGCCGGCTGACCAGTTCGGAATTTTCAATAGATGTCGTACCCACCAGAACCGGCTGCCCCTTCTCGTAGCACTCGACGACTTCTTCAGCAACCGCGTTAAATTTTTCCCGTTTTGTTCGATAGATGACATCCGGATAATCCCGCCGCACCATGGGCCGATGGGTCGGCAGCTGGACAACCTCGAGACCATAGATTTCCTTGAACTCTTCCGCCTCGGTCGCCGCCGTGCCCGTCATTCCGGCCAGCTTTCGGTACATCCGGAAATAGTTCTGCAGGGTGATCGTGGCCAGGGTTTGATTCTCGCTTCCCACCTTGACCCGTTCCTTGGCCTCGATTGCCTGGTGCAGCCCTTCCGAATACCTGCGGCCGAACATGAGGCGCCCGGTGAATTCGTCAACGATGACGATATCCCCGTCCTTGTTGACGTAATGAATATCCCTCTGGAAAAGGTGATGGGCCTTCAGCGCCTGAACGATCTTGTGCGCCATGTCGGCATGCCGGGCCTCAGAAAAGAGTTCCGGCGTCCTCGTGAGTTCTTCGCAGCGGAGGATCCCTCTTTCGGTCAGGACGACGTTCCGTTCTTTCTCGTCGACTTCAAAATCGACCCCCTTGACCAGCTTTAAGGCAATCGAATTGGCAGTCATGTACGGTTCCACCGACTCTTCCGAAGGACCTGAAATGATCAGGGGGGTTCTGGCTTCGTCGATCAGAATGGAGTCCACCTCGTCCACGATGCAGTACGAGTGTCCCCTCTGCACCTGCTGTTCCACGGAGGTCGCCATGTTGTCCCGCAGGTAGTCGAATCCGAACTCGCTGTTCGTCCCGTAGGTGATATCCGCTTGATAAGCTTTCACCCGTTCCTGCTGGGGCATGAATGCGTAGATGACCCCCACCGAGAAGCCGAGAAACCGGTAGATTTTCCCCATCCACTCCGCATCTCGCCGGGCCAGGTAATCATTGACCGTTACGACGTGAACTCCCTCTCCCTTCAGCGCGTTCAACACGACGGCAAGGGTGGCGACCAGGGTCTTTCCCTCACCGGTCTTCATTTCCGCAATTTTCCCTTCGTGGAGGGCCATTCCCCCCATCAGCTGAACATCAAAATGCCTCAATCCTAGCTGTCTGCGGGAGGCTTCACGGACAACCGCGAACACTTCTTCCAGCAAAGGATCCAGTTCCTCTCCCCTGGCCACCCTCTCCCTGAAGCCTCTCATCCTGGCCGCCAGGGCCGCATCATCTAACGCGAGGACCTCGGGTTCCAGGGCATTGATTCGTTCCACCCGCTGCCTGTATCGTTTGATGGCCCGATCGTTCGGGTCCAGGCCAAGGGCCTTAACCAGTGATTCGAACATTTCAACAACTCCCAACGGTTATTTGCCGAGGGGAAAGTCCTCCCCGGCCGGAACGATTCATTATAGATTTTCCGGGAAACGCCGTCAAAAAAAGGGGGGAGACGGAAGGCGCATCCCGTCTCTCCCCCCGAAACCGAGTCGAAAACCTGGGACTCTAGAGCTGGACCGGGCGAAGCCTCGCAAGGAAGTGGTGAAGCCCTTTGACGGGGGGTGCGTAGTCGACAACCAGCCCGTACCGGATCGAATCCCGCCTCCTGAAAACGTCAATGATCGACTGTGCAACATATTCCATGTGGCAGTTCGTGTAGGTCCTGCGGTTGATCGCCAGCCTGTAGAGTTCGAGTTTCGGAAGGATCAGTTCTCCGGTATTTTCATCCTCGGTGGCGAAGGCAAGGGCTCCGAGGCCGATCCCCCGAATCGCGCCCTCCCTGTAAATCTCAATCGAAAGGACATCTGCCGGGTACATCTTCTGGGGAATATGGGGGAGGAATGCCTTGGCATCAATGAAAATGGCATGGCCCCCGGCCGGCTTGACAAAGGGGACTCCCCCCTCATCCAGCAGGTCTCCGAGGTATTTGACCTGCGCAACCCTGTGGGCCATGTACTGTTCGTCGACCATTTCCCGAAGTCCCACCGCGAGGGCCTCGAGGTCGCGTCCCGCCAGACCGCCGTAGGTAGCGAACCCTTCAAACAGGATGACTCTCGGTAGCAGCCGGTGGTACATTTCCTCCGTGCGGCAGCAGAGCATCCCGCCGATGTTAACAAGGGGGTCCTTCTTGGCGGAGCAGGTGATGCCGTCCGCGCAATCCATCATGGCCTTCAGGATTTCCGCAAGGGTCATTCCCTTGCAGGCCTCTTCACGCATCTTGATGAAATAGGCATTTTCGGCCATCCGCGCCGCATCCAAAAAGAGCGGGATGCCATATTTCCTGGCGATGGACGAGACTTCGCGGAGGTTTTCGAGGCTGACCGGCTGCCCGCCGCCCGAGTTGTTCGTGACCGTGACCATAATCAGGGGGATCCGGTCTTTGCCATAGGTCAGGATGGCTTCTTCCAGTTTTTTCGGGTCGACATTCCCCTTGAAGGGATGCTGGAGTTCGGGCTGGTAGGCCTCATCGATGACGCAATCGACGGGTTCCGCACCCACATTGAAAATGTGTCCGCGGGTCGTATCGAAAGGCATGTTGAAGGGAATCTTGTCGCCGGCTTTCGCCATCGTTCCGAACAGAACGTTCTCCGTCGCCCGGCCCTGGTGGCAAGGAATGACGTAATCGAAACCCAGGACCTCCTTGACGGCCTCCTTGAGGGCATAGAAGCTGTCGGCACCGGCATAGGCTTCATCCCCCTTCATCAGGGCCGCCCACTGGTACTTGCTCATGGCGCCGGTGCCGGAGTCGGTCAGAAGATCGATATAAATATCCGCCGATCTCAGGCCGAACATGTTAAAATAGCCTGCCTCCAGCGCTTTTTCCCTTTGCGAACGGTCAGGTACGGTGACGGGTTCCACCATCTTGATGCGGAAAGGTTCGGGCATGATCCTGTCTACCATTGAACTGTCCCTCCATGCGGTCTCTTCTTCTTCTCGGCTTGGGGACTCGTCTGGTCGGAGCGCCTTCCCTCGTCTGACCGTATTATATATCAGAAGGCAAGATTGCCGTATGCCTGGTCAAGGAATAACGCCCCGGGAGAGATCCGTTTGAAAACACCATTTGGACTTGAGCAGTTCCCCAGGGATTTCGTCCTTTGCCTGGGTGCTTCCTTCTCCGCCTATTCCTGTATCTCCGTTTTCTTTCTCTTTCCGCTTGTCCTTCAGCTGAAAGGATTTGAACCCCTTGCCATCGGGGGGGCCTGGATCATCTTCGAATTCGTCCTTCTAGGAACCCGCGGATGGGTCAACCGCTGGCTTACGGACCGGGGCTCTCGCCTGGGAATGGTCCTGGGCTCTCTCATCCTTGCAGCGGGGGTTGCGGTCCTTTCCCTGGACCTGCCCTACCCCGTGATCCTTCTCGGTCGCTCCATGATGGGCGCCGGTTGGGGGTTATTCTATATCGCGGCCACCCTCCACCAGGCGCGCGTGCTCCCGCCTCACCTGATTGGCAAAGGGTTCGGGCTGGCAGGGCTCGCCCCCCTGCTGCCCCAGCTTGGGCTCATCCCACTTGCGGAGTGGATGGTTCGCCAGGGCAGCCCCGGGTTCCTCTACTCCCTTTCCTTTACCGGCTGTGCCCTTGCGGCAGTCCTTTCCTGGAAGCTTTCCCCGGCCGAATTCTCTCTCCAGCCTCATCTCCCTCTCGGGAAATGCCTGCGGGAAAGTTGGTCAAATCGTTCCCTGAGGGCACTCCTTCTTTCCGGAAGCCTGTTCGCCTTTGCAGCAGCGGGCTTCATGCCCTACGTCGCGAACGCGGCAACCGAATGGGGAATCTCCGGAAGCAGCTTTCTCTGGCCCCAAGCGCTTTCGGCCATCGTCTCCCGCCTGTTTTTCGGAGGATGGGTGGATCAATACGGGAAAAAGCTCCTTTTCCCTTCTTTCTCCTGCATTGCCCTCGGAACGATGATCTCCATGATGGGAGGAACCACTTACACGTTTGTTTTGGGAGGTCTCCTCCACGGGATCGGGATGGGAATGACCTATCCGCTTCTTTATTCCCTCGTTGCAAGAGCCTCGGACGAAAAGTCCCGAACCGCGCTTTTCACGCTTTTCGGGACTTTTATCGACTTACTATGGGCGTTCGCCCCGCTTACGGCCGCCGCCCTGGCGCAAGCGCTGGGATTCGGCACGGTCCTCCGGGGCAGTTCTCTCCTGATCGCGGGAGTCGTGCTCTGGATGGGGTACGCAGTCTGGCCGTGGCTCGACGAACGTTAGGTTTTCCTCAGTCGGGGTCAACAAGGCTTCCGAAAACAAGAGCCTCGTTGACCATGTGCTCGATCACCGCGAATTCATTCGGCATGTGGGCCGTGTCGGCTTCCTGTGCCCAGACCGCTGCCGGGATTTGAGCCATGCGGAAATGCGCGGCGCAGGTTCCTCCTCCCACCCCGCCGATCCGGGGTTCGAAATCGTAAACCCTCCGGATGGCTGCCCGAAGCCGTTCGACCACGGGGGCGTCGGAAGGGGTGGCGGGAGCCGCGCTTGCTTGCTGGATGATCTCGGTTTGGATCGAAACACCCGTCTTTCGCTCGACGCACTTTCGGACTTCCTCCAGGACGGAATGGACGGATTCCAGGGGCGTTTCCGGAAGAACACGGCAGTCGAAGGCGAACACTTCTTTTCCGGGAATGGTGTTGACGTTCGCGACGTTCGCAAGCCGCCGCGTCGGTTCGAACGTAGAAACAGGAGGTTCAAAGATCTCGTTTCTTTCCGGAAAAGCCTTGTGAAGCGCTTCGTCGAGTTCCACCGAAAACCGGTTTGCTGCGCGGCAGGCGTTGTTCCCCAGGTCCGGGCGGCTGGCGTGCACCTGTTTTCCTTCCGCCGTAAACTGCACCCATAGAACGGATTTTTCGGCAACTTCGATAAAATCTCCCTTTTCGTTTCCTCCATCCGGAACCACCACGAGATCCTCTGGCCGGAATAACCCTTCCTCGATCAGGTGACGGATGCCGAATGCGCTCCCGAGTTCTTCGTCCGCAACGAAAGCCAAGTCGATTTCCGTTTCGGGAACGATCCCAAGCTGCACAAATGCAGCCCCGGCAAAAAGGCTCGCGATCAATTCCTGGCCGTTGTCGTTGCTTCCCCTTCCATAAACGCGGCCCTCCCGGACAAAAGGCTGAAAGGGGTCCGTCTCCCAGAGGGAACGATCTCCCTCTGGAACGATATCCATGTGCGTCACGATCCAGGTCCGGGCAGAAGTCCTACCCGGAATTCGAACGATTAGATTCGGGCGTTTCCCATCCGGAGCCTCCGGGTCCGGCGCCTCGTGCCACTCGGGTTCAGGCAGCCCCAGGCTTTGAACCAATCCTGCCAGCCACTTTGCCTTCCGAGACTCTCCGTATCCCCCGTCCTTCGGGCTTACCGCGGGAATTCGAACCAGGCCGCAAAGCGCCTCGACCATCTCTTTTTCGTGAGCTCGAATCCATTCATGAATTGATTTGACCATTCTTGCGACCTTCCTTTCATTTGCCCGAATCAGCGGGCAGGCGGAGCAATCAAAAGGCTCCATCCTTTCACGAGATAGTCCATTCCGGACCAAACGGTCAAAAGAAGTGCAACCCACATGGCCAACGTTGCATAAGGCAGGCTGAGAATCATCATCACAATCGCAATAATCTGGGAGACGGTCTTTGCCTTTCCTCCCTTCGATGCCGCAAGAACAACCCCTTCTGCCGCCGCGATCATTCGAAGCCCGGTCACGATGAACTCCCTGGCAAGGATGAGGACAACCATCCAGGCCGGGATCCTCTGAAGCTCGACAAGGCCGACCAGGGCCGCCGTGATGAGAATCTTGTCCGCCAGGGGATCGATGAACTTCCCGAGGTTCGTCACGATGCCTCGTTTCCTCGCAATGTACCCGTCAGCGGTATCCGTCAGAGCCGCAAGGATGAACACCGCCCCTGCGATCAGATCTCCCCATTCGATTCGGAGCGTGAGAAATACCACCACCAGAGGAGCAAGAAAAACCCGCGATAGACTGAGCAGATTCGGCAGGTTCAACGCTGTAGCCCCCATGGCCTTCCCTCCATCCGGGTTTCGAGAACATCCCGGGTCAATTATCATATAAAATGGGCCGGCGTCGAGTGCCGGCCCGCCACTAGTCCAGAAATCTCTCCCTCAACCTCCCAGGTACGCTTCTCGAACCTTGGGGTTCTCGATCAGGGCTTCGCCCGTGCCCTGCAGGACGATCTCT
The DNA here is from genome assembly GCA_029267465.1 of Synergistaceae bacterium. Taxonomy (GTDB): domain Bacteria; phylum Synergistota; class Synergistia; order Synergistales; family 79-D21; genus 79-D21. Next base: position 8,255 of record JAJUIT010000050.1, read on the forward strand.
CCGACCTCCAGGACATAGGCATAATGGGCGACCTTCAGGGCGGCGTAGGCATTCTGTTCCACGAGGAGGACCGTTTTCCCTTCCGCGTTGATCGTCCGGATGATTTCGAAAACCTCCTTGACAAGGAGGGGAGCAAGGCCCAGGGAAGGCTCGTCCAGCATGAGCAGCTTCGGACGGCTCATCAGGGCCCTTCCCAGTGCCAACATCTGCTGCTCTCCGCCGGACAGAGTCCCGCCCCTCTGCCAGGTCCTTTCCTTCAGCCGGGGGAATAGCTCGAAAACCCAGTCCAGGTCCTTCGAGATTCCTTCCCGGTCGTTCCGGATGTAGGCGCCCAGCATCAGGTTTTCCATGACCGTCAGGTGGGGCAGGATCCGTCGCCCCTCGGGGCACATCGCGATCCCCATTCCAACAAGGGCTTCCGGGGTTTTCCCGAGGATGTTCTGCCCTTCGAAAAGGATCTTCCCCTTCTTGTTTTTTACCAGCCCGGCGATAGAGCGGAGGGTGCTGCTCTTCCCGGCGCCGTTCGCCCCGATGAGGGTCACGATCTGTCCATCCGTGACCTCAAGAGACAGACCCTTCAGGGCGTGAATGCCACCGTAATAGACGTGCAGATCCTCGATCTTAAGCATTCTGGGTTGCCTCCTCCCCAAGGTAGGCTTCGATGACTTTGGGGTTCGTCCGGATCTGCTCAGGATTCCCCTCGGCGATGAGGATTCCGTAATCGAGGACCCAGATGTGCTCGCAGACACCCATCACCACTTTCATGTCATGTTCGATCAAAAGGATCGTCAGGTCGAAATCGGTCCGGATTCTTTTGATGAAATCCATCAATTCCTGGGATTCCTGCGGGTTCATCCCGGCGGCCGGTTCATCCAGCAGCAGGAATTTCGGCTTTGTCGCCAGTGCCCTGGCAATTTCCAGCCTTCTCTGGGCGCCGTACGGCAGGGCGCTCGAGATCTCTCCCGCGAGTTTTCCCAGCCCCACCGAGTCCAGGAGGGCCATGGCCGTCTCACGGAGTTCTCGTTCCTCTCTCGTACAAGATGGAATCATCAGGGGCGGCATCCACCAGTGACTCTTCTGCCTGACGAAGCCTCCGATCATGACATTCTGGAGGACGGTTTCGTTGTAGAAAAGCCTGATGTTCTGGAAGGTGCGGGCGATCCCTTCTTCACAAACTTTGTGGGGCGGAAGCCCGGTAATCGGCTTTCCCTCCAGGAAGACTTCTCCCTGTGTCGGCTTGTAAAATCCGGTGATGATGTTGAAGCAGGTCGTCTTTCCGGCTCCGTTGGGCCCAATCAGGCCTACGATGCTCCCTTTCGGAACAGAGATATTGAAATTGCTGACCGCAGTCAGCCCACCGAAACGAATCGTGACTTCCTTGGTTTCCAGTACAGGAGGATTCGCGCTCATCTGGCTTCACCTCCACGCGAGAATCGGCTGATCAGCGAATCCCAGCTGAATTCTCTCATTCCCATGATGCCTTCGCGCCGGAAGAGAATAATGAGAATGAGCAACAGCGAGAAGATGACCATTCGCATGCCCGGGATTCCATCCAGGTGGAAACTCCCGATATCGATCGGGTTTTCGACGAACCGAAGCCACTCGAGCAGAACGGTGATGACCGCACTCCCGATGATGCTTCCCGTCAGGGAACCGAGACCGCCGGCAACAACGATCATCAAGACGTTGAACGTAAGCAGGAAACTGAACATCTTCGGGTCGATCGTCGTAATGAGGCTTGCCATCAGTGCCCCTCCGATTCCCGCGAAGAACGCCCCAATTGAAAACGACACAACGCGGTATTTGAAGGTGTTGATCCCCATGGCCCTTGCAGCGATCTCGTCATCTCGAATCGCCTTGAGGACGTTCCCGAAGTTGCTGTTGATGAGACGGATCAGGAAAAACAGGGTCAACAGGCACCAGCCGTAGTTCCACCAGATGTTGGCGTAATTGGGAATCCCTTTCAGTCCTAAAGCCCCGTTGGTGATCGGGGTCAGGTTCGTGAAAACGACCCGGATGATTTCAGCGAATCCGAGTGTGGCTATCCCCAGGTAGTCGCCCCCGAGACGCAGGACAGGGATCGCGATGACCAAGCCCAGCAGGGCCGCGGCGAATCCACCGGCGAGCACAGCGATGAAGAACGGTGCCTGAAGAACGGAGAACGGCCAGATCAGCGGCTGAAGGATATAGATCATTTCCTTCTGGACAGGAGGCAGGATCAGGAGTGAAGAAACATACGCACCGATGGCCATAAAGCCAGCATGCCCGAGGGAGAACATGCCCGTAAAACCGTAAATCAGGTTAAGGCTCAGGGCAAGGATCGAGTTGATCGCGATCAGGTTTAAGACCTGGATTTTGTAGTTGTCCAGGTGTCCATTCGCCCACCAGAGGAACACCAGAAGCAACCCAACCGCAGCGGTGGTCAGGGTAAGGTCCCGATTCTTGTTCGGCGTCTTCATACCTTCTCCTCCAGTTTTTCACCCATGAGACCCGTTGGTTTCATGAGGAGGATCACGATGAGCAGGATGAAGGCAAAGGCGTCACGGTAGCCTGAAAGGGCAGGGAAAAAGGCGACAGCCATGATCTCGATGAGACCCAGGAGCATCCCGCCGATCATCGCTCCCTGGATTGAGCCGATTCCCCCGAGCACAGCAGCGATAAACGCCTTGAAACCGGGGAAGACCCCCATGAAGGGATGGATCTGCGGGTACCTTAGGGCCCACATGATGCCCGAGGCGGCTGCCAGGGCTGACCCTAGCCCGAAGGTCAAGGCGATGATCTTGTCAACGGAAACGCCCATCAGCCTGGTCGTTTCGATATCCTTCGAGATCGAGCGCATGGCAAGGCCCGGCTTGGTTTTGTAGACGATCCAGAGCAGTCCCATCACGAGAGCGAATGCAATGGCCGGAACGATGAGAGCCAGCGGCAGGATCCGGATGTTTCCCAAATTGATGACCTCGACCAGCCAGTCCGGCCGGTAAACCGGCTTCGGCAAACCGGTGAACACCACGAGGCCGAGGTTTTCGATGAAAAACGAAACACCGATTGCGCTGATCAGGGCAGAAATGCGCGGAGCGTCCCTCAAGGGACGGTAGGCGATCCGATCGATGACGGTTCCGCAGAGGGCGGAAAGCGCAACCGCCAGGACGACGGCAATTCCCCAGGGCAGCTTTGTCAGCGTTACGCCGAAAAAGACGAAATAGGCCCCAAGCATGAAAATGTCCCCGTGGGCGAAATTGATCAGCCTAAGGATTCCGTAGACCATCGTGTAGCCGATCGCGATCAGGCCGTAAAGGCTTCCGAGGGTCAGGGCATTGAAGAGGTGCTGGATGAACATATCTAGACTCATGAGTTGCCCCCTTGCTCACTAAGAAAGGGAGGAGGTTGCCCCCCTCCCTGTCATGAGATTCGTGGACGGACCGTTTCCCTAGAGTTTCGGCTGGATGACGTCAACAAACACGCGCTTGCCGTTCTGGATCATCATGATCCCCACGGGCTTTTCCGCGTCGTGCGTGGCATTCATCGTCGTGCTGCCCGTGACGCCAGGGAAGTTCTTCGTGGCTTCAAGCTGGTCACGGATCAGCTTGGGATCAGCCTTGCCGGCGCGCTTGATCGCATCGAGGATCAGCATGTAGGAATCGTAGCCCAAAGCCGCGTTGACGTTGGGATCCTTGCCGGGGAAGGCTTTCTTCCAGTTCTCGGTGAATTTCTTTGCGATCGGGCTCATGTTCTTCATGGTCGGATCGTACGGGAAGGTGGTATAGGCAAAGCCTTCAACGGCCTTTCCGCCGATCTTGACGATCTCGGGGTTGTCCATGGCGTCACCGCCCATGATCTTGAACTTGCCACCCAGTTCCCCGACCTGCTTCATGATGATGGCACCTTCAGCAAAGTAGCTGGGGATGAAAAGTACATCCGGATTCTTGCTGATGATTTCCGTCAACTGGGCCGTAAAGTCCTGGTCGCCGGAGTTGTAGTTCAGCTTCGCGACGACTTTGCCGCCCATCTTGGTGAAGGACTTCTCGAAGAAGTTGGCCAGGCCGACGCTGTAATCCTGGGAGACGTCAATCAGGATCGCAGCGGTCTTCGCCTTCATCTTCTGGTAGGCATAGGTGGCGGCGCCGGCACCCTGGAAGGGATCGATGAAGCAGGTGCGGAAGATGTACTTCTTGCCCTGCGTGACGAGGGGGTTCGTGCAGGAAGTCCCAAGCTGGGGAATTCCGGCTTTCTCGGAAATCTCGCCGCCCGCCATGGCAAGGGAGGAGCCGTAGGTTCCAATGATCGCCACGACCTTCTCCTTCTCGATCAGGCGCTTGACGGCGTTGGCAGCTTCGACCTTGTCGGACTTGTTGTCGACGACAATCAGTTCCACTTTCTTTCCAAGGACCGTGGGAGCTTCCTTGTAGGCCATCTTGATCCCGTCCAGCTCAAGCTGCCCGCCGAAGCCCATCTGCCCGGTCAGCGGAAGGAAAACACCAATTTTCACCGTATCCGCGGCAAACGCACCCGCCGCGAACACCAAAACCAGAGCAAGAGCGATTCCAACTTTTCCGAACTTCATCCGCTTACCCCTCCTCCACAAGAGTTTAATCTGGAACTTGCAAACCACAGGAGAATTCTACACGATGAGCGGCCGATTTCATAGGGGAACTTACGGATTTCGTCAGGCGGGAAGGAGATTCATCTCCCTTGCAACCGAGGCAAACACTTCCGCCGCCATTTCAAGATCCGAAGGATCGTGGGCCGCCGACACCATGACCCGGATCCGTGCGGTTCCTTTCGGGACGGTCGGGAACGCGATCGCCTGTGCAAAGATTCCCTCTTCGAACAGCCTCGCGCTGAAGGCTTTTGCCACGGCGGCTTCACCCAGGATCACCGGGGTGATCGGGGTCTGGCTTTGTCCGATATTGAATCCGTACTTCTTCATCTGTTCCTTGAATAGGTTCCCGTTCGACCAGAGCTTTCGGACCAGTTCGTCGCTTTCCTGGAGGATTTCGACCGAGGCCAGGTTAGCCGCAACATCGGGCACCGTCAGGGCGCTGCTGAAGAGGTTTGGTCTCGCTTTCTGCCGGAGGTAGTCGACCAATTCGGCCGTTCCGGAGATGAAGCCCCCCACGACTCCGAAAGCCTTGGACAGAGTCCCGACCTCGACATCGACCCGCCCGTGAAGCCCGAAATGATCCACGATTCCCCTTCCGCCGCGGCCCAGCACACCTTCCCCGTGAGCGTCATCCACCATGATCATGGCGCCGTAGTCTTCCGCGGCCTCAACGAGATCCGGAAGGGGTGCGATATCCCCGTCCATCGAGAAAACGCCGTCAGTCACGACCAGCTTACGGCACGCTTCGTCTTTTCTGCTCTCGAGGACTTCCCGGAGGCCGG
>JAJUIT010000107.1 GCA_029267465.1 Synergistaceae bacterium
GCCCCCCCCCCGGCACCCCCGCCCGGCCCGGAAGGACCCAACGGTACGCGGACCCCCGGGGGGGCCCCGGCATGTTGGGTTTCCGGCCTGGGACCTCCGGCGTTTCTTTCCCGGTTTTTGCCGAAGGGTTCCGGAAAGGGGGCAAGGGAATGCAAAACGACTTCAGGGGAATGCTGGCACCGATCTTTGAACTGAAGGAAGGACCCTTTCTGCTCGTTCCGGTTTTTGTTGTGCCGGTGGAGATCTTTTCCAGGGGGATGATGACCCGGACGAGCTATTCCTTTCATGTGGCGCTCGTGGATGCGGTGAACGGCCAGGTGACGCTCCTTCCCCAGAAATCGGTCGTCGTCCTTGACATGGAGCTCCCGGAAGGGAAACGTCTTGAGCCCAGGGTGACCCGCGAAAGAGCGATCGATCTTGCAGAGGAAGCCGCTAGGCTTGTGGGGAAGGGGAAGTGGACCGGAGCTCTCCGGTACAATTCCGTGATGGTTGATCGGGAACGCGTGAGATCAACCTGGCGCGTATGGAAGGTCGAAGGCGAATCGTTGGTCGATTCCTCGACGGGAAGACGTGAAAATCTAGGGTCACTTTTGGTGGCCCTTCTTGGTGAGGCGAAAAATTCTCGGGATTCTTCAGAACCTTAGGGTTCTTGGTTTTCCGAAGAAAGTGGGGCGAGGTCCAGCATCGCTCCGATCAGGGCTTCGAGTTCGGTGGTGTCTTCAAGGCTTTTGGACGCAAGGCAACGTTGAATGTAATTCTTGAGGATTTCGATGCAAACCTGATTCATTGCCTTCCTAGCCGCAGAAAGCTGAATGAGGATGTTGTGGCAGGGCTTATTTTCAATGATCATCCGCTGAATTCCGCGAAGTTGCCCTTCCACCCGTTTCAGCCGGTTGAGCATGGCTTTCTGTTCTTGGCTTAGGTTTTCAAGCTGTTCAATCAGGGATTCCTTCGGCAAAGTTTTCCCCTCCTGTCTGGGTATATCTTCTGAAGAAAAATACCGGGTATATGCTATCCCCCCTGCGCTTGATGGTCAAGAATCACTTGTGATATACTGCCCGTTGGCCCGAAAATCGCACACGTCCCGACGGCTTGGAGGGTGCCCCCTGGCGGGTCTCCTGCCGGATGAGGAACGTGGAGGGTAAACCATGACAGGGAGGGGAAAACAGTGTCAGTCGTAAGTATCAAGCAGCTTCTGGAGTGCGGTGTCCATTTCGGGCACCAGACGCGTCGGTGGAACCCGAAGATGAAGCCCTACATCTTCACCGAGAGGAATGGGGTTTACATCATCGATCTGCAGAAAACGGTGAAAGGGCTGGAGAAGGCGTACGATTTCATCCGCGAGGTGTCGAAATCGGGCGGCAGCGTGCTTTTCGTCGGGACGAAACGACAGGCTCAGGAAATCGTCCGTGAAGAGGCGCTCCGTTGCGGCCAGTTTTACATCAACCAGAGATGGCTGGGTGGGCTTTTGACGAACTTCCCTACGATCCGGAAACGCGTCAACCGGATGGTCGAACTCCAGAAAATGGAAGAAGACGGAACGTTCGAAAAAATGCCGAAAAAGGAAGTCAGTGTTCTCAGGAAACAAAAGGAGAAGCTGGAAAAATACCTGATCGGGATTCGGGATATGAAGGATCTGCCTGACGCGCTTTTCATTATCGATCCCCGGCGGGAAACCATCGCAGTCCAGGAAGCCCGGAAGCTTGGAATCCCGGTGGCCTCGATTGTAGACACCAACTGCGATCCCGAGGTGATCGACTACCCGATTCCCGGAAATGACGACGCGATCCGAGCCATCAAGCTGATGTTCTCCCTTATGGCAAATGCGGTCATCGAAGGCCGCCAGGGAGTCGACGGCAGCCTCCTCCCGCAGGAGGAAGAAAGCATTGAAAGCGAAGAAACGATCGAAGTCCGCGAAAAGCTGCATGAAGCGTATGCCGAAGTGCAGGAGAAGCTCGTGGAATCAGAGATCGAAGACCGGAAGGGTTGGAAGGAGGCCTAGTTCGATGGCGGTCGATATGGATGCGGTAAAGGAGCTTCGAGCCCGGACAGGGGCGGGGGTTCTCGATTGCAAGAAGGCGCTTGCCGAATGCGGCGGGGATGTCGAGAAATCGGTTGATTTCCTGCGTGAAAAGGGGCTTGCAAAGGCAGCCAAGAAGATCGGCCGTACCGCCTCCCAGGGGATGGTCTTCAGCTATATTCACACGAACGGGAAAATCGGGGTCCTTCTCGAACTGAACTGCGAAACCGACTTCGTCGCAAGGACCGACGAATTCCAGACGCTGGGCCACGAATTAGCCATGCAGGTCGCCGCGGCGATCCCCCAGTACGTTTCGATTGAAGACGTCGATGCCGAGGCCCTTGAGAGGGAAAAGGAAATCTATCGCCATCAGGCCTTGGAAGAGGGGAAGCCGGCACACATCGTCGAGAAAATTGCCGAAGGCCGGGTCAAGAAATTCTACGAGGAAACCTGCCTTCTGGAACAGGCCTACATCCGGGACCCCGAAAAGCGGGTGAAAGACCTGGTTATGGAAGCGATCGCGAAGCTGGGGGAAAACATCGTCGTCCGCCGCTTCGCAAGGTTTTCAATCGGGGAATAAGGGATCATTCAGGGGCGAGGATTTTTCCTCGCCCTTTTTTTTCGCCGAAGGGGTGAGTCCTTTGCCGCGGTTTCATCGGGTGCTTCTAAAACTGTCCGGAGAGATTCTTGCCGGATCCGCCGGTTTCGGGATTGATTACGTTTCCGTCAAAACGATCTGCGAACAGGTCGCCTCGGTCACCAAAGCCGGAGTCGAAGTCGCCATGGTGGTCGGAGGAGGGAACATTTTCAGGGGCGTGGAGGCAGAAACCCAGGGGTACGACAGGGCGCAGGCGGACGCGATGGGGATGCTTGCAACAGTCATCAATGCCCTCGCGTTGCAGGATGCCCTGGAGAAAATGGGAGTGCCTACACGGGTGCAGACTGCGGTTGAAATGCGCCAGCTTGCTGAACCGTTTATCCGCAGGAGAGCCATCAGGCACCTGGAAAAGGGGAGAGTCGTCATCTTCGCCGCAGGAACCGGATCGCCCTATTTTTCAACGGATACCGCGGCAGCTCTTCGAGCTGCCGAGATCGACGCGGAGTGCCTGTTGAAAGGCACTAAAGTCGATGGTATATATGATAAGGATCCGAAAAAGAACGAAACCGCAATTTTCCTCCCGCACATCACCTACCTGGAGGCCCTGAGCCGTCAGCTAAAGGTGATGGATGCGGCTGCATTCTCCCTATGCATGGAAAACAAAATTCCCATCATCGTTTTCAATATCCTTGAAGCCGGCAACCTGGAGAAGTTGCTGCTTGAAAACAGCCAGATCGGCACGATCGTATCTGCGAAGGAGAGTGGAGACTGATGCCGCAAACCGAAATGAAAACCCTCAGGCAGAAAATGGAGAAGGCGGTGGAATTCTTCCGTTCGGAACTTCTCGGTGTCAGAACCGGGCGGGCGCACCCGGCACTCGTGGAAGAGATCAAGGTTGACTATTACGGAACACCGACGCCGATCAAACAACTGGCCACCGTCAATATCCCGGAAGCAAGACAGATCGTCATCACCCCCTGGGACAAAAGCGCGGGAAAGCTGATCGAAAAAGCCATTCAGGCCTCTTCCCTCGGGATTCATCCCAACAATGACGGGGAAAGCATCCGTCTAACTTTGCCCGAACTGAACCGGGAAAGGCGCATCGAGCTGACGAAGGTCGTCCGGAAGTACGCCGAAGACGCCAAGGTTGCTGTCAGGAATTTGCGCAGGGACGCCATCGAGAACCTGAAGAAAATGGAAAAGGAAAGCCGTATCACGGAAGATGACCTGAAGCGTTTCCAGAAGGAAGTTCAGGACATGACCGATGAATACATCAAGAAACTGGATAACGTTCTCGCTGAAAAAGAGCGGGAAATCATGGAACAATAGAGTTTGAAAAGGATCAGGCCTGCTGCCTGCCCGGCGGCAGGCCTTTTTTTCTGGACAACCCGAAAGGCCGACGCTATGATAAAACTATAGAAGCAAAACGGTTTATTTCGAGCGGGAGGAGTTCCCTTGAGAGAACGTGTGGTTGTGGCACTCGGAGGCAATGCGATCTTGCAGCGGGGCCAGCGCGGAACAGCTGCCGAACAGATGGGAAACGTCCAGAAGACGGCGCGGGAAGTCGCAAAAATGATCCAGGCGGGCTATCAGGTAATCCTGACGCACGGGAATGGACCGCAGGTCGGGACCATTCTCATCCAGAACGAACTCGGCGCGAGGCAGGTTCCTGCAATGCCGATGGACGTCTGCGGGGCAGAAAGCCAGGGATTCATTGGGTATCTTTTTTGCCAGGCATTGGCAAATTGTTTCCAGCGGAAGAAAATCTTCATTCCCAAACCGGTCTGCATCGTAACCCAGGTCCTGGTGGATCGAACCGATCCGGCCTTTCAAAACCCGACAAAACCAGTGGGTCCCTTCTTTTCCGAAGAGGAAGCTAGAAGAAGGATGAAAGAAAGAAAGGAAACCTGGATCGAAGATGCCGGAAGGGGATGGAGAAGGGTTGTTCCTTCTCCTGACCCGAAAGAGATTATTGAAAAGGAAGCGGTGCGGGCCCTCGTCGAACAGGGCTTTGTGGTTGTTGCCTCCGGAGGGGGCGGCATCCCCGTTGTTCTGGCCGAAGACGGTGGGCTGGAAGGAGTGGAGGCGGTCATCGACAAGGACCTGGCCGCTGAACGCCTGGCTCAGGATGTCAACGCCGACCTGCTGTTGATTCTCACAGACGTCCCCCAGGTCCTGATTCATTACCGCCAGCCTGAGGAAAAGGGCATCGGTACCATCCGCGCGGACGAATTAGAGGCCTACCATCTGGAGGGGCATTTCAAGTCGGGAAGCATGGGGCCGAAAGTGGAAGCCACTCTGAGGTTTGTCAGGAACGGCGGGAAGAGGGCGGTCATCGCAAGCCTGGACCAAGCTCTTGAAGCCCTGGAGGGAAGCAGGGGGACGCAAGTCCTTCCGTGAACCCAAAAAGAAGGGGGCGGCGGGAGACCTCCTGCCGCCCCTTCTTGTGTTATTTAAAGTTCTGAAAGGAAGCGGTTGAGCCGTGACATGCCTTCCCTGATTTCCTCCGAAGAATTCGAGTAGGAAACCCGGATAAATCCGGGTGCCAGGAAGGCGCTTCCTGGGACTGCAGCTACAAACTCCTGCTCAAGCAGCGTCCTGCAGAACTCGACATCATCAGAAAGGATCTGCCCCCGGTAGCTTTTTCCGATGCAACTTCGCGCGTCTACAAACACATAGAAAGCTCCCTGCGGTTCAGTTACACGGATGTGGGGCATCTCCTTCAGTGCCTTGAGGATCAGGGTCCTTCTCTCCTCAAAGGCTTTTCTCATGGACTCGACATCGGCTTCTGAGTTTTTGATGGCTGCAGCCGAGGCCCACTGAGAAATCGAGGTCGGGTTGGAAGTCAGATGGCCCTGGACACCTCCCATTTTTTCAATCAGAGGTTTGGGGCCGAGAGCATAGCCGATACGCCACCCCGTCATCGCATAGGCCTTGCTGACCCCGTTGATGAGAAGGGTCGAATTCCTGAGGGAAGGGACCACCGAAAGAAGGTTGGAGTGAACGGCTCCTTCATAGACAAGGCGTTCGTAGATTTCATCAAAGATGATCCAAAGCCCCTTTTCCTGGGCGACGGCCGCGATTTCTTCAAGTAGGGCCCTGGGATAGACGGCTCCAGTAGGGTTGTTCGGGGTGTTGACAAGGATCCCGACCGTGCGCGGTGTGATCGCTGCCTCGATTTGTTCCCGGGTGGGGAGAAATCCATTTGCAGAGGTGTCGAGGACCACTGGCCGACCGTCACAAAGGTTGATTTGCTCGACATAGCTCACCCAGGCGGGAGCAAAGAGAAGGACTTCGTCTCCGGGATTCAGAAGACAAGCAAAGGCTTCGTAAAGCAGAGGTTTTGCACCGGCCCCGACTAGGATTTCCTCTGGCCGGTATTCTAGTCCGAACCTCTGCATGTAATAGCTTTGAATGGCCTCCTTCAGTTCAGGGATTCCGGAGGTTGGAGTATAATGTGTTTCCCCCCGGTTTATGGCATCAACAGCGGCTTGGACAGCGGCCGGAGGGGAAGTGAAGTCCGGTTCCCCTGCACCGAAGGAGATGACGGGCTTCCCATCGCGTTTCAGCTGCTTCGCTTTCCCCACGACCTCGAGTGTTGCGGAGGGTGCAAGCCTCAGGGCTCGATCTGACAGGCGCATAACCTCACGTCCCTTTCGTCTGGGTTTTGTGATCCTTGAAACGAAATTCTACCAGATTTGGCCAAAAGCTGCGGGGAAAACGCCGTCATCCCAGTCTCTAATAAGTCGCTACTGTGCCATTTCAAAGGTACCCGTGAAGAAAGCCCTGAGGGGTGCTATAATTCTCTCAAGGCAACAGTTCCGACGTTGGAATGGAGGGGTGCCTATGAGCGTACGGTTTGTTTCGCGCAACGTCGAGCTCACGGAAGACCTGAAGGATTACATGGAAAAGAAGCTGGGGAAACTTGAAAAATTCTTCGATAAGATCCTCGATTCAAAAGTCACCCTGAGCCATAGCAGGGGGATGTTTGTCGTCGAGATCACCTCGAATGTCAACGGCGTTGTTATGCGAGGGGAAGAATACGCTCCGGATCAGAGGAAGGCGTTTGATGGAGCGATCCGGAACATCGAAACGCAGGTGAAGAAGCATAAGAACTTCCTGAAAGATCGCGCCTTCCTGAAAACCCATGACCTTTCACCCGAACTGGCCAGCCTGTACACGGCCGCAGAGGAAAGCGTTCCTTCGATGA
>JAJUIT010000037.1 GCA_029267465.1 Synergistaceae bacterium
ATCGCGAAAGTCATGGAAACGGCGGATTACGACTGGATCCTCTTCCACACGCGGGAAGCCAGCTCGGGCAGCGTTTCCGACGCGAACTGCCACCCTTTTCGCGTTTCAGGCAAGGTCGAGCTCGTGGCGGCGGTCAACGGCAACGAGAAGTCCGTGGCGGAACTGGCCCGCGCCGCAGGCGGAATCACGGACAGCGAATTCATCCTGAAACTCGTGGCCGAGATGGGACTTCCCCTGAAAGAAACCCTTTCCATTTACGAATCCAACTTCTTCGGCTTCTACAATGGAACGCCTTTTGCCAAGAAAGGCAACCGGGACATGCTCTCTTGGGAGAGGGGAGAAGGCCTCGTCTTTGCCAGCGACTTCCCCTTCGGCATGGAAGGGCTCAGGAAGCCGGAACCCGACTTCTTCTGGATGGGGGGAAGCACCGGGGCCTGAGGCCGGCGAAAAGGTTCAGAGGCACATGAGGGAGGCCTTCCGGCCTCTCCTTCTTTTGCCCTCGAATATCAACGTTTGTGTATTCTTGACAATATTGTTGATTTATCCTAGCCTAGATCCGCACAGAGCCTGAAGGGGCGAATGCCAAATCCTGAAAGGGGGCCCACCCATGCTTTTCCTGTCTCGCGAGCAAATCCTGTCCTTCTTTACCGTGAGGGACGCCATCGAGGCCGACAAGAGAGCCTTCGTGCTGCACACCGAGGGCAAGGCGAAAGTCCCGCTTCGCATCAACCTGGAAACCGAGGACAAGTCCGGCCAGTGCATGTTCATGCCGGCCTACGTGGGTGGAGAATTGAACATGGCAGGGGTCAAGATGGTTTCCTTCTTCCCCGGGAACGCGCAAAAGGAAATCCCGGTCGTCCCCGCGACGGTGGCTTTGATTGACGGCACCACGGGACTGGTGACGGCGATCGTCGAGGGCACCACCCTGACGCAGCTTCGAACTGCCGCCATTTCCGGGGCGGCCACGGAACTGCTCTCCAACCCCGACAGCCGGGTCGCCGCTATCTTCGGAACGGGCGGCCAGGCTCCGGCCCAGCTCGAGGCCCTCATGACCGTACGGAGCCTGCGGGAAGTCCGCGTCTTTGACGTGGATCCCGCACGGATTCAGAACTTCGTCGCGAAATACCAGCCCCTGGCGGATCGTTTCGGCACCGCGCTGGTGGGAGCGAAAACCCCCGACGAGGCCGTTGAAGGGGCCGACGTGATCACCACGGTCACGACCTCCGGCAAGCCCGTGTTTGATGGAAGCCGCATCAAGCCGGGGTGCCACGTTAACGGCGTCGGCTCCTATACCCCCGTCATGCGGGAGCTCCCCCTGGAACTGCTGAATCGGGCCGGGCGGATCTTCGTGGACAACCGGGAAGCGGTGCTGGCCGAAGCGGGAGACTTTCTCATTCCCATGGGAGAGGGGCGGTTCTCACCCGACAGGATCGCCGGGGAACTGGGCGACCTGATCCTGGGAAGGGTCCCGGGCAGGACCTCTCCCGAGGAAATCACCGTCATGAAAACCGTCGGGTTCGCCACGCTGGATGTCGTTGCCGCCGCGGCGATCGTGGAAAAGGCGAGGGGACTGGGCATCGGAAGCGAAATCGCCCTTTAAGGACCTCCGTACCCGATCAACGGGGCGGACAATCGCTGGGAGGGGATCGCCGTGCCAAGGGAATGCCATCCGCTGCTCAAACCGCTGGTTCCCGTTGTTCGCCTCCTCGGCGCCATGCTGGGCGGGGACTGCGAAGTCGTCCTCCATGACGTTTCCGGGGAGGTCCCCTTCATCGTCGCCATCGAAAACGGGAACCTGAGCGGGAGGGACATCGATGCCCCCCTGACCGACCTCGGCCGATTCCTAGTCACCAGCCCGGAAGCCGAACCGGTGGATTTCCTGGCCAACTATCCCTCGGAGGGGCCCGGCGGTAGGGCCATGCGGTCCGGGGTGGCCATGATCCGGGACGGCAGCCGCCGGCTCGTGGGTCTTCTCTGCTTGAACTTCGACATGACAAAAGGGTTTTTTCTAAAAGATCTCGGAACGTTCCTGACCACCGTCCGCCCCCTCTCCTTCAGCGCCTTCCAGTCCGAGGACTTCCGGGGAATCACGGGAGATCCGGCCCTCGATCTCCTGGAAAAGGCCCGGCAGGATTTCGGGAAGCCCCTTCGGTACCTGGACAGGGAGGAACGGATCGCCTGCATCCGCAGGTTGGAGGAACAGGGCTTCTTCCAGCTCAAGGGCGCGGTTTCCCTCCTGACGAAAGAAATCGGCAAGAGCCGCTACACCCTTTACGCGGACCTCCGGGCCATCCGGTCCGGGAAGGAGGAATGAGAACCATGGCAAAAACAGCGATCCCAGAGGAGAAAATCCGGGAGGCGATCACCTTCCACGGTCACTGGTGCCCCGGGCTTGCCACGGGCATCCGCGTGGCGGAGCTGGCCCTGCGCGAGGTCGGCCGGGCCGGGGATGAGGACATCGTGGCCGTTGCAGAATCGGACACCTGCGCCGTGGACGCGATCCAGGTTCTCACCGGGTGCACGGTGGGCAAGGGGAACCTGGTCCTCCTGGGCATCGGCAAGATGGGCTTCAGCTTCTACCGGAGGCGCGACGGGAAGGCCGTTCGGATCGTCGCCCGGCCCCAGAAGCCCGGAGAAGGATCGGACGAGTACCGTCGGCTCCAGGCAAAGAGCAACGAAGGCACCCTGACGCTCGAGGAAGCCGAACGCTTCGAAACCCTCCGCCAGGAACGGGGCAGGCGGATTCTCGAGGCGGACCTCGACGAGCTGTTCGAGATCAAGAAACCCCTACGGCCCATGCCTCCCCACGCCCCGATGAAGCGCAGCCTCACCTGCGAGGAGTGCGGGGAATCCGTCATGGAAACGAAGGCCCGCCTGTCGGACGGACGGGTGCTCTGCCCCGACTGCTTCGAGCGCGAGGCGCCGCGCCCCTGAGGGGAACGCCCCCCCGGGGGAATTCCGGCACTCTTTCGGAAATTTTTTCTTGCTCCTTTTTCGTGAAACTGCTACCCTAGCTGCGGTTCACCTTTAACCTGGCAAGAACGGGGGTAGGGCCTTGCGAAAGCACGCGGTGCCCTTTCTTGTTCTGGGAGTCGTCCTGTGGTGGGGATCTACCCGGAACTACCTTCTCTTCCACTCGCTGGCCGAGCTCTGGTCGGTGGTGATCGCCTGCCTGATCGGCTTTCTGGGCCTGGCGGTTCCCCGGCGGGAGCGAAACCCCCTGGCGGCCGGGCTCGGCGTTCTGTACCTTGCGGTGGCGGGGATCGATCTCCTTCACACCCTGGCGTTCAAGGGGATGGGAGTGTTTCCCGGCTTTTCCGCCAACCCCTCGACCCAGTTCTGGATCCTGGCCCGGACCCTGGAAACCGCCGGCCTTCTTATCACCGTGCTCTTTCACCGGAAGAAATCCTTCTTCCCTGCCTTTTCCTCCGGGGTCGCCCTTTCCTCCCTCGCGGGCCTCGCCCTGGTTTTTTCGGGCCGCTTCCCGGACTGCTACCTTCCCGGAACCGGCCTGACCCCCTTCAAGATCGCCACGGAGTGGGTTCTCGCCGCCGTCCTCCTTTTTTCCGCCGCCCTCGTCCTTCGGTCGGAAGAGCCCGCCACCCGGCCCTACCGGGCTGTTTTGGCCTTTAGCCTCCTTTTGACTGCAGCCGGCGAAATGGCCTTCACCCTCTACACGGACGTCTACGGGGTCATGAACATGACGGGGCACCTTTTCAAGGTCGCCTCCTTCTACGTCCTGCTCGTGGGCGTCGTCTTGAAGAGCCTGAAGGACCCCCTGTACACGATCTACCTGCCGATTCTCCAGGCACAGGAAGCGTTCCTCAAGGAACTCACGGGCCCTTCCTTCGTTTTGGACGCCCAGGGGCGCCTGGTCGTTTCCAACCGGGGAGTTGCTCCCGGCGCGACCCTGGGGGAGATCCTGCCCCGGGAAGCCTGCGATAAGGTAAACGGATGGATCCAGGCGGTCAAGGCCACGGGGAAGACCATCCGGGATTCGCTGTGCATCCGCGGAAGGGTCCTCGACCTTTCCGTCCAGGCCCTCAGGGATGCCGAAGGGGCCTTCGCGGGGACGGCTTTCGTCTCCCTGGACCGAACCGAAGAACAGCGCCTGGCGGATTCGCTCCAGCAAAGCGAAAACCGGTACATCCGGCTCTTCAACCGGATGCAGGAGGGGCTCGCACTTCACGAGACGATCTACGACGACTCCGGAAAACCGGCGGATTTCCGCTTCCTGGAGGTGAACCCCGCGTTCGCCCGCCACACGGGGATCCCGAGCCGGGGCATCGTCGGAAAAACGGTCCGCCAGCTGTTTCCCCGGGTTGACCCCCTCTGGCTGGAACGATGCCGGGAAGTGGTCCGGGAGGGAAAAACGGTTTCGTTTTCGGGATTTTCCATCGATCTTGGACGATGGTTCGAGGTGACGGCTTACCCCATGGGGGGCAGCCGTTTTGCCGTCTGCATGAACGACCGCACGGCGGAAAAGGAAGCGCAGCGGCTGCTGGCGGAGAAGGAGAACCTTTACCGCGCCCTGGTGGAGGATATGCCGGCGCTGGTCTGCCGGTTCGACGAGAACGCGGTGCTTTCCTACGTCAACGACGCCTACTGCCACTTTTTCGGGAAATCCCGGGAGGATCTGGTGGGAAAATCCTTTTTCGACCTCCTGCCGGAGGAAGCGCGGCAGGCCGCGAAGCAGCAGTTCCTTTCCCTTACGCCGGAATCCCCCTCGGTCACCTACGAACACGAAGTGATCCTCCCCGACGGAACGATCGGGTGGCAGCGCTGGACCGACCGGGCCCTGTTCGACAAGGAGGGGCGAAGGACCGGCTTCCAGTCCATCGGGTTTGACCTGACCGGGGAGCGGCTGAAGCAGAACCAGATCCGTCTTCTTTCCTCGATCGTCGAGAGAAGCCTCAACGAGATCTACGTCCTGGATCCAAGGACCTTCCGTTTCGAGTACGCCAACCGGGGCGCCCTGGCTGACCTCGGCCTGACGGCGGAAGAACTGACCGCCCTGACCCCGATGGACATCGCCCCGCCCGTTTCCCGCCAATGGCTGGCGGAAAAGACGGCCCCGCTCCTTTCTGGAGCGCAGGATGGGACATCCTTCACCACGCGGCACCGCAGGAAGGACGGAACGGAATAGCCCGTCTGGATCCGTCTTCAGACCGTCGGCGAGGGGCGGCACCTCCGGCTCGTGGCCATCGGCCTGGACATGACCGAAAGAAACCGCACTTTCCAGGCCCTGCGGGGAAAGACCGCGGAGCTGGGGCAGCTGTTCCAGAACGCCCCCCTGGGCCTGTTCCTCTGCGACCGGCAAGGCCGGGTCCGGAAGGTCAACGAGTGCGCTCAGAAGATGTTTGGCTTTACGCGGTCGGAAATCATCGGCAGGACGATCGAGGAACTCCTGGTTCCAGAGGAAGACGTGGAAATTTCCAAAGGGCACTGGAAGGTCCTGTTTGAGGAGAAACGCGGCTTTTTCCTGGAAGCCAGGCGGCGCCGCAGGGACAGAAGCCCTGTCTGGATCCAGGTGATGGGCTTCCCCCTCGTCCAGAAAGGGACCGTGGAGGGCGCTTACCTGATCTACCAGGACGTCACCCCGCAGAAAGAGGCGAAAAGCGCCATCGAAGCCCTGAACCGCCAGCTGGAGAACCGGCTGTCCGACCTGAACGAGGCCTGGAAACAGACGGTGCGGGTGCTGACCCGGGCATCGGAGGCCCGGGACCCCTACACGGCGGGACACCAGCGCCGGGTCGCCCAACTGGCCCGGGCCATCGCCGAAGAGCTGGGGATGGAGCCTGAAGCCTGCAGCCAGGTTGAACTGGCGGCCCTGGTCCACGACATCGGGAAGATCGAGGTGCCTTCGGAAATCCTGGTCAAGCCGGGCGCCCTGAGCCCCATCGAGTTCCAGCTGATCCAGACCCATCCCGAGGCCGGCTGGAAGATCCTGAAGGAGATCGTCCTTCCCTGGCCGCTGGCCGAGATCGTCTGTCAGCACCACGAGGCCCTGGACGGGAGCGGTTATCCCCGCGGTCTCAAGGGGAACGAGATCCTCGTGGAATCCCGGATCATCGCGGTAGCCGACACGGTCGAGGCCATGGCCTCCCACCGTCCGTACCGGCCTGCCCTGGGAATCGCCAGGGCGCTGGAGGAGATCGAAGGCCGCCGGGGGCGCAAGATGGACCCCCTTGTCGTGGACGCCTGCCTTCGGCTTTTCAGGGAAAAGGAGTTCCGGTTCCAGGAAGAATAACGCGGGGGAAAGAGGCGGCTGCCTCTTCCCCCCGCAGCCCTAGTTCAGCCCCATCAGCACCGCGCCCACCACCACCAGCGAGCCGACCGCGAAGAGCAGCCCCTGGAACTTGATCTGGAACTTTGCCCAGGTGGTCCAGTCGAGCCTCGCCGCCCCCAGGCAGGCCATGAGCACCCCCGAGGTGGGAACGATGAGGTTGGTGAAGCCGTCGCCGAGCTGGAAGGCCAGGACGGCCACCTGGCGCGTGACGCCCGCCAGGTCGGCGAGCGGAGCCATGATCGGCATGGTGAGGGCCGCCTGGCCGGATCCCGAAACCACGAAGAAGTTGAACACCGACTGGAACAGGTACATGAACCAGGCCGAAACGGCCGGGGTCCAGCCCGCGATGGCGTTCCCGATTCCATGAAGGATCGTGTTCATCACCGTGGCGTCGGCGGGAGAATCGCCGCCGAGGATCAGGACGATGCCCTTGGCCATGCCCACCACCATGGCTGCCCCGACGAGGTCCTTCGCCCCGTCCCGGAAGCTCGACGCGATGTCGTTCACCGTCATGCCGTTCAGCCTGAAGGCCACCCCGATGAGGCCCGAGACGATCCCCATGGTGAAGAACTGGGTCGCGATCTCGGGAATGTAGTATCCCTTTTCGACGACGCCCCAGATGACCCAGACGATTCCCGCGGCGAGAGTCAGAAGGACAAGGGAATGTCCGGTTCCGAAATGGCTCTCCACTTCCCTGTTCTTTTCCAGGTCCTCTCGGAAAAAAGCATCGGACTTGTAGGAAATCGAGCGGGTCGGGTCGGCCTTGATCCGCCTGGCGTAAAACCAGGTGAAGACGATCCCCAGGAGCGTGAAGCCAGTCCACATGGCGATTCGGAAACCCGAGGCCGAAAGCACCGGGATCTGGGAGATTCCCTGGGCGATGGCCACGCTGAACGGGTTCATCCAGGACGTGGCAAAACCGATCTGTGTCGCCACGTAGCTGACGAACAGGGCCGTAACCGAGTCATACCCCATGGCGACGAAAAGTGGGCAGAGGATCATGACGAAGGGAATGGCCTCTTCGCCCATGCCGAAGACCGCGCCGCCGAGGGAGAAGAGAACGAAGAGGA
This sequence comes from Synergistaceae bacterium, assembly GCA_029267465.1. Taxonomy (GTDB): domain Bacteria; phylum Synergistota; class Synergistia; order Synergistales; family 79-D21; genus 79-D21. The sequence continues at coordinate 7,360 of JAJUIT010000037.1, forward strand.
TGGGGATGATGGCCGCTTCCATGCCCCGGGCCCGGGCGATCATCCTCAGGAGGCCCGACTCGACCGCACCGGTGCGGAGAATGATCCCGAAGGCCCCGCCGATGACCAGGATGAAGGCCATGACCCCGATGGCCGAACCCCACTTGCTGCCCGAGACAAAGCCCTCGAACACGTAGTTCAGGATGCCCATGTCCCCGTTGGGGGCGAAGACGGGCATGCCCTTTTTCACCGGGTTCCCCTGGTCGTCCGTGGCGAGCTTGAACGTCTCCGGGATGAGGACCGTCCGCGTCTTCGTCTGCTCGCCCATCTTGTAGGAAATTTCGTGGGTCTGGTAGCTTCCCACGGGAATGATGTACGTCAACAAAGCCGCGAGCAGGACGACGAAGAAGATGATGATGTAGGTGTCTGGAACTCGTGTCGCCTTCGGAGCGACGGGCGCCTGGTTCGTTTCCGGCATTTCCTTTCCCCTCTTTTCCCCTGGATTTTTTCCGGCTGGAACCCTCGCCTGCCTGAAGGCTATACTTCCTGAAGACAGGCTTGTTTCCCCGCGGAGCGAGCCGGACTTTACACAATGGATCCATTATAGCATAATGGATCCATTGTTTGAAAAGGGGATGACGGAATTGAACCGCCCGCCGACCGATCGCCCTTTCCAGGCCTTCGAGATCGTTTTCTGGCACGTCCTGGACGAGATGTTCGAGGAGCGGCTGCTCCCGGGGGATGTTCTTTACGAAACGGCCCTGTCCCAGGAGCTTGGCCTTAGCCGGACGCCGGTGAGAGAGGCCCTTTCCCGCCTCGTGGCGGAGGGGCTGCTCGAAAACCCGGCAGGGACCCGCGGGTACCGGGTTCCAGACCTTTCCGCCGATGACCTGCAGCAGGTTTTCCAGGCAAGGGAAATCCTGGAGTCCAGCGCCGCGGCCCTGGCCGCAGAGCACGCGCGAAAGGGAGACATCGGCGAACTGGAGGAGATCCACCGGCGCGAAATCCTCTTTTCCAGCCAGGAAAACCGAAGGGAGTACTGCCGGGCCAACGTGGAATTCCACTTCGCCGTGATGCGGATCGGAGGAAATCGCTATCTCGAGCGGGCCTTCCGGCCGGTGTTCTGGAGGAGCCAGCTGTACGTCAACTACCTGGCCGAGTTCCACCCCCTGAACGGGGAGGAACTTACCGCGGAAAGCGGTCACAACTCGCCCGCGGAGCATGCCGCCCTGATCCGGGCGATCGCGAGGAGGGCACCCAAGGCCGCGGCAAAAGCCGCCGCCGAGCACCTTCGTTCCACGACGGCCTACCGGATCCTCCTGGACACGGAAAGGGCCCGGCACATTTTCGGGGGGAGCTCGCGCTGAGGCTTCCCCGCCCACCCTGGAGGGATTGGATGTTCCTGCTTGTTGAAAACACCGAGATCTACGCTCCTGAGAAACTCAAAGCGCGGGATGTTTTCGTCGCCGGAGAGCAATTCGCCTGGATCGGCAACGGCTTTCCGGCAAAATCGACCCTGCCCGGGATCGAGCGGATCGACGGAACCGGCTGCCTCCTGGTTCCCGGCTTTATCGACAACCACGTTCACATCATCGGGGGAGGAGGCGAAGGGAGCTACCGGACCCGGACGCCCGAAATCTCCCTGACGGACCTGACGACCGCCGGGGTCACCTCGGTGGTGGGCGTGCTGGGGACTGATGGCGTCACCCGCCACACCGCGAGCCTCATCGCAAAGGCCCGCGCCCTCGAGGAAGAGGGGATTTCGGCCTGGGCCATGCTCGGCTCCTACCAGCTTCCGGTCCGGACCCTCACCGGGAACATCCAGGACGATATCGTTCTGGTGGACAAGCTCATCGGCGTCGGGGAGGTGGCCCTTTCCGACCACCGCTCCTCCCAGCCCCTCCAGGAGGAGATCGCGCGCATCGCCGCGGCGGCCAGGGTCGCCGGGATGCTGTCGGGCAAGGGCGGCATCGTCAACGTCCACATGGGGGACGGGCCGCGGGGCCTTTCCATGATCAAGGCCGTCGTCCAGGAAACCGAGCTGACCCTGGCACAGTTCTTGCCCACCCACGTCAACCGGAACCCGGACCTTTTCGCCGAGGCTGTCGAGTACGCCGCCGCTGGGGGGCACGTGGACCTCACCACCAGCACCACGCCCGTTTTCCTGGCGGAAGGGGAGGTCAAGTGCAGCGTCGGGCTGAAGCGCCTGCTGGACGCGGGTGTTCCGGCAAGCCGGGTTTCCTTCAGCTCGGACGGGCAGGGCAGCATGCCCGATTTCGACGAGAAAGGGCGCTTCAGGGGCCTCACCGTCGGCCGGTGCGCCTCCCTCTGGGGAGAGGTCGTCGACGCGGTCAGGGACGAGGGGATCCCCCTCGAAACGGCCCTGCAGGTGATTACGTCGTCTCCGGCGGACCATTACCGCCTGCCGCGAAAAGGCCATGTTGCTGAAGGAATGGACGCCGACTTCGTCCTGGTAGACGGAAAAACCCTTAAGATCCGCACGGTCGTCGCCCGCGGGCAGGTCATGGTACGGGACGGCCGTCCGGTCGTGTTCGGGACCTTCGAAAAGCGCGAACAATAAAACCAGCCGTCACTTCCCATCCAGTGTTGTTATAAAACCATTAACCCAAGATGGCCTTTTAAATAAAGGCTGTGTTGGGTTTTCATGCATACTTGACAAGGTTCTCGGCCGGTCCTAGGATTTACTGCAACTTTAGTGTCGTTGATCGATGAAGATTCAGGGAGGTGAGTCCCCGTGGAAAACCGATTCTCCAGAAAGCCTGGTGCCGGCTGGTTCATTTATTTTGGCTGCTCCGACGGGACCCCTCTCGAGCCCGGCGGCTGCTAGCCGTATGCAGGCACGGGAAGGGCCCCGCCGAGAGAAACGGCGGGGCCCATTTTTTTATCCAGGGGGGATGCGGTTGGGTAAAATGAGCGTGGGTTGGGCTTGAATGGACCGGAGAGAGATGAACAGGAGAAAGGAGAATGCCAAATGGCAGAAGAGAAGAAAAACAGCATCCTGACCTTCTTTATGAATTACGGCTGGTACAGGAAATACCTGCTGCCCGGCTTCATCGCCCAATCGGTGCTGATCGCCGGGGGGTACGGCACGGGACGGGAGCTTGTCGAGTACTTCGTCCAATACGGTCCCACGGGCGGCCTGATGGGCATGGGGCTGACCACGATCCTCTGGGCTGCGCTCTTCGCTCTCAGCTTCGAGTTTGCCCGCGCCTTCAAAGCCTACGATTACCGAACGTTCTTCGAAAAGCTCATCGGTCCCGGCTGGATGGTGTACGAAGCCGCCTTCATCGTTCTTCTTTTCCTCATCATGGGGGTCGTCGGAGCCGCTTCCGGCAGCATCCTCAGGGATTCCTTCGGCCTGCCGCCTCTCGTCGGCTCGGGGCTGTTCCTCGTCTTCGTCGCCTACCTCACCTATAGCGGCAGCAAGGCCATCGAGGTCGCCCTTTCCTGGTGGTCCTACGTCCTTTACGCGGTCTACATCCTGTTCCTCTTTATCGGGATCACCCGCTTCGGGGATGCCGTTTCCGCCAATTTCGCCGCCCACGTCGTGAAGCCCGGATGGGCCATGGGCGGATTCAAGTACGCCTTCTACAACATCGCCGTCGTGTCTACCGTTCTTTTCTCCCTGAACTACCTGGAAACCCGAACGGAAGCGATCCTTTCCGGCATCATGGCCTCCCTGATCTGCATCCTCCCCGCGGGCCTCTTCTACGTCGTCACGGGCGGCTTCTCCCCGGGCGTCCTGAACAGGGAGATCCCGGCCAACGGCATCATCGCGAACCTGGGAGTCAGGTTCCTCCTGCCGGTCTGGCTGATCGTCCTTTTCGGCACAATGATCGAGACGGGAGTCGGGTTCTTCCACTCCATCAACGAACGGATCAACTCGACGCTCGTGGCAAAAAGGGGCAGGGGCATGAGCAACCTCGCGCGGGGCGCCGTGGGGGCGGTCCTGGCCCTGATGGGGCTGGCGATTTCGAATTTCGGCCTCATCGGCCTGATCGCCAAGGGGTACGGGACCATCAGCTGGGTGTTCTTCATCCTGCAGGGCGTCGCTCTCTTCACCATCGGTCTGTACAAGCTGAGCCGCCAATCCAGCGGGAAAACCGCCTGACCTTCCCTTTCGTGTTCGTGGAAAACAAAAAAAGCAACGGCCCTCCCGGGCTTTCCGGGAGGGCCGTTGCCTCCTCAGGCGTTTGCCAGCCGCTCCAGGAGAGCCTCGAGCCTTGACGGTGCAGGAACCCGAAGGCGAACCGACCGGTCGTCCAGGCCGAAATAGCCGCTTCCGCCTTCACAAGCGACTCCGACAGCGGCCAGCCTCCTCACCAGGCTGCCGGACGCCTGGGACAGAAGAAGGATCGGGACGCGTTCGTCCGTGTCCGCCACGAACCAGTCCGGCTTCTTCGAAACCGCGTCCAGGATGCGCGCCTTGGCTGCCCTCACGTAGGCCCGGGTTTCCTGCAGCGCGGCCGGATCCTTCAGGATCTCCAGGGCCATGCGCACGTCCAGCGTCCCGATCACGAACGGGGGCTGGACCTTCCGGAACAACGCCGCCAGATCCGGATCCCGGCAGATCGCGAAGCCCGCGCGGATCCCCGCCGCGCCGGGCCCCTTCGAAAAGGACCGGCAGGTGACGAGGTTCGGGAAATCCAGAACGGCCGCCGATTCGTCGTCGGGGAGGAAATCCCCGTAAGCCTCGTCGGAGATCACCCAGGTGCCCGCCTCCATCGCGAAGCGGGCCAGCCGGGCGACGTCCTCCAGGGACAGCACCTGGCCGGTGGGATTGTGAGGCCGGTCAAGGTACAGCACGTCGGGTTTCTTCTCGAGGGCTTCGAGAACAAAAGCGGTATCGATCGTGAAGCGCGGCGGAACCAGCCGGAGCGGTTCGTACGAGGCCCCGTTGTAGAGAGCCTGGAGAACCGGGTCGGTGAACTGCGGGGAAACCCCGGACAGGACCGAACCGGGACGAAGGAGGATCCGAAAGAGGCTCACCAGGAGGCCGATGGAACCGCCCCCCACGAGAAGCTGGTCCGGGGAGACCTTCCAGGCGTCGTGAACCGTTGCGATCGCTTGTTTTAAGCCTTCCGGCTCCGGCTCGGGATAGTCGCAGAGGTCGCAAGGGATCCCTTTTTCCAGGAAGCGGCGGAGGCTTTCCGGCATGCCCAGGGGATTCGTCCCGAGTCCGCAGTCGATTACCTCGAGTCCCTCGGGGTAGACCACCGGCTCAGCCGCGGCGTACCCCTGCTGGGCGATCTCGAAAATCTCCCTCGGAAGTTTCCCTCTCCACATCTGTCTTCCCCCCATCCGTATCGCCTTGCCAGGCCCTTCTTCCGATTTTGCCCCGATCCGGGTTTGCTCCCGCTCTTGCCCCGGGCCCCTCTCGATGAAATAATCCAGACATTCGTTCCACCATTTCTGAAAGGGGTGACTCCCGATGAAAAAATGGCTCGTTTCGGCCCTCGCTTTTGCCTTGCTGGCCTTTTTCCCTGTGCAGAGCTGGACCGTAGAACCCCCGGGCTACGTGGTTTACCAGGTTGTGCCTACCTACTTTAACACGCTCGAAGAGGCCATGGCCGCCTTCTCCCAGATCCGAAGCCAGATCTCCACTTCGGGGGGAGCCATCCAGGGACTCCAGCTCTCAAGGGAAGCCCTGTCCTTCAAAACCGCCATGGGATCTCCCCTGTCGATCCCGTTTGCTTCCTTTACCCTCCTTCGACTTTTGGAGATTCCCAAGGCGCCGGGACCATGGAAGTGGGCCCTGGCCGCGAAGATTTCAGAAAAGGGAAATCCAGTTTTCATCTCAGCCGCTTCCCGAGATGCCGCCGAGAAAATGTTCTCCGTCCTGTGGAGCTTCGCCGCCGCCGCGGGAGCCCCGCTCGAGCTTCGGGACGTGGGAGCGGCCGTCGTCGACCCAACCCCGCAGGACCTGAAGATCAACGGTCTGAAAGAGCCAAAGGGCGGGGTTGTCCTGTGGGTCTCGGTCGGCGGGGCATCGGAAAGGGCAGGGCTCCAGCACGGCGACCTGATCCTCTCCATCAACGGTCTTCCCGTGGACAACAACACGGAGTTCCAGGAAAAGGTCTGGCCTACCATCGCTCCGAGCAGGGGCGTGGAGAGCTACGACCTGGAAATTCTGCGGAAGGGCGCCCTGATGCCCATCAAGATCCAGATCCCCTCGCTGGAAACACTCCCCAGGCCGCCCGCAACGCTTTCCTTCACTCCGCCGCCGGCAGCCCCCGCCGCCTCCCAAAAACAGCCGCCGAAACTCGGTTTCTCCCTCCGGAGCCTCGAACCGGCTGAAAATGCCGCCCTGAACGGAAAGAGCGGGGCCGTCATCGCCGAGCTGAAGCCGGGCGGGGAGGCGGAAAAGGCCGGGATGCAGGTGGGAGACATCCTCGTGGCCTGCAACGGCCAGCCCGTGCCCGGACCGAAGGAACTCGGCGCCCTGCTCGCTCTGGGGGAGAACACCTTCACCGTGCTTCGGAAAGGATTGCAGCTAACCTTCAGGCTCAACCCCCCCGTGGCAAGCTATTAGAATCGGCCGGTCCGGGCAGGAGACGAAAGGAGCCTTCAAAAAGAAAGGGAATGCAGCAACACTGCGATCTGCTAATCGATGGATTTGGTAGTATAATATCTTGGTTAGAAAGCTTCGTTCTCCGTCTTTTTCTTTCCTGTAGTTCGATTATCCCAAAACAGGTTCAGGGAGGAGGGAGCAGATCATGAAAAAGGTCGTCGTCGCCATCGACGGCAGCGAGGAAAGCAGGGGGGTCATCGATTACGCGGTTCATTACGCCAACCGCGAAGCGGACGCGGAGATGCTTTTCCTCCATGTGATCGGAACAGAGGAAAGGGGCCGGGTCTTCGTCGAAGGATACGCGGTGGAACTGCCGACGGTCGGCGAAAAGGTGAAGCAGGATTTCGAGGAGTTCGTCCGGGCACAGATCGCCAAGAGCGGAAGAACCATTCCGCGGATGTCCGTCACGGTCCTTCCCGGCATCCCCTACGAGCAGATCGTCAAGTTTGCCGAGGAAAACGATGCCGACATCATCATGATCGGGCATCGAGGCTTGAGCAACCTGAAACGCTTCTTCCTCGGGAGCGTCGCCGCCAAGGTGGTCGCCCACGCTCCCTGCAGCGTCTACGTCCACCGGCCGAAGGGCAGGCAGGTCTGACGTATCTCTTTTAAAGGGGCTCCCCGAGGGGGAGCCCCTTTTTGGATTCCCGAATCTCCCCGCTTCAGGGATTCGCCGGGTTTTCCAGGATCCCGACGAAAAGCGGAATGCCCGCTTTCAGGTCCATGATGCCGTAGAGGAACGGCCGGTCAAAGGAGATTTTCCGTTGGACCGCGGGCAGGCTCGTCATCCGCATGCCCACCGAGGTGACGGCAGAGGCCTCGGTGCCTTTCTCGTCGACCCGGACGAAGGTCTTGTGCCGTACGGTCCCGATAAAGAGGTCTTTCGTGCGCCGCTCGCTCATCGCCGAAAAATCCGCCCGGGCGGGATCAAAGGCGATGCCCATCCCGAGTTTCTTCAGCTCGTCCTCCAGCGTATCCTCGTAGCGCGACTCGAACTTCGGCAGCGCCAGCTGAACTTCCTGTACCGGCGTTTTTGCCATCCGCTGGGCGATTCCTTCGAAAAGGGTTGCCGGGTCCTGCCGGGCAAGCCAGGCCCTCGGTGCAGTTTTACCTTCCGGCAGCAGGGCAAAAAAGGCAAAACGCCCGTCCTCGTAGGGGAGGCTGACCCCCGTGGCTCCCTTCAGCGGGAAAACGGTCATCCGGCCGGTCCGGTGCATGAAATCAGTCTCGGTATCACCGCCCGGAGCGTGGAAAACCTCTTTGCGGGTTTCGCTTTTCTCGAACGGCACCTGCCAGTCCGACTTAAAATAGACCGCGTTGACCAAAAAGAGCACCTCGTCGCTGCGGATCTCCTCGAGGATGCTGTCGATCGTCCCGCGCGTGGCGGTTTTCACCCAGGCGTTCACAATCCCCGGGGCTCCCCTGTCACGGAAATCGAGGCTACGGGCATCGGCACCGAAAAAGTCCGCGTTTTTCTTCAGGAAGGTGCCCGCGGGCCTGTATTGCTTGTCGAACCAGATGGAGTTTGCGATTCCAAGGATCGTTTTGCTCCCCGTTCGGCTTACCCCGGTTTTCCAGGCCCGGATCCCCCGGTTCAGGCGGTCCAGCGTCAGCCCCTCGCCTGCCAGCCTTTTCAGCATGGCCGCCTTCGTGGAACCCTCGGCCCCGTTCGCCGCCATGGTCAGGGCCAAGTGAACCGAAACCGGGGAAATCATGAGGTTGCCTGGCTTATTTTCAGCGGAGAGCCGCAGCAGCCCGGCCGCAAATCGGTTGACCGCTTTTCTCACGGCTTCTTCCGGCACGACTGGAGCGCCGGAGCACCCTGCCGCCGGGACCGCGGCCATGGCCGGGATCCCGGAAAAGGCGCCCCACAGGCAAAAACCCGCGAGCAGCAAAACGAAAAGATTCCTCTTCAAGAAAGACACCCCCTCTTCTCGAGGACAGGCAATGCAAAACTTTTCGCCTTGATTTCATTTTATCCCACGAAAAGCCGTCCCGTATCCGCCTGAATACGGAAAAAAGCAACCCTTCCCCAGGGTTGAATTGTTGATGATAAAGGAATAACATGGCAATATCCTGCCAAGCAATACGCAACATTTAAGGGGGTTGATGAAATGGCCAGGCTGCAGAGAGTCGAGGGAATCGGGGAGACCTACGCGAAAAAACTGGAGGAAGCCGGCATCACCACGACGGAAAGCCTGCTCGAAAAGGGGGCGACCCCGAAGGGGCGCGAGGAAATGGCCAAGATGACGAAAATCCCGGCCAGCCAGATCCTGAAGTGGGTCAACCACGTGGACCTCTTCCGCGTCAAGGGGATCGGCGCGCAATACGCCGAACTGCTGGAGGCTGCCGGGGTGGACACGGTCCCGGAGCTCGCGCAAAGAAAGCCCGATAACCTTCTCCAGAAGATGATCGAGGTGAACGAGAAAACGAAGAAAGTTCGGCAGCTGCCCTCGATCAACCGGGTGAAGGAGTGGATCGAGCAGGCAAAGAAACTCCCGAGGGTCGTCACCTACTAGAGGCAGGGCCGGATCCTGGATGTCGGGGATCCGGCCCTTGTTTTTCAGGCGTAGACCTTTTCTACGTAGCCCGACGTGGTTAGGGCAAGCATGGCCCCGTAATCCAGCGTGAAACGCACGATTTGGCCCAGAACCGGGCGGACGGGGCAATCCTCGACGTCCAGGGTCAGGTGGTCGCTCGAGGCCCCAAGCACCGCGACTCCCGGGTCGAGCGGAGTCAGGCCGTCGACCTTCACGTCCTGCTTGCCCACCGCGGCAATGGCCCGCAGGCGCCGTCCGCGGTCCTCGAAGACCGGGACGTTCCCGAAAGCGTCCGCCCCGATGAGCCCGATCGGCTTGCTCGGCTTGGTGCGCACCTCCACGATTTCCGCTTCCAGCACGAAGGCGTCCCGGTGAAGGCCCGGGATCGCCTGCATCCGGCTGGTGTTATGCCCCAGCAGGATCCCTTCCCCGACCCTGAGATTGTTGATCCCCACGGGCATCTGCCCGTTGTCCACCAGCTCGAGAGACGAGGTGGCTCCCCCGGAGACGACCTCGACGGGACGGCCCAGGGCCTCGGCCAGCCGGTCCCGGCACTTGACCAGGAGGTTCATGTTCTCCGGGGTGGGGAGCACCCCCCCGAAACAGCCGATGTTGGTCCCGACGCCCATGCAGCGGATTCTCCGGCAGGATGCCAGGGTCTTGCCCATGGCTTCCATTTCGTCCGGCCAGAGCCCTTCCCGGAGATCCCCCACGTCCGCCATGACCATCACGTCCATGGACTTCCCAGCGGCTTCGCAGGCCTTCTCGAGGGCGAGAAC
>JAJUIT010000043.1 GCA_029267465.1 Synergistaceae bacterium
ATAACGGTATGAAGCTTTCCGAGAGAGATGATGACGCAAAGAATATATTTTGTCAACTGTCAGTTTTCTTTTCGGGAAGACCGCGGTTTTTGATTCCCTCGAGCTGCTCAAGGGCTTCCCCCAGGTGGCCGCGGAGAGCGGCCATGGCCCCTTCGGAATCCTTTTTGGCGATCGAATCCACGAGAAGTTCGTGTTCCTGGAGGATTTTCCCCGGCATGCCCGAGACCTGGAGCAACAGCCTGCGGCTGGTGGCGATCTGCTTTTCCATCGTTGACGTCAGCCCTTCGTAAACACGCGTGAGGACGGGGTTATGGGCGGCCTGGACCACCAGCGCGTGCAGGAGCGAGTCCCATGCGGCTCCGGACGAAGCCCCGCCGTCGGCGGCCACATGGACTTCCCTGAGGTGGGCAATGCACCGACGCATCTGTTCGAGTTCTCTTTCCGTGCGCCTTTGGGCGGCAAGCCCGGCCGCAGGCACTTCCATCACGAGCCTCATTTCCATCAGGTGAACCAGCAGTTCTTCGGGCCATAGGCTGAGGGTTTTCAGGCTGACCGCAAAATCCTCTCCCTGCAGGGTCCGAACAAAAATGCCCTGGCGCTCCCGCACTTCCAGCACACCCAGGGCCTCCAGAGTGATCACGGCCTCCCTCAGCAGCGTTCGGCTGACCCCCAGTTCCCTGGCGAGGTCCCGTTCCGGCGGAAGCCGGCCCCCGCTCAACCGTTCCGGCCTTTCGATCCACTCCGACAGCCTGCGTACGACTTCCTCCCGCTTGTTTTCCATTTTGGTCAGCATCCCCGATCCCTCATCGAAAGGTAATCCTGCGTCTCTTTTCAGTTCGACAGGCCAATGATAAACTATAGGGCAGATTTCTGGTAGGTCCTTGGTTGGACCAAAATTCAAGGAGGTGCGCAGCGATGAGAAAACTGCTTTCCGTTTTCCTGGTCGGGCTGTTTTTGGTCTCCATGGCCGCGTCCGCGTTTGCCCTGGAGATCAAGCTGGCCCACGTCGTGAACGAGAAGGATTCGTTCCATCTTGCGGCGGAGAAGTTCAAGGCCCTCGCCGAGAAGTACACGAACGGCTCGGTGACCGTCACGATCTTCCCCAACGCCAAGCTCGGCGACGAGAGAACCCTGCTCGAGCGAATGAAGATGGGCATCGTCGACGCGGGAATCATCACGAACGGCCCCATCATCAACTTCGTCCCGCGGTTCGGGGCCATTGACCTGCCCTTCCTGTTCAGGAACCCCGAGCACGCCTACAAGGTTCTGGACGGTCCGATCGGGCAGGGGCTCTTTGCGGACCTGGAGAAGCAGGGGTGGAAAGGCCTGGCCTGGGCCGAGCGCGGATTCCGCAACCTGACGAACAGCAAGAGGCCGGTCAATTCCCCAGATGACATCAAGGGCCTGAAGATCCGCGTCATGCAGAACCCTGTCTACGTCGATTCCTTCAAGGCTCTCGGGGCCAACGCCGTACCCATGGCCTGGACGGAAGCCCTGACCGCCCTCCAGCAGGGGACCATCGACGGGCAGGAGAACCCCCTGAACGTCATCGTCGCCTTCAAGCTCAACGAAAGCCAGAAGTACATGGCCATCACGCGTCATGCCTATGCGCCGGCCCCGATTCTCATGAGCATGGTGACGTGGAAAAAGCTCAACCCTGAACAGCAGAAGGCCGTCCTGAAGGCTGCCCAGGAAGCCGCGGTCTACGAGCGGGCCTTCAACAACGCCAGCGAGAAACTCTGGGTGAAGGAACTGGAGAGCAAGGGGATGAAGGTCACCACGCCCGACCTGAAGCCCTTCCTGGCAGCCGTGAAGCCGGTTTACGACACCTACACGCCGAAATTCGGGAAGGACTTCATCGCAGCCATCCAGAACACCAAGTAGGTGTAAACCTTGAACGGGATAACGCATGAGGAGGGGGCTTCCCGCCCCCTCCTGCAAGTTCTCAGTGATTCGGTGAACCGGCTTAGCGAACGTCTTCTGTTCTTCCTGATGCTCCTGATGATCGGCGTGACGACGGCCCAGGTGGTCTTCCGCTTCTTTTTCGAGGCCCTGACCTGGTCTGAGGAACTCTCCTGCTTCCTCCTCGTGCTGGCTTCCCTGCTGGGGGCTGCCGTAGCCTTCAAGCGGGGCAGCCACATCGCCGTGACTTTCGTGACGCAGAAGCTCCCGCCGAGCCTGCGGAAAGGGATGGCGATCCTGGTGAACCTGCTCGGGATCCTCTTTTTCGCCATCGTGGCGTATTACGGTGCGCTCCTCATGAAAACCGAATCTAGCCAGACCACTCCCGCCATGATGATCTCCATGTCATGGATCTACGCGATGTACCCGGCCCTGGGGGCGGTCATCATCCTCCACCTCGCCGCAGGCATGGGTGAGATCCTGAGGGGAGGCCGTTCCTGATGGGCTGGGTTATCTTCGGGTCCTTCTTCCTGTTAATGCTCATCGGGGTCCCCATCGGCCTTTCCATCGGGCTGGCGGCCCTCGTCGTCTTCCTGGTGAGCGGGATTCCCCTGCAAATGGTTCCCCAGACGCTTTTGGAAGGCAACAACTCTTTTGCCCTCGTGGCGGTGCCCTTCTTCGTCCTGGCCGGGGACATCCTGGCCAGGGGCGGGATTTCCGAGCGCATCGTGGCCTTCGCGGAGGCGACCCTCGGGCGCATCCGGGGTGGGCTTTCCATCGTCTCGGTTTTGGCCTCGATGTTCATCGCGGCGATCTCCGGCTCGGGGGCCGCGACGACGGCCGCCGTCGGGTCGGCTTTGCTGCCCGAGCTGAAAACGAAAAAATACGACGTCGACTTTTCCGCAGCCCTCATCGCCTCGGCGGGAACGATCGGGGTGGTCATCCCGCCCAGCGTCCCCATGGTCCTCTACGCGGTCATCGCCGGGGAGTCCGTCGCCAAGCTATTCATGGCTGGCTTCATTCCCGGAGCTCTCATGGGGGGAGGGCTGATCGTCTATGCCCTCTGGATTGCCAACAGGCGCGGCTACCCGGCCGGGGAGAAGCTCCCCGGCGCGGAAATCGGCCGGCGCTTCGTCTCGGCCCTCTGGGGGCTGATGACGCCGGTCATCATCCTGGGAGGCATCTTCACCGGCGTGTTCACCCCTTCCGAGGCGGCGGCCATCGCGGTGGATTACACGCTCCTGGTCGCCTGGCTGGTCTACAGGTCGCTGGACTTCAAGAAGTTCTACGAGCTCGTGGTCAACGCGGGGGTCACGTCCGCCCTGATCATGTTCATCATCGCCACGGCGAAGCTCTTCGGCTGGGGGCTGGCTTTCTACCAGATCCCGGAGGCCATCGCGAAAACCCTGATGGACCTGGCCGGCAACAACACCTTCATGATCTACCTGATGATCAACGTCATCATCCTGCTCGCCGGGATGTTCATGGAAACGGCTTCGGCTTTGATCATCCTGACGCCGATCTTTTTGCCGGCGATCCTGGGGATCGGCGGGAACCTCATCCACTTCGGCCTCCTGGTCACCGTCGGCCTGGCGATCGGGATGGCGACCCCGCCGGTGGCCATTGACATCTACGTGGCCAGCGCCATAACGGGGCTTTCCATGGAAGAGGTCAGCAAGCCGATCCTGCCGATGGTCCTGATCCTGATCGCGGTCCTGTTCATTTGCACTTATGTCCCGTCGCTTGTCCTGATGCTCCCCCGCCTGTTCATGGCAGGGGTCTGATCCTGCGAAAGGAAGTGTGAACAACGATGAGAAGCGATAGAGCCAAGAAAGGGCTGGAGAGGGCTCCGCACCGTTCCCTCATGAAGGCTTCAGGTTATACCGACTGGGAGATCGAGCGTCCCTGGGTCGGTGTGGTCAACGCCTACAACGCGATCATCCCCGGGCATGTCCACCTGAACCGCCTGGCTGCCGCCGTCAAGGCCGGCGTCTACGCCGCCGGGGGGCTGCCCATCGAATTCCCCGTTATCGGCGTCTGCGACGGCATCGCCATGAACCACGCCGGGATGAAGTTCTCACTCCCGAGCCGCGAGCTGATCATGGACTCCATCGAGGTCATGGCGGAGGGGCATGCCCTGGACGCCCTGGTCATGGTGACGAACTGCGACAAGATCATCCCGGGAATGGCGATGGCCGCCGCCCGTTTGAACATCCCCACCGTGGTCCTGAGCGGGGGGCCCATGATGGCGGGTCTCCTGAAGGGGCGCGAGGTTGACCTGAACACGGTCTTCGAGACGGTTGGCAAGTGCATCGCCGGCAGCGCGAGCGAGGAAGAGCTGGCGGAGGTCGAGAACGCCGCCTGCCCCGGCTGCGGATCCTGCGCGGGGATGTTCACGGCCAACACGATGAACTGCATGATGGAGGCCCTGGGCCTCGCGCTGCCGGGCAACGGCACGATCCCGGCCGTTTTTGCCGAGCGTGAGCGCCTGGCCAAGGATGCGGGCCGGGCCGTCATGGCCCTCCTCGAGAAGAACATCCGGCCGAGGGATATCCTCACGATGGAAGCCTTCGAAAACGCGGTTTCAGTTGACCTGGCTCTGGGCGGCTCCACGAACACGGCCCTCCACCTGCCGGCCATTGCCCATGCGGCCGGGCTGGAACTTCCCCTCGAGCTGTTCAACACCCTCGGAGAAAAGGTCCCCCACCTTTGCAGCATGAGCCCGGCTGGACCGCACCACATCCAGGACCTTTACCGTGCCGGAGGGGTCCAGGCCGTGATGTCCAGGCTTTCGGAAAAAGGGCTCATCAAGGGCGGCTGCATCACCGTGACGGGAAGGAAGGTCTACGAGAATCTCGCGAAGGTCTCCGTGCTTGACGACAGCGTGATCAGGCCGCTCGAGAATCCCTACCATGCGCAGGGAGGGCTCGCCTTCATCAAGGGGTCTCTCGCTCCTGACGGTGCCATCGTCAAGCAGTCGGCCGTATCCGAGGAGATGCTGCGCCACACGGGCCCGGCCCGGGTTTTCGACGGGGAGGAAGCGGCCTTCAGGGCGATCCGCGGGCAGCAGATCAGGCCCGGCGACGTGATCGTGATCCGCTACGAGGGACCCAAGGGGGGACCGGGGATGCGGGAAATGCTCACCCCCACGTCCTCCCTCGCAGGGATGGGCCTGGACAAATCGGTCGCCTTGATTACCGACGGCCGGTTTTCAGGGGCCAGCCGGGGTGCAGCCATCGGCCATGTCTCCCCTGAAGCGGCCGCCGGGGGCCCCATTGCACTGGTCCGCGAGGGCGACACCATCTCCATCGACATTCCCGGGAAACGCCTGGATCTTTTGGTGGACGAAGCGGAGCTCGAACGCCGGAAGGCCGAGTGGACTCCCTGGGTACAGCCGGTGGAGAGTGCGTTCCTCAACCGCTACCGGGCCTTTGTGACCTCCGGAGTGACCGGTGCCGTAATGAAAGAAGGAGCCTTCTAGAAGAAACCGAAGGATCCGTTAAGCGGGGGGAGGCGGACAGGCTCCGCCCCCCTCCGTTTTTTTTGTTTTCCCGGAATACAATGGTCTGGGAGGAGGCGGGAAAAATGGAAGGGATGACTGGGAAAAAGACCGTTCTGGAGCGCGGCTTGCTGGAAGTTTACACGGGTGACGGAAAGGGAAAGACCACCGCGGCGCTGGGGTTGGCCCTTCGGATGTCCGGTCACGGGGGGCGCGTGGCGATTATCCAGTTCATGAAGGGGTGGGATTCTTACGGGGAGATCGAGGCCCTGAAACGGATCCCGGGCCTGCGCCACGAGAGAACGGGAACTCCGGATTATGTCTACCGGGGACAGGAGAGACCGGTTGACCGGATGGAGGCGGAGCGTGGACTGGATCTCGCCCGGGAATGCCTCGGCGGGGAGTTTGATCTGGTGGTGCTTGACGAGCTGAACGTGGTCCTGGACTTCGGTCTCCTGGAGCTGCAACCCGTCCTGGATCTTCTCCGGTCTCGCCCTTTCCACGTGGAAGTGGTGGTCACGGGCAGGGGGGCGCCCCGGGATCTTCTGGAAGCCGCAGACCTGGTGACGGAAATGAAAGAAATCCGTCACCCGTATACGAAGGGCGTCGTCTCGAGGAAAGGAATCGACTACTGAGAAAACTACTCGCCGGGGCGTTCCGCCGGTTTGCTCACTTTCCAGCGGCTCCACCAGCCCGCGACGATGGGCCAGGCCAAAGCCAGGGCCGCAGCGATGAGGAGGCCGCTGGAGATCGAAGATCGGAAGAAGATCGAAGGGGAGCCGCCGGAAAGCTCGAGAGACTGTCTGAACGACGATTCCACCGAGCTTCCGACTACGGAAGCCAGGACCAGGGGCCCGGTGGGGATCCGGAACTTTTTCATCAGATATCCGCAAATCCCAATCCCGACCAGCAGGTAAAGGTCCGTGACGCTGAAATTGACCGTGTAAAGGCCCAGAAAAGAAACCGCCACCACAAATGGATAGAAGGCTTTCGGCGGGATTGACAGGATCCGAACCAAAAATCCTGCCAGCGGAAGGTTGATCACCGCGCAGGCGAAGTTCCCCAAAAACAGGCTGGCGATGACTGCCCAGCCGATACCCGGCTGCGGCTCGAACAGAAGGGGGCCAGGCTGCAGGCCGCAGAGCAGCAGGCCGCCGAGCATGACGGCGGCGGTGCCTGATCCGGGAACGCCCAGGGTCATCATGGGAAGCATCGCTCCGATCGAGCAGGCATTGTTGGCCGCCTCGGGTGCAGCCAGCCCTTCGACGGCGCCCTTCCCGAACTCTTCGGGGTGGGGGGAGCGTTTTTTCTCGTTCCGGTAAGCTCTCAAGGCCGCGATCCCGGCCCCGGCCCCGGGAAGGATCCCGATGAGAAAGCCGACCGGTGACTGCCTTAGGATCGGGCCGATCGAACGTCTCCAATGGGCCATGGAGATCCGGATCCACCTGAATTCGAGCTGCAGCGGCCGGGCCGTTTCCAGTGCGAGGGTCTCCAGGTTGATCAAAACCTCGCTGAATCCGTAGATGCCGAGGATCACGACGACGAAAGAGAATCCCGTCTGAAGCTGCTCGAGGCCGAAGGTGAAGCGAGAAACCCCCGAGGGGGAGTCGAGACCGACGGTGGAAATCATAAGCCCCAGAACCAGGGAAATGAGGCCCTTCAGGAGATTTTCCCTCGAAACCGCCGCTGTTGCCGCCAGGGAGAAGACCATCAGGCAGAAGGTTTCCGGGGGCCCGAAGCGCAGGGCGATGCGGGCCGCGGGAAGAGCAAGAAGGGTGAACGCGACGGAGGCAAAGAGACCGCCCATTAGCGAGGCGACGGCGGAAACCGCCAGGGCGGCTTCCGCCTGCCCGTTTCGGGCCATGGGATAACCGTCGAAGCAGGATGCCACGGCGGCGCTGTCACCGGGCACGTTCATGAGGATCGAGCTTCTCGAGCCGCCAAACATGGCGCCGTAGTAGATGGCCGCCATGGCGATCAAGGCCGTCTCGGGCCGCAGACCGAGGCATAGGGGAAGCAGCAGGGCGATTCCGGTAGAGGGGCCGAACCCCGGGATCATCCCGAAAAGGGTCCCGAGGATGGATCCTCCCAGGAGCCAGGCCAGGTTCACCGGGGTCAGGGCAACGGAAAAGCCTTTCAGGAGCAGAGACCCGAATTCCATGACCCGTTCCTTCCTAGGGCAGCGGGAGCTCGAAAAGCTGGACGAAAAGGGCCCAGGCTCCGAGCGTGAAGCCCAGGGCGAGAGCGGCGTTCAGCTTCCAGGCCCGACGGCCGTTTATCAGATAGAGCAGGGTGCCCAAAAAGCCCAGCGTTGAAACGAAAAATCCCAGGCGCTCGAAAAGAAAGGCATAGAGAAGACTTGCCGCCACAGCCTTGAAGATGGTCCTCAGGCTTGGGGCCGTGAAAGCAGGCCGCTTGACGCCTTCCAGGTTTGTCAATCCACGCCGGGCTTCCTGAAGGACCAGGAGAATCCCCAGGACGGTCATCAGAAGGCCCAGTCCGAGGGGGAAAGAAACAGGGCTGGAGGCATCGCCTGCGATTGCTTTCGGGAGGCGAAGCACCTGGATTGTATAAAGACCGCCCAGGATTGCGGCGGCAAATCCCACCAGGGCGTTGGGCCGCATAGGATCAATCCTCCGTGAGAAAGGCAGGGAGGGTCCGGTTTCCGGATCCGCCCTGCGACTCGGTTTCCTTCCCGGTCTCCATTTTAGCCGGCGTCAATCGAGCCTTCGCTCCAAGAGGGGGAGAACGTGCCTTACTCCCCCCACGACCGTTTGCTTTCCGCCGATGCGGACCGCTCCCATCTTCAGGTAGAACCCTTCTGCCTTCGGTTCGGCGGTGATCGTCAGCCTTCGGGCGCCAGCCCTCTTTGCTTCAAGGACGGCCTGCTCGAACATCCAGCGTCCCACTCCCCGGCCCTGAGCTTCCGGAAGGACCCAGAAGTGGTCCAGGTCCAGGGTGTCCGGCCTGTCTACCGGCATAAGGGAGAAAAAACCGACCGGAACAAGCTTCCCGTCGCGTTCTTCCTCGGCGACGAAATAGGCTTCTTCAAGCAGGTGTTCCTCCAGCACCGTGAGGGGGCCGTTCCACTCGTCCAGGGTTTCTTCCGGGTATCCCCAGGTTCGCTTGGAGGCATAGGCCATTTCCGTCAGGGCCGGACCCTCGTTGATTCGGGCTGGACGGAGAACCAGGCGGCCGCTCACGCGATCGTCAGCACCCTGGGGGCAGCCAGAAGGGCATCGGTGATCTCCATCATGTTGGAAATGCAGCCGGCTCCGACCTTTTCCGTCACGCCGAAATGTTTTGTGCAGGTTCCGCAGACGAGGACCGTTACCCCTTTCTCCTCCATTTTTTTCAGGGTTTCGCAGGTCGAGGTTCCTTCCAGTGCAAGGAGCACTCCGCCGTTCATGAGAGCGACGACCAGGGGGGCATCCTCCCGATCGGCCAGGTTGCTCAGGAAAGCCTTGACCAGCCCTTCGCCCAGGGTCGCATCGGGAGAACCCAGCACGTTGCTTTGGAGGAAGACGGCATACCCCTTTTCCCCGGCCTGGACCTTCTGGGGTCTTGCAGACGGAGACAGGTTCGGTGAACCGATCCCTCGGATGATGAAGTCAGCTCCATGCAGTTCTTCGGTAACGGAAAACCCCTGGCTCTCAAGGAACCGTTTGACGTTCGAAGCCGAAACGGCGTTGTCGACAAGGATTTCCAGGTTTGCAGATCCCTGTTCGAGGGCTTTTTTGACCAGGACGACCGGCTGGGGACAGGGCTTTCCTCTTGCGTCAATCGTTTCCATGGATCGGACCTCCCTTCCTGGCGATGCTTCCTTTAGTTGAGTCGTTTTTCTTCACTAGTTTATCGCGGACAGCCCGATTTTTCACAAGTAGAGTGAAGATTCAACCGTTTCGTCCGAACGGCTTTCTGCCCGGGACAACCCCTCAGCTGGCTGTTACAATTCGGTGAAAGCTCAGGGGAGGTTCCGGATGGACTGGCTTCTGGATTTTCTACACCTTTTCGCGATCGGAATCCCGGGATGGCTGGCACTTCGCCTGTTGCGTCTTCCAGCCGCACCGATGATGGGCGCGATGCTCTCCTCTGCCCTGTTTGCCGTTCAGGGCTGGGGTCTTTCGGAGGTGCCGGGCGGTGCCAACCTGCTCCTCCAGATCGTCCTTGGCCTGTTTATCGGTGTCCGGGTCACCCCGGAAGCCCGTTCAGAGCTTGCAGGCAGCGCTCCGGTCGCTTTTCTCGCCAGCGCCTGGTGGCTGAGTCTTCCCCTTGGGCTCGGCTGGATGGTGACACGTTGGTTTGGCCTGGACCTATCCACGTCCCTGCTGGGGACGGTTCCGGGAGGGATTGCCGAGATGAGCCTGCTTGCCCTGTCCCTGAACGCTGACGCTGCCCTGGTGGCGATGATGCAGTTTTTCCGGCTGGCTGCCGTCCTGGTCGGCATGCCTGTTGTGTCAGCCTGGATCAACCGTCGGATTGGGGAGCCTAAAGCGGGTCGGCCAAAACCGTCTGGACCTCCAGCTACCGTGAAAACAGCAGCCTCTCTGCGGAACGGTCGAGCCCAGGCTCTGACTTTAGCCGTTCTCGGGGGACTTGGGGGCTCCTGGGCCGGGCTTCCGGCGGGGGCTTTCGTGGGAGCCATGGCAGCGACCGGGATCGCTGCGGTTTCTGGCTTACGGCTGACCCCGTTGCCCGTTGGGTTTCGGACAGCGGCGCAAGTCGGCCTGGGTTCCCTCATAGGCCTCAGCGCCACTCCGGAAGTCCTCGGGACCCTCCAGCGGATGTTCCTGCCGACCCTTGCCGTAACGGCCGCCATGGTGGCCTGGGGAATCCTCCTGGCTTTCCTGGTGAGAAGAACCACCGGGTGGAACCTCATGACCTGCCTCATCGCCACCTGCCCCGGAGGCATCACCCAGCTGGCCTCTATCGCCGAGGAACTGGGGGCCGACCCCCTGCGGGTTAGCCTGCTGCACCTGGTGCGCCTTTTCACGATTTTCCTGGTCCTGCCCCCTCTCATCACCCGGATCCTGGC
The DNA here is from genome assembly GCA_029267465.1 of Synergistaceae bacterium. Taxonomy (GTDB): domain Bacteria; phylum Synergistota; class Synergistia; order Synergistales; family 79-D21; genus 79-D21. The sequence goes on from JAJUIT010000043.1 coordinate 10,437, forward strand.
TTAGGCTCAAGGGGCGTCCGTGTTGCGCTAGAATGGGAAGGACCGTTTCCAAGGCAAGGAAAAGGAGGAGCGTTCCCGGGGCCGCGGGGGAAAGAAGCGGGCCTGACCCGGGGGGAAACCGATTCCGGCCGGAGGCGCGCTTTCTTTCAAGAGACCGGGAAAGCAGACTGTCCTTGCCGGCAAAAAGAGGTGAATCCCATGCGTGATCTGCGTACATCCTTTCCCCTGGAAGAGTCTGCCGTTCCCGTTCAAGCCGTGGATTCAAGTTCCCGTCCTCTTTTCCCGGTGACCCGGAGGTGCGGATGGCAATGACCTGGACGATTGAAAACACTCCCGAAGGCCTGTATCGCCTTCTTCTCGACCTGGTGGCGGTCAGAAGCATTTCCCTGACCCCCGGAGAGGTCGAGATCGCAGAGAAGATCGAGGAATCCCTGCGGGCCCTCCCCTATTTCCGTTCGAATCCCGACGACCTTCGCTTCATCCCGATTCCAGGCGATGCCCTGGGCCGAAAAAGCGTGATGGCCCTTGTCCGGGCCCAACCGGCAACGCGAAAGACGATCGTCGTGATCGGCCATGCCGACGTGGTCAGCGCGGAGCCCTATGGATCCCTGGCTGACCTGGCCTTCGACCCGCTCGCCCTGTCGGCCTGCCTGAGAAACGAAGACCTGTCCCCGGAAGTTCGGGCAGACCTGGAAAGCGGGGACTTCCTTTTCGGCCGCGGCGTGGGCGACATGAAAGCCGGGGTGGCCATCGGAATGGGAGTGGTGGCGGAACGATCGGCAGATCCTTCTTCCCTCGGCGCGAACCTGCTTTTCCTGGCGCTGGTCGACGAGGAGATCAGCTCGGCCGGGATGAGGGCTGCCGTCCCCGTGCTGGCCGAACTGCAGGAAGAACTCGATTTCGTCGCCTGCCTGAACACGGAACCTTCCGACCCCGGTTTTTCCCAGGGGCGGAACCATTGTTTCTCCCTGGGCTCCGCCGGAAAGCACAACCTGTTTTTCCTGTTCGCGGGCCGGGCTTCGCACAGCACCGCTTATTTCGAGGGCTTCAACGCCATCCTGCCGGCCGCGCACCTCGCCGTCCTGGTGGAAGGGAACGATTCCCTGACCGACCGCTCTCCGCGGGACACCTTTTCTCCCATGGGCTGCCTGAAGCTGAAGGACCTGAGGAAAACCTACTCGGGGACCCTCCCCGAGACGGCCGTTGCCTACGTGAACCTCAACCCCGTCTACCGGATGCCCGGGGAGATCCTCGTTTCCATGGAAAGGTTTGCCTGGGATGCCCTCGATCGCTCCCTCCGCCAGGTCAAGGAGGCCTACCTCCGGTACGGGGAGCACATCGGGCAATGGCCGCCAAGGGGAGAGTGGCACGGCAGGGTCCTTTCCTACGCGGAACTGGCCGAGGCTGCGCAAAAGCACGCGGGCGCTGGCTATGGAGAGACCCTTCGGAAATTCATCGCCGGCCTGCCGCCCGGGATGGAGGAGCAGGACCGCTGCATCGCCGTGGCAGAGGAGACCCTCCGGTTGTCCGGGATGAAAGGTCCCCTGGTCATCTACGGTTTTCTTCCGCCCTATTATCCCCAGCGCGTGACCACGGGCCGAACCCCCAGGGAAAAGGCGCTGGTGGAAGCCGTGGAATGGGCGGTGTCCGAAGGAGCTTCCCGCTTCGGGGTCAAAATCGAAGTGAACGACTATTTCGGCGGGGTCTCAGACCTTAGCTTTTTCGGATACCCGGGAAAAGCTTCTGACTTGGAAGCGCTCTCAAGAAACCTCCCCGGCTGGGGAACGGTTTTCCCTTTCCCCGAAAAGGATCTGCCCAGGCTGGACGTGCCTGTGGCGAACATCGCCCCTGCTGGAAAGGACAGCCACAAAAAGACGGAACGGCTGGAAGTGTCCTATTCACTGAAGGTCGTTCCCCGCCTTTTGGGGGGGATTTTCGACCGCCTGGCGGAAGGGGAATAGAGCCGACTGGATCGAAGGGGGGCGGACCGCGGTCCGCCCCCCCTTCACCCAAAAATCAGGCTTTTCCTTCGGCCCGCCTTTTTCTGGCGGTCGTTTCCGGCTGGAGAGAGACGCGGTCTCCCTCGAACAGCGGGATCAATCCTTCCCGGGAAAAGGAGGGAATCCCTTCACCCTCACGGCTTGTCAAGCCGTTTCAAAACGCCTGGGGGTCATCGGTGCCGGCATCCATGAAGCGGAGCGATGAAGACTGTTGGCGATACGGGAGCAAAGAAAAGCCGCCTTGCCTTTTGTTTTGACGAGGGCGGACGGCTGCGATTGATTTTTCCCGATCATTCGGTCATATTGGGCGGCAAGGAAGGCGCCCGTGGTTGCGATGCCGGCACCAGGCGCGGTCATGTGAGGCGGAAAAGTGGCTAAAGCGGTACAGCACGGCGGAGTCGTGCTCATGGGGAGGCGTTTGACCGATCGCTTTCAGGACATACACCACGTTGCCCATAGAAAGAAAGATCGTCATCGGGTTCCTGGCGCTGATTGGTGCAGGGACTCTATTTCTGTGGCTTTTTAACGCCCCTTTCAGGCCTCTGCGATTCGTGGACGCGCTTTTCACCGCGACCTCCGCGGTCTGCGTGACCGGCCTGACGGTCGTCGACACCGGGAAGGCGCTGACCCGCGCTTCCCAGCTCGTTCTCCTGGTGCTGATTCAACTTGGGGGTCTCGGGGTGATGACGGCGACGACGACCCTTTCCCTTCTCATGCGGGAGCGGATCGGGCTGCGGCAGAGGCTGTTCCTCGCAGGCGGGGTTGGGCTGGAAACTCCCTCGGGGGTGATACGACTCCTCATCCGGATCCTCGCCCTGACCTTTGTCATCGAGGGAGTCGGGGCCCTTCCGCTTTACTGGGGATTCATCCGGGCCGGTTTTTCCCCGTCCCAGTCCCTGTCCAATGCGGTTTTCCACAGCGTGAGCGCTTTCTGCAACGCCGGTTTCTCCCTTTTTTCGGAGAATCTCGAGGGGTTTTCGGGGAGCCTCCTGGTCCCGGGAACGGTCATGGTCCTCATCGTGCTGGGCGGACTAGGGTTTTCCGTCCTCTCGGAACTGAGGGAAAACTTTCGAAAACCCTCGGGGATTTCGGTCCACTCCAGGCTTGTCCTGCTCACGACGGCGGGGCTCATCCTCTTCGGGACCCTCTCGCTGGCCCTTTGCGAATGGAATGCCTCGCTTGGGGGGCTGTCCTTCGGGTGGAAGGCCTGGAACGCCCTTTTCGCCAGCATCACCCCGAGGACCGCGGGGTTCGACACGATCGCCCCGGCGACCTTTTCACCGGCTGGGATATTCGTCCTCATCCTGCTGATGCTGGTCGGGGCTTCTCCCGGTTCGACGGGAGGGGGGCTCAAGACGACGACCCTTGCCGTCTTGCTTGCATCGACATGGAACTTGATCAGGGGCCGCGCGGAAGTCCACTTGTGGAACAGGCGCATTCCAGTTCGGATCATCCTGAGGGCGATTACCTTGATTGTCCTCTATCTTGGTACACTGGGCCTGGGCCTGATGGCCCTCGTGTGCCTTGAACCGTTTCCGTTCCGTTCCCTGCTGTTCGAGGCCGTTTCTGCCCTCGGCACGGTGGGGCTGTCGCTGGGGATCACCCCGCAATTGAGCGATGCCGGCAAGCTTGTCCTGGTTCTCCTGATGTTCTGGGGACGTGTGGGGATCGTGACCTTCCTTTATAGCCTGGTGAAGCGGGAGGCACGGGGAAAGGTCTCCTATCCCGACGCGGAAATCCCGGTGGGTTAGGGAGGGGAAAACGTGAAGAAAGAGGAAAAAGTCATCCTGGTCGTTGGTCTCGGGCGTTTTGGCCAGGCCCTATGCAGGACTCTCGCGGAGCAGGGGCACCAGGTCATCGCCGTGGACCGCTCGCGGCAGTATGTCGAGGAAATGGCCGATGTCGTGGACCTCTCCGTTCAGGCGGATGCCACGGAAGAGGAAGCCCTTGCAAAGGTCGGGGCAAAGGAAGCGGACATCGCGGTCGTGGCGATCGGCCAGAACATCGAGGCCAGCATCCTGGCGACAACCATCCTGAAAGACCTGGGGATCCCGGTTGTCATCGCGAGGGCCCAGAATGCCGTTCACGCCCGGGTCCTTGCCCGTGTGGGGGCTAACCGCGTCGTCTTCCCGGAGAAGGACATGGGGGAACGGTTAGCTTTCCTCCTGGTGCATCCGTGGATGTCCCACTTTGCCCAACTGCCGGGTTCGCGATTTTACGTGGGAGAAATCCGGCCCCTTCCGGAAATGGAAGGAAAAACACTCAACGAACTGGATTTCAGGACACGGTACAACGCCGTCGTCCTGAACATCAACCGCTCGGGGGAAATGTTCATCCCAAGGGCCGATACCGTGATCGAAAGCGGTGACAGGCTTCTCGTCGCTGGACTCAAGGAAGACCTTCAAAAATGGGTTGTGGAGTGAAACGACAAAAACCGATCCATGTTGCCTCACCAAAGAATCTAAACGAAGGCCGTTCGTTGCCTCATGGAAGAATCTAAACGAGAGCAGGGGTCTTTTGGGGGGGATCCCTGCTTTCGTTTTTCTGCGACCGTCTTTCCCAGTTCAGACAGGGCCGCATCCAGTCTGCGCCTTAGCTCCGCCGGGTTAAGGCGGGAGAAGGTTTCGCGAAGCGCTTCGCAACCTGCGGCTTTTTCCTGCTCCTGGAGCTTCAGGAACCTCGCCCAGGGAGTC
>JAJUIT010000131.1 GCA_029267465.1 Synergistaceae bacterium
GACTCCCTGGGCGAGGTTCCTGAAGCTCCAGGAGCAGGAAAAAGCCGCAGGTTGCGAAGCGCTTCGCGAAACCTTCTCCCGCCTTAACCCGGCGGAGCTAAGGCGCAGACTGGATGCGGCCCTGTCTGAACTGGGAAAGACCGTCGCAGAAAAACGAAAGCAGGGATCCCCCCCAAAAGACCCCTGCTCTCGTTTAGATTCATCCATGAGGCAACGAACGGCCTTCGTTTAGATTCTTTGGTGAGGCAACATGGGTTGTTGAAGGATATGGCTAATGTGTGCCAGGAAGTAAATGCTAAGATGATTTCCTCTAGTACGAAAGGGAGTTGAGTGCATGAAGCCGTTGAAGATCACTGTCTGGGGAGTAGGAGCAATGGGAAGCGGCATCGCCCGGGAGATCGGGCAGAAAGAGGGAATGGAGGTCGTCGGCGCCATCGACGCCGACCCTCGGAAGATCGGCCGGCCCCTCTCCGATTTCAGCGGATGTCCTCAACAAAAAAACGTGCTCATTTCCAGCTCGATCGAAGATCTGCCGAATTCGGAACCGGACCTTTTCGTCGTGGCCACGGCCTCGCGGGTGAAAGACGTCTTTCAGCAAGTCATGGCCGTCCTCGACCGGGGGGTGCCCGTCATCACCACGGCCGAAGAAATGGTCTATCCCTGGAAGGCCGAGCCCGACCTCTGCGCCAGGATCGACAAAGCAGCGAGAGAGAAGAACGTTGCCGTGCTTGGAACGGGAATCAATCCGGGGTTCGTCATGGATTTGCTTCCCATCGTCCTTTCGGCGGCCTGTACGAACGTGAAGCGGATCCGCGCGACCCGCGTCAACGACCTCTCGCCCTTCGGCCCCACCGTCCTGCGGGAACAGGGAGTCGGACTCACCGCCGAAGAATTCGCCCGGAAGGTGGCGGAAGGCTCCCTTGAAGGACACGTGGGCTTTCTCCAGTCCATCGCCATGATTTCGGACGCGCTGGGACTCGGCGTTGATCGTATCGAACAATTCAGGGAACCGATCGTTTCCTCCGTCCGGCGGGAGGAGAAAGGAATCGTCGTCAACCCCGGCCAGGTGGCAGGATGCAGGCAGACCGGCATCGGATACAGGAAAGACGAACCCGTCGTGGAACTCATCCATCCCCAGCAGATTCATCCTCACCTGGAAGGAATCGCCACCGGTGACACGATCGAGATCTTCGGAACCCCCGACTTCCGGCTCGAGATCCGGCCGGAAATCCCCGGCGGCACCGGGACCATCGCCCTGGCCGTCAACACCGTCCCCCTCGTTTTGAACGCCCGCCCCGGGCTTCTGACCCTGCTGGACCTGCCAATACCCCACGCCATCCGCTAACCCCTTCGGTTGGGGTTGGAAATGAACCGGGCAGGGGGAGCCGGTTTGTTTCCGGCTTTGTAATTGAACGAAAAGAATATTTTATTTTAGTATTTGACAAGAAATAAACCTTGGTTTATGATCCTCGGGTCCTGAACAAACCCGATCCCGAGGAGGTTTGACCCGATGAAGTCCGCGACCCCGATCCGCGCACCGAGGATCCTGATTCCCTACAGCCGTTTGCGGCAGGAGGAGAAGATGCTTGCCTCGGCAGCGGAAAGATTGGGACTTCCGGTGGATTTTCGCGACGTTTCCTCCCTGTTCTGGCCCAGGGATTTCGACGTTGCCGCCGGCGACGCGGCGGTCTGCCGCTGCGTGGGACAGACCCACAACCTGGCGGTTGCGCGCCTCCTGGAATCACGGGGCGTGAAGACAATCAACCCCTCTTCCGTCATGGCCCTTTGCGGGGACAAGATCGCCACGGCCGCCCGCCTGGAGGCAGCCGGGATCCCGCAGCCGGAATACGCCGTGGCCGCCTCGCCGGAAGCCGCCGTTGAAGCGGCCGAAACGCTGGGCTACCCGGTGGTCTTCAAGCCGGCCTGCGGCAGCTGGGGCCGCCTCCTGGCGAAGGTCTCCGACCGCCCCGGTGCGGAGGCAGTCGCTTTCCACAAGGCGGCGATGGGGGCCGCTCACTCCGTGTTCTTCATCCAGAAATACGTGGAAAAGGGCGGCTCCGACCTCCGGGCGATCCTCCTGGGCGGCCAGCCCGTTTCCCTGATGCGGCGCCGGAGCTCTCACTGGATCACGAACACGGCCCGGGGAGGGCTGCCGGAACCCTGCGGGATCTCCTCCCCCCTGGCCGACCTGCTTCGGCGCGCGGCGGAAGCCGTCGGCGGGGATTTCCTGGCGGTCGACCTGTTCGAAACCTCCTGCGGCTGGCTCGTGAACGAGGTCAACGGCCAGCCGGAGTTTCACGGCTCGGTGGAAGCCACGGGGTTGGACCTGGCCGGTATGCTTCTGAAATACGCCTGGAATTTCATCCCCAGGGATTGACAAGTCGGGCCCTGCCGTCTAAACTCCATTTCAATTCGCGATGAGCGATCTGGTACGGACCACTTTTCCAATCGAAATTTTGAACAAATGCGATGACGCGAGTGGCCTGACGGGGCAACAGCCCTACAGCGAGGGACCTCCACCGGATGAGAGGGGTGCCGGGCTGCCGAAAGGCCCAAGGCTCGAAGAGCAGGCGCCGAAAGGGAACCTTCCCGTAGTAGGTTGCCCGGGGACGGACAGCCGTTACCTGTCCGAGAGCGGGACCGCCCCCCGGTCGGGGGACGCGTCCAAGTTGGGTGGTACCGCGGGTTTAGCACAGGACTCGTCCCTTCACGATGTGGAGGGGCGGGTCCTGTTTTTTATCCCACTCGAAGGAGGAGTTTGAAATGGCAGGAACAGTGACGTGCGTGGTGTGTGAAGCAGCGGTGGCGCTCCCGGAAAACTGCAGCCTCGGAGAGATCCTGGTCTGCGGCGATTGCGGGACGGAGCTGGAAGTGGTGGCCCTTGACCCGGCCCGGGCCGAGGAAGCCCCGCAGGTGCAGGAGGACTGGGGTGAGTAGGCTCCGCATCCTTTACTCCAGGCTCCGGGCGGAGGAAAAGCAGCTGTTCGCCGCTGCCGAGTCGAGGGGGATTCCCTGCAGCCTGGAGGACATCCGGACCGAGCCCTGGAGCATCGGGTCCCATGACACGGACGTTTTCCTCGCCCGGTGCATTGGCCATTTGCAGAACCTCTCGGTCGCCCGGATGCTCGAAGCCGAGGGAGCCACGGTCGTGAACCCGAGTGCGGTCATGGAGCTTTGCGGGGACAAGCTGGCCACCAGCGCTGCCCTGGCTGCCGCCGGCATTCCCCAGCCGGCCTTTCGAGCGGCCTTTTCCGAGGAAGCGGCACTGGAAGCGGCCGAGCAGCTGGGGTTTCCCGTTGTCTTCAAGCCCGTCACCGGCAGCTGGGGGCGCCTGCTCGCCCTGGCCTCCAACCGGGAAACCGCCGAGGCGATCGTGGAGCACAAGGCTCACCTGGGACCCGCCCACCAGGTCTATTACATCCAGTCCTACGTCGAGAAGGGGGGGTTCGACGTCCGGGCCTTCATGGTCGAAGGACGGCCTCTTTGCGCCATCCGGCGTACCAGCGACCACTGGATCACGAACACCGCCAGGGGAGGCAGGGCGGAAAACCACCCCGTGGACGCCGAGCTGGCCGATCTTTTGGAGCGGGTTCACGCCGCCGTCGGCGGGGTCTTCATCGCGGTGGACCTCTTCCTGACGAGTGCCGGCTGGCTCGTGAACGAAATCAACGACGGGGCCGAGTTCCGGAACTCCAGCGCGCCCACGGGCGTCGACATCGCCGGGGCGGTCGTCGAAGCCTGCGCCAGACGGATGAAGGAAGAAAAGCGCGGCGAAAAACGCGGCGCGAAGCGAAGCGCACCCTCATGCGGGTCCTCGAGTTCGGGGAGTTAACCCCCGAAGCGGCTTGAACCCAACAAGCCCCGAGGCCCGCGGAAGAAGACCGCGGGCCATTTTTTATCCCAGGAAACGGAGGAACAAACGCATGCAAAGGCACCCGGTAGTGGTCGTTGGAGGAAGCGGAATGGCCGGAGGAGAACTGTTGAGGATCCTGGCGGGGCACCCCGGCATGAAGGTGTCGGGCGTGGTCTCCCGGGGAAAGGCCGGGACTCCCGTGGCGGCCGTCCACCCGCACCTGAGACCCGATTTTCCGGACACCGTCTTCATCTCTCCCGAACAGGCCGGCGAGCTCGGGGCCGAGCTCGTTTTCCTGGCCCTGCCCCACGGTTCATCGGCCCCGGAGATCCGAAACTGGCTGGACCGGGGAATCAAGGTGGTAGACCTTTCCGCCGATGTCCGCCTGCACGACCTGGACCGGCACGAGCGCTGGTACGGAGCCCCTCACCCGGACCCGGCCCTGCTGGAGGAAGCCGTCTACGGCCTCCCGGAACTGCACCGGGACGAAATCCGCGGGGCCCGCCTCGTTTCCGGCGTCGGGTGCAACGCCACCGCCGCCATCCTGGCCCTGTGGCCCCTGGCGCGGGCGGGGGTCGTCGAGGAAGCCCGGGTGGAAGCCCGCGTGGGGTCCTCCGAGGGAGGGAGCCGGGTCACCGAGGGAAGCCATCACCCCTACCGGAGCCGGTCCCTCCGGATGTTCGAGCCGTTCGCCCACCGGCACCTGGCGGAGCTTTCCCAGGAAACCGGCCTTCCCGAGGAACGGCTGACGCTGGGCGTGACCGCCGTGGAA
>JAJUIT010000167.1 GCA_029267465.1 Synergistaceae bacterium
ACGCTTTCAGGGCCTTTTCCAGGGGTTCCGCAGAACGGTGCTCCGCCGCTTCCCTGAACAGCCGCGCGAGTTCATCAGCAAGACGAGGTGCGAGCAGGGAGAGTTCAGGTTTGAGCCCCATGGAATGGGCATCCTCCAGGATGGTTTCCAGCAGGGAGTCCGCCTGCAGAAGCTCCAGCGCGTCGGGGGCGTTTCGCACGGCCTCGTCCAGTGTTTCCTGCACCGAGAAAGACGCGGCGCTGGCCAAAAAAGGCGGAAGCGGGGCCCCGATGGCGTTTAGCTGGACGATCAGCCTGCGGTGGTCGTCCACGATTTCCATCGCTTTTCGGAGACAATCCAGTTCGGCTTTTCTGGATCGGGCCCGAGCCAGGTCGTCCCGCTGCTCGGGGGGCAGGGAATCAATCCCCCAGGGTCCCAAGGGAAAGGTCTTTTCGAGAAGCCCGGTGAGCTGTTCGAGTGACCCGCGGAAAAACTTCTGCCTGAGGACCTCCCGATCGTTGCTCCCCTTGGGAGAAAGCCGGCAGGTGTCGTCCAGGCCGCCAGCAGAAAGGACGGCGTGGGACCCCCTCCAGGAATACCCGGTGCGCCGGTCGGCCACGGACATCTCTCCTAGGCGCAGGGAGAGTTCGCCGCCCTTCAGGACCTGTTCCGTCCGGGTGACCTCGTAGGCGAAAAAGGAGCCTTTCCATCCCAGGATGGAAGAGGCAGCCGCAATGTCTTCAAGACGCCTGCTTTTGGGCAGGACCGTTTTTTCCAGGACGGATTTTCCGTCCGGATAATCCTGTCGGTTGCCCCGGGCGGTTGAGAGGTCCTCCAAGAAACGCTTCCCAACCGGGCTGTCCAGGCCACCGCCTCCGAGTTCCAGGGCGCGGAGGGCAAAACCGAGAGCAAGCCGGGTTTCCAAGCCCGCCACGTCGTTGAAAAACCAGGCGCAGGAAGTGTACATGGCCATCCGGAGGCGCTGGCTTTCGAGGAGGCTGAGCAGTTTTTTCCGGTCGGTGTCTCCGAGGTTTCCCAGGTTCTCACGGATCCATTTTTGAGCCTGTTCAGTGCCCAAAGAAAGGACAACCGATCCGTTCCGCAGATCCCAAGGGTCCAGGGCGAGACGGCGGCATTCCTTTTCGTATCCCTCGTCCAAAGCGTCCCTGAGACGGTCGAGCGCTTTTCGAAGCGGTTCCCTCCAGCGCTGATTCCATCCGGGTTCGCCGCCGGTTCTGCATCCGCAGTCGAACCTCCAGCGTTCCACGCCGTGAGGACAGGACCAGGACGTGTTTTCATGGATCCGGGCTTCCCATGTTGGGGGAAAGCTCCTCAGGAAGTCTCCCGGACTTGTGATTTGAACTCCGGGGATTCTTGACAGCACCTCGAATGCCCTGGCCAGGGCCATTTCACCAAATCGGTGATGGTGTCCGAAAGTTTCTCCGTCTGTCGCCACCGTGAGGATCCGGTTTTCCCCGTCATCCGGCAGGTTTTTTAACAGGCTTTCCGCGAGGCGGTCACCGTTGTCCAGGAGGGTTCCGAAAGCCATGTCTCGCGACAGAGCGTCCTGGTGGAAAAAAACCGCGATCGTCCTTCCCGATGGCAAGTCGACCCGGTAAGGTCTTGTCGCGTCAAGCCGGGCCCCTTTCGGGGTGTCCCTCCAGGTTCCGCCGGCAGGCCGGACGGCGGCGCACTGGTGGGGGGAAAGCAGAACGAACCGGATTCCTGCTTTTGACATTTCGTCGAGCGAGCGCAGATCCACGGCCATCTCAGGGATCCACATCCCCTCGGGGGCCCGCCCGAAACGAAAGCGAAAATCCTCGGCCCCCCACAGGACCTGGGTCCGGACATCCCGGTCCTGGGCGAGAGGAAGGATGATGTGGTGGTAGGCTTGGGCCATGGCATTGCCCTTGTCGGATTCGCGGATTCGGGTTTCGATCTCCGGCCGATGGGCGGCCAGCCAGGCATGCAGGGTTGGACCCACATTGAAGCTCAGGCGGAGATAGTTGTTCACGATGCGCCAGATCCGCCCGTCTTCCCCGAGCAAGCGAGCGGAAGCGTTCGGGGCGTAGCATTCGGCTGCGATCCGATGGTTCCAGTCCCTCCAGGGCGAAGCGGAGGGCTCGGGCGGAACCGCGCCAAGCCAGGGGTCTTCGCGGGCGGGCTGGTAAAAATGCGCATGAATCACGACGGCCCTCAAGAACGATCCCCCCTGTCATGTGGAACAGGCATTACAGCGCATTCTAAACCTAATTATAGGTGAGCTTCGAACAAATCCCAATGTTGACAAAAAATGAAACGCAAAAATGTTACGTAATTCCATGAATATAACATCAACGAAAGGATTGCACGGTTAGGCGGCTTTTGTTACCCTAGTAACATTGTTCAAAATATCACTCTTCTACACTGCGTTGTTTTTTTAATCGAAACAGATTTGACCATCGTACCGGAAAGGGGAGGTTTTTATGGTCACAGCGGTCAGCGAGGTTTCAGAGAAAACCATGCAGATCCTGGAACCATGGCGGGGACGAAAAGGGTTCCTGATTCCAGTTCTCCAGGCAGTGCAGCACGCCTTCGGATATGTGCCGAAAGAAGCCATCGAGGTCATCTCCAGGGAGATGAAGATGCCGACGGCGGAAATTTTTGGCGTGGTCACCTTTTACGCGCAGTTCCACCTGAAGCCCCGGGGCCGGCACGTCATCCGGGTCTGCCGGGGGACTGCCTGCCACGTGCGGGGCAGCCTCCAGCTCCTGGATAAAGTCAAGGAGATGCTGAAGGTGGAGGAGAACGGAACGACGGATGACCTGCGGTTCACGCTGGAGCCCGTGGCCTGCCTCGGGGCCTGCGGCCTGGCCCCGGTCATGATGGTCGACGAGGATACGCATGGGCGTCTCGTTCCCGATAAGCTCGGTCCCATCCTCGATCAGTATCTTTAGTGCCTGGGGGGTGTCCTTTTGAAGATCACGAGCCTGGAAGATTTGAGGAAGATCAAGGAGAAGGCGACGGAC
>JAJUIT010000090.1 GCA_029267465.1 Synergistaceae bacterium
GATCGTGTCGGTGAACACTTCGAAAAGTCCGTACATCCCCTGCCGCATCGGGTGATCCACCACGGCCGTCGCGTGAACCATGGGAGCGGAACCGAGCCCAGCTTCGTTGGAGAAGACGCCTCGCGCAATCCCCTTCGTCAGGGCGATCTTGACCGACCAACCGGCAACAGCGCCGGGCAGGGCCATCGGGTCGGAGAAGGCGTATTTCACAGCGTTGCCGAGAGCAACCGGAATCGCGCTGGCGTGGGTGAGCACGACGATGCCGCCGCCGACGATGTAGAAGATCGCCATGAAGGGGACAAGATAGGTGGTGACGTCAGAGATTCGCTTCAAACCTCCGATGATCACCAGGCCCGTCAGGATGGCGATGGCAATTCCGGTATACATATTCGGGATGCCGAAACCGAGGTTGAACCCCTCGGCAGTGGAGTTCGCCTGAACCGCGCATCCGATCCCGAAAGAGGCAAAGAAAGCAAACAGGGCGAAGAGCCAGGCCAGCCATTTCTGGCCCACGCCTTTCTCGAGGATGTACATGGTGCCTCCGCGCCAATTCCCGGTGGGATCCTTCTCCCGGAAATGGACGGCCAGTGCAACCTCGCACATCTTCGTGGTCATACCGAAAACTGCTGACACCAGCATCCAGAAGAGTGCCCCCGGACCACCCAGGTGGAGGGCCGTCGCCACTCCGGCGATGTTACCGGTTCCAACTGTGGATGCCAGGGCGGTCGAAAGGGCCGCGAAAGAGGAAATGGTTCCCTCGCCTTCCTTTTTCTTTCCAAGGTTGCCGAACACTTCCTTGAACATCAGGAAGAAGTACCGCAACTGAGGGAGCCCAAGAATCAGGGTCAAATAAACGCCCGTTCCAACAAGCAGGGTCAGCATCCAAGGTCCCCATACGATGCCATTGATAACGCCGTTGATCCTCATAATCGCTTCCATAACCTCAAATCCCCCTCCTTCTTATGATTTTCCCCTTCAAAAACGCCTTGGAACAAGGACTACGCAGCTTTGCCCTCATTTCAGGCCTGAGCTGGATCCCCCCTTTCAACGGATGGGATACGGTATATTTAATATTTTCATGATTATAACATGGCCGGCCGCAGCCGAAAAGCTTTCGACTGCTGGCCGGCCCGGGCTCTAAAGGTATCCTGCGTGCTTCAGACAGTTTTCTGCCTTTTCCAGATTTTTCACTGAAATCTTGACCACTGGCCCTGTGCACCCCATCGCCGATTCCGCGTAAATCCCCGCTTTCCATAGTTCCTGGACCGCTTCCTCAATGTTGAGCACGTCGATGCCGTGAATCTCCTCATCCGTCGGTTCAGCGGCAGGGCGCGTAATTGTTCCCCCGTCGGCAAGGGGTTTCTTTCTCATTCCTTGCAACACGTTTTCCAGGCCGGCTTCCCTGGCTGCTTTCAACTCCTTCTGCACGAGGGAGGGCAGCCCCGAAGCGGCCACTGCGCCGGTAAAGGCAAGGGCATTAGCGATCACCGGGGCCCCGGAGGCTCGTGAAATGATCGAGATCACGTGAGGCCATCCTTCGCCGACGGAAGGCCCGTATCCCCATCCAGTAGACTCGTACGTTCCTCCGGTTGTGAAGGAAGAGAAAAGTTTCATCAGCACGTTCCCCGTAAGGGTGTCCGTCACGCAGACATCGACGGCTCCTGCCAGAAGGTCATTCCCCCTGAGGACCGCCCCGCCGTCCTTTCGGACGCTTTGCCCGTAAGTCACTGGATAGCCGTTTTCCCGAAGGGAAGACAGCGCCCTGAAAACGGTCTGGGCCCCTTCGACATTCAGAATTCCCACCGTGGGGGCTTCCTTGCCGAGCGCTTTCGCAACCGCGATGCCGTAGATGGCGTTCATCACCATCGCTTCGGTTCGCTGCGCCGAACTGGAGCCTGTTGTTGAAGCCACCAGCATGTCCCTGCCCCTGCCCGGGGTGACAACACGGCCGATCGTAGTCACTCCGATCGGGAAAGGATAGTGCAAGGCGACAGCCCCATCAATCCGCTTCTCGATCAGCGCCTTTTCCATGGCCTCGGCGATCCGTGCCTCACAATCTGTCTCCTCGGTTTCGATCCAGTCCAGGTCTTCATATCCAGGGGTCCTGGGTCCAATCATGACGACCTTTAAACCTGGGTTCTCCCGCTGGGCAAGCCGTGCACCCATTGCCATCTCGTCCGGCCCCAGTTCGCTCCCTCTCGCCATGAGCCCGATCCGCCGGCTTGGTCCGCCCGACTTTGCCTCCTCGAGGATCTCGGAAAGGATTTCACCAACCACCCGTTTCAATTCCGACAAGGGGATCCCCCCTATTCCGCCTTCAGGGACGAAGCGACTTCCGACAGGACCTCGAGCAGAAGCCTCTTGATGTCTTCCCGGGAAACAGCCTGTGTCGATTTGACCGCCTCGGCGGGCTCGATGAAAAAGGAGGCCCCGTCCGACAGGTTGGTCATTCTAGCGAGGAAGAGGCTTCCTTTTCCGATGATCAGGGCCCTCCGAATCGTTCCCGCCTTGATCCATTCGCAGGCATGGCCGACAAAGGGAACTCCTGAAGGGATATGTCCCTGCGTATGCACAAACCCGGGGATTCCCTTCTGACGGACGAATTCAGGAATCTGGCTCTTTTCAAGCTGACCCTTCATGACCGCGAGGGCGCCGATCATCTTGAAGTTGGCAGCCGGTACATCCCCGGCCCCGGCCGGCAGGGTAATCTCTGGATTCTGCAGTTCCGCAGCATATTTGTCCACGTCGTTGAAGCCCAGCCCGAGCTTCTGCAAAGGTTCCCAGACCAGAGCGCTGGTGATTGCCTGGGGGGATGCCCCGGCTCCGACTGAATGCTTGCCAAGCGCGTCAAGGCGGATCACCGGCGAGACCCCGTCTTCCTCCCCCAGCAGGATCGCAAAGTTCCCCAGGCAATCCTCCAGGGCAGGGAGTCCCTTTTTAACATGGTCCCGGCTATTCATGAAAAGTTTCGGGATAGCGCCCCCAGCCAGGACAACACAGTTTTTTCTCGCTCCTGCCGCAACCTGGCTGCCCGCGGCGATCACCGCGTTCACGGGACCGGCACAGAATCCGCGGACATCGCATCCGCTAGCGTTAACGCACCCTGCGATCTCCGCGACCGCCTTCGCGAAGTTGCCGCCTCCCCGCTGGTTCATGTCTCCAGCCGCTTCTTCCGAACATTCGATCACAAAATCGATTTCCTCGGGTTTAAGCCCTGTATTTCGAAGAAGGTGCAGAAGTGCAAGGACGCCGCCTGCCTTGCAGGCAACGTTTTCGAGCAGGACATAGGCTTCAAGACACTCGTCGATTTCGTGTCCCTTCCTCGAACACCCTACAACCTTGCTTTCAAAATACAGCGGCAGTGCGTCTTTTTCCGACACTTCTCTCTCGATCTCCTGAAGTGCATGCCCCTTTTCCAGGCGCCCAAGCAGTGTCTCTGGAATCACAGGGTTCTTACGCAGCTTTTCAGCGACGGCGGCAGAGAAGTTTTCCTCAAGCCAGATGATGTCGAACACATCGCTGATGTCCATCAACCCCAGGAATTCGTCTTCCGGCATGATTTCACCGAATCGCCCGTATCGGGCCGGCTCAGCCGCAAGATTCTCAAGCCAGGGTTGGGGGTACTTTTCAAGCTCGTCAAGGCCCATCGCCCCGATGTAGGCCAGGTTCGGCGCATAAGAAGCCGCCCTGGCATAGGACTGCAAGTGGGACGCAAGTTCACGAAGGAATTCAGAATCTCCCTTCGTTTTTCGCTCCACGTAGGGCGTGTTGCCGTAGTGGAAAGCCAGTTCCGGAGTGTGGTTGAGACAATACGATGTCCCTTTGACCGCAACTTTCATGAATACAGACTCCTCCTCGAAAAAGGCCCAGCAGGCAAGCGCTGCTGGGCCTCCGAATCACCGTCAATCGGTAAAGACCGTCTGTTCGTGTACCTCGGTACCCAGGGCTTTCAAGGCCTTCAGGACAAGGTTTCGGCGAATCTGAACCTCTTCCTCGTGGGTCCTCGTCGGATCGCCCAGCGGATGCGGGATCGCTACGGCAGGCACGATCCTGTTCGCCCCTACGGTCTGGGAAATCGGCACAATCGTGCAGACATGCACAACCGGAATCCCGCCCCGTTCGATTTCCTTCACGAGCGTTGCACCGCAACGCGTGCAGGTTCCTCAGGTGGATGTGACAATTACCGCATCGACACCATCTTTCTTGAGTTTCCCAGCGATCTCTTCACCGAAACGCTTCGCGTTCCCGACAGAAGTCCCGTTGCCCACCGTCGAGTAGTATTTCTCATGGAGTTTTCCGATAACTCCCTCTTTCTCAAGCTGCCGCAGGACGTCGACGGGAAGAACGCGGTTGGGGTCCTTGTTCGCGTAGGTCGGGTCGTATCCCCCATGGGCGGTTTCATAGTGCTCCTCGTCCGCCGTCAGAACGCCGGCCAGGGAATATTCCCCGTAATGAGTCGCGCTGGAGGCTTCAATATGGTCCGGATTCCCCTTCGGCACGATTCCCCCCGACGTGACGAGGGCCACGACAGCCTTTTTCATGTCGTGGATCGGCGGATTGGGAGCCACACGGTCAAAAACCGGCATGGGATATTCCGTCTTGAAGGGTTCCCCCCTCAGCTTCTTCGCGAGCATCTCTGCTGCCCGCTCGCCTCCGACCTTGTCAAGGAAAATGTTTTTCCTGAGGCCCCGCTCAATGTAGCCTTCCTCTTCGGGAGTCCCGATTTTCTCCCCGTCGAGCAGTTTTAGTGCGATCCTAGCCATTCCCTGGACAGCCTCTCCCATCCCTCGGGCGCTGTCAGAAGTCCTGACAATGTAAGCGCTCTTCCGGTAGAGTTCGACTCCCGGGTTTTCAGGATACATCCCTCCGACAACCGGGATCTTGAGCTCCTTGGAGACCAGATCCAGGACCGCTCCGCTGGCGGTGCCGTAACGCCCCGCGTTGAAAGCGGGTCCAGCGACCACGGCATCCGGGGAGAATTTCCGGATCATTTCCAGGATTTCGGCAGAGGCTTCCGCCATGTGTTCGGCGAAGTAACTGTCTCCGCAGATGACGGTCCCAACGATCTGGGCCCGCCCTTTAAAAGCGGCGTTAAGCGCCTGCCCGGGTCCTACGACCCCTTCTCTAGCCTCCGGTTTGTAATCGGCTTTCTCCTCGCCGCCGATCCCGGCAAAAAACTGGTTGATGTAATGGACAATTCGGTAGGACAACATTTTCACCCCCTTCTCCGGAAGCCTTAGATCGAATATTTACTGTACTGCTCGCGCATGCCCGCAACGGCTTTCGCGAGTGCTTCGGTATCCAGGACCATCTCCATCATACCGATCTGCTCTTCCCAGAGTGCCGGATCAGCCTCTTGCCGAATGACGTCTTCGAAAACATGGTAAACAGCGAGTCCCAACGGGACTCCTGCCAGGGGACCTGCATAGGTCGGATCACCGTTCGTAACCGTCTCAGCATAGATCTCCGCGCCTTCTGCGTCAGAAGATCCAAGGATAACGACGACGTTCTCCGCTCCGTACTTCTCAGCAGCATCTTTGACACGCTGCTGATTCTGCAGGTCCATGGCACCGGCGGCGGTTCAGACGAAGCATTCAGTGACCGAGAAAACGATGTCGGCCCCGGAATTCTTCAGGCAGGCCTCCATTGCCGGTCCTGGAACTCCGTCTCGTTCGCCAAGCAGGACGACTTTCTTTCCAGCCAGCCTTCCCATAGATTTCACCTCCTGTTGATCCTGTGGGATTAGTTTTCCCTAGATCGTGATCGCGCTGATGCGCGTAAAGCCAAGCTCGCTCGTCGCTCCGGTAATTGCTTGAAGTTCGACTTCAATGGAGCCGTCCTGGCGGAGAGATCCCTGGAACCCCCCGGCGATCACATCCGCATAGGTCGGGTACCCGATGACTTTCTCCATGGCCGGAAGGACGATGATCTCGTTTGCGTTCCCCGCTGTGACGACGGCATCTGCTTCTTTCGCGGCATCCGCGAGGGACTGGCTCGCTCCGTCACGCCCCGCGTATTCATCCGTGACCAGGACCGTTCGGATGCCAGCATTTTCGGCCTTCCTGCAATTCATGATCAGGTCGGCATCCGGGTTTCCAAAGCCCTCCTCCGAGATGAGAAGCCCGTCCACTCCGAGAGTCTGGGCTAATTTCACCGCATAGGAGGAACTCCGTTTCTTGTCTGCCAGGGTGACATTTTCGTTCGTGATAATGACACCGACGAAATTGTAGTCCTTCCCGTGGCGAGCAGCCATTGCCTTGATGATCGGGTTGTTGAGATGGTAATAGGTGCTGTTTTTGTCACAGGCGGAAACGCAGTTACCCGAAACGATCGCGCCGTCAAATACTTCCGTGAAATTGATCAGGGTAGGGAGAATCTTTTTCGCGTCGACCCCGTAAACATAGGTGTCGTGCAGAAGCCCTTGTGATTGCAGCATGTAAAGGTAGGCAACCTTCGGCAGCCCAGCATAATCGGTCATCGCCTCTTTCAAGGGCTTCGCCTCATAGGCTTCGACCGAGTCGGCAGGCATCCCGGCCGCAGATTTCGCCAGATACTCGGCTACCTTCAGACCGGCAATGCGGAGGGAAGCTTCATAATCGTGCCGCTCCAGTCCTTCTACCGGATCCACGACCAGGACCAGGTTGCAGGTGTGCGCAAACGGGGTATAGTCCGCCGCCGGTCCCGACATATCGATGATCCCTTCCTGAAAACCGACGATCTTCCCGCAGGTCACAACTGCCGCCCCTTCCAGCACAAGGGTTTTCCCGTAACCCACGGTTTCCACGTCAGAAATCATTCCGGGGAAAATCCCGTTTTTCCCCTCGAGCTTGCAGCGAGGTTCAACAACATCTTTTACCGGGATAATCCTCGTCTTTTCGCCCGGCAGGGCTAGATCGACATCCACCTTCAGAAAATTCGCATCCGTTTTGACCAATGCAAGGACTTCTTCCTTGCAGACGGACAGGACACCGTCCTTCACCCCTGTCTTTGCTCCCCAGGCCATGCTCTTGATTTGCAGCTTGTGAAGTTCGAGCTTCACGGCTTACCCCCCTTTCCTCAAAATGGAGTTTTAGGCGAGAAGCGCCTCGGTTTTCTGGCGAATCCCTTCAATTGTCACATCCCCTCCGCTGAGGCGGTCTTTCAGCTCGCCGCCCTTGTAAAAGAGGAACGTCGGGACTCCCATGACCTTCAAAGAGATGACCAGCCTTCTGTTTTCCGCAACGTTCAGCTTGCAGAACCGCACTTTCCCCTCGAACTCCCTGGCCAACTCTTCGACCTGGGGCAACAGGGCCAGGCAGGGGCCGCACTTTGGTCCCCACAGGTCGACGACGACAGGCAGCTCGCTTTGAAGGACTTGAACCTCAAAATTATCCTTATCGAGTTCCACCATCCGTGTTCACCTCCTCTCTACCCGAAATTCAAAAAAGGATCGCAAAGACCGCGACTGGTTTTCGATCAAGAATCAAAAACCATATTGATGGAGACTTTCCCGCATCAGGTCGAAATCGATTAGCGCATAATCCTTTTCCACAGCTTGAGGGAGTTGTCCGGGGAGCGCCCATTTCCCTTCATAGTTACGAAAGACTCCGAGGGCCTCCTCGATCAGAAAAAGGGAATTGGGGTCTATTTCCGGGGCTCCCCCTGGGGTAGAAAGGAGAATTGTTCTGAAAGGTTGTTGGTTCGGTAGAAAGTTCCCGTATAGTGGATGGGTAAGCAGTCGATAGCCTTGGTGAATTCGATCGCGGGCGGTTACCAGCACCTCCCAGGCACTGGAAACCTGGATTCAGAGTTCTTTTATTTTGGAAGAAACGATAGGGTTGTTCGTAACGACGATACTCGGCACGCCTGCCCCTCCCTTTCGGAAAGAAGGTTCGACAACGGGATCAGCCAACCATGACCTCTTCCCTGTCGGCAGGCTCACGCCCACTCCAGAGTCCCGTCCAGCCGCAATCCTTAAGCCTGAGAGTTTCAAGCGCGCTTTCCCCCGCTTTTGCCCCTTCGGCGCCCCCTGCATCTCGGAGTCTCTCTTGCGACCTTCATCCGGCTTCCAAGCTTTATTCTACATGAAAGAAGAGTCGGGTCAAGAGGGGCTTTCCCCAACGAAAAAAGGGGCAGACGATCAAAGATCGTCTGCCCCTTTGTCGTTCTTCGTTTCCGTTACAGGCGCGTCCCTACCACTTCAGCCCTTTTACGAAAATCCAGGCGATTGCAATCGGAGCCACGACCCTGACGATCCAGATCCAGGCCGTCTCCCAAGCAAAGGGAGCCTTCCCTTCGTTGGTTGCCTCTTTCCTGGCCCCTTCAAGCCAGATCCAGCCGACAAAGAGCGCGATGAAAATCCCGCCCAGCGGGAGCAGAACGTTGGA
>JAJUIT010000041.1 GCA_029267465.1 Synergistaceae bacterium
CAGCTCGTGGTGGACATGCGGTCGCTTGCGGTCATGCGTTCCCTTGGCGTTCCGGTGATGTTCGACGCGACCCACAGCGTTCAGACCCCGGGCGGAAAGGGAACCTCCAGCGGGGGAGACCGGCGCTTCGTTCTCCCCCTGGCCAGGGCGGCGGTGGCCGTTGGAATTGACGCGCTCTTCCTGGAGGTCCATCCGGATCCAGACGTGGCTAAAAGCGACGGGCCGAACATGGTTCCCCTCAAGGCACTGAAGGGATTCCTCGAGCAGATTCGGGTCCTGGACCAGTCCGTCAAGGAAAAGATCGGCGTGACAGACCTCGATTGGGCGGTGAAAAGCGGTTATGGAATGCCTGCCTAACGAAAGAAAAGCCCGGAACATTCCGGACGCCGACCTCCTGGAGATCGGCAAAAAGGTGATCCTTACCGAGGCAGAGGAACTGCGGCTTGCGGCGGACCGCCTCGGCAGCGAGCTTGT
This sequence comes from Synergistaceae bacterium, assembly GCA_029267465.1. Taxonomy (GTDB): domain Bacteria; phylum Synergistota; class Synergistia; order Synergistales; family 79-D21; genus 79-D21. The sequence continues at coordinate 475 of JAJUIT010000041.1, forward strand.
CCAGGCCGCGAGGGTGATCCAGGCCTGCTCGGGAAGGCTTGTTGTGTCAGGTCTAGGCAAGTCTGGCCTGATCGGCCGGAAGATCGCGGCAACCCTGGCGTCCCTGGGAACCCCGGCCTTTTTCCTGCACGCCGCGGAAGGAAGCCACGGAGACCTCGGCATGGTCCGAAGGGAGGACGTCGGACTCTTCATCAGCCATAGCGGAGAAACGCGGGAAGTCCTGGAGCTGTTGCCCTTTTTCCGGCGAATCGGGGCTCCCGTCATTGCCATGACGGGAAACCCGAATTCCAGGCTTGCGAAAAACGCGGATATCGTCCTGGATGCCAGCGTCCGAAAGGAGGCCGATCCCCTCGGCCTGGCACCCACCAGCAGCACGACGCTCCAGCTGGCGATCGGGGACGCGCTTTCCGGCATGGTGACGGAACTGAGGGGGCTCTGCCCGGAAGACTTTGCGCTCTTTCACCCGGGCGGCACTCTCGGGAAGAAGCTCCTCCTCCGGGTAGAGGCGCTGATGGGATCGGGGGACCGGCTGCCGTTGGTGCCGGATGACGCCTCCGTCAAAAGGGCCCTTTTTGAAATCACCAGCAAGGGATATGGAACCGCGCTCATCGTTGGGCCATCCGGAAAGCTGGAAGGCATCTTTACAGACGGCGACCTTCGCCGCCTCCTGGAGGACAGGGGCCCCGAGGGGCTTCAGCTTTCGGTTTCCGAAGTCATGACCCGCTGTCCGAAGACGATCGAACCGGAAAAGCTGGCCGCGGAGGCCCTGGCCCTGATGGAACGGCACGAGATTTCCGTCCTGGCGGTGGTGGAGAACGGCATTCCCGTGGGGATCATCCACCTGCACGATCTGCTGAAAGCCGGGGTGGCCTGAGCTGAACTCCTGGGGCTACCGCTGCCTGACGAGTCTTGCCTATCCGGCTCTTTTCCCCTGGCTGGCCTGGAAATACCGGGAAGGCCTTGCGGAAAGGCGCGGGTATTATCGCCCCGAAATTGCCCGGCTGGGGACCCGGCGCCCGTTCTGGATCCATGCGGTGTCCGTCGGCGAAGTCCAGTCAGCGCTGCCGCTGGTTCGTGCCGCGCGGAGCGGTTCCTACAAGGGGCCGATCCTTATCTCGACAATCACCTCTACGGGGAAATCGATGGCGATCCAGGAACTCAAACCCCTGATCGACGCGCACATCTATTACCCCTGGGATGTCCCCCGAGTGGTGAGACGGGCCCTTGACTGCCTTTCCCCAAGAGTCTACGCGGTCATGGAAACGGAGATCTGGCCCAACTTTTTGCTGGAACTGAAGAAAAGGGAAATCCCGGCGTACATGGTGAACGCCAGGGTATCGGAAACGACCTTCAGGAGGGCCCTCAGGAACAGGGCTTTCTGGTCGACGGTCCTGGGCACGTTCCGGGGGATTTTCGCCAGGAGCCCGGCGGATGAGGCCCGAATCCTGGAAATCGGGGCGGATCCTGCCCGGGTTTTCCGGGTCGGGGATTCCAAGGTGGACGCCCTTTTTGAGCGGAGGCGAAACGTAGACCGCACCCTCCTGGATCCCCTCCTGCGGGGGCAGGGGCCGGTCCTGATCGCCGGCAGCACCCATCCTGGCGAAGAAGAATCTGTCCTGAAGGCTTTCGCGGAAGTGAAGAAAACCATGCCGGAAAGCCGCCTGATCCTGGCCCCCAGGCACCCCGAGAGAGCCGAATCCGTGATGGGGCTCTTGGGGAGAGAGCAACGGGCCTGCCTTTTGTCGAAATGGGCCCCGGGTTGGACTATACTTGTGGTGGATCGGATCGGTGTCCTGTTCGACCTGTACGGGTGGTCAGACGCCGCTTTCGTTGGGGGAAGCCTCGTGCCCAAAGGCGGGCAGAACCTGCTTGAACCGCTTGCGTGGGGAGTGCCGACTTTTCACGGGCCCCACATGGAGGACTTCCAGGATCTCGCAAGGCAGGCAGGGGAGTGGGGGCTGGCCGGCACCGTTGAAGGTCCTGGGCAGCTCGCTTCGGCCTGGATCGAATCGGTATCTGAGGCAAGAAAGACCAGGGACGAATTCGCCAGGCGCTGCGACGCTTTCCTGGAAAGCGTCGGGGGGGCCTCCGCGAAGGCCTGGGAAAAGATCGAAGCGGACAACAAAACCAACCTCTGGGAGTGATAGACGTGAACATGTACGACCTTTTCGTCGCCGGCCGGATCAGTTTCGGGCCGGGAGTTTCGGGGAAAGTGGGGGAACTGGCGAAAAAACTGGGAGCGAAGCGGGCGGTTCTGGTCACCGACGAGAGCATGGAAAAGCTGGGAATCAGCGATCGGATCGCCGGCATCATGGAAAAGGAAGGAATCGAGACGTGCATTTTTGCCGGAGTGGAACCCGAACCCTCCGTTGAAACGACCGACGCGGTCGCCATGCTGGCCCGGGAGAACGACTGCCAGCTTGTCGTGGGACTGGGCGGCGGAAGCTGCATGGATGTCGCCAAGGCCGTCAGCGTCCTGATCACCAACGAGGGGTCTGCCTCCCTTTACCAGGGGCTGGGGCTCGTCAAAAACCCCGGGGTGCCGAAGATCATGATCCCGACGACCTCCGGGACCGGATCCGAGGTCACCTTCACGGCGGTCCTGATCCGCAAGAGCGACGGCTTCAAGGGCGGAATCAACGACGAGAAGCTCTACCCGGACTACAGCCTGCTGGACCCCGAACTCGCCCTGACGATGCCTCCCCGGGTGACGGCATCCACCGGCATGGACGCTTTGACCCATGCCATCGAGGCCTTTACCAGCAGGGCCGCTTCGCCGATGAGCGACCTTTTCGCACGGGAGGCCATCCGCAAGATCGCAAGATGGCTGCGGGTCGCCACCTGGAACGGAGCCAACCTCGAAGCCAGAACCGAAATGATGCTGGCGTCCCTTTACGGGGGCATTGCCCTGGCCAACGCGGGGGTCGGCGCCTGCCACTCCCTCGCGTATCCGCTGGGAAGCCTTTTCGGGGTGGGACACGGGGTCGCGAACGCTCTTCTGGTTCCCTATGTCTGCCGCTACAACGCGCTGGCTGCACCGGAGAGGTACTACGAGGCCGCGCGGCTGCTGGACTACGCTCCCGAGGGACTTCCCTTGAGGGAGGGAGCCCTCGACTGTGCCGAGGCCCTGCACGAACTGGTGGAAGACCTGGAGCTTCCCTCCAAGCTGAAGGCGCTCAAGGCCGGCATCAAACCGGAGCACTTCGAGGAAATGGCCGAAAGGGCCCTGGCGGTGGCCAGGCCGATGGCAAACAACCCCAGGCCGATGGACAAAGAAGCCTGCGTGGCAATCTACAGGGAGGCGATGGAGTAATGCCCGGTTTCGAACTGTTCGACCAGCAGGAGATCGACGCCCTTGCGGACGTGATCCGGAGGAAGGTCCTTCACCGCTACTGGTTCCAGGGGATGCGGAACGGCGTCTGGAAGGTGGAGGAATTTGAACGGGCCGTGGCGGAGAAGTTCGGGGCGAAGCATTGCCTGGCCGTTTCCAGCGGGACGGCCTCTCTTTACGTCGCCCTGAAGGCGCTCGGCATCGGTCCCGGGGACGAGATCATCACGAGCCCCTTCACCTTCATCGCCACCATGGAATCCATCCTGGAATGCGGGGCCGTTCCGGTCCTGGCGGAAATCGACGAGAGCCTGAACCTCGACCCGAACTCCGTCGAGGAACTGATCACGGACCGGACGAAGGCGATCATGCCTGTGCACATGTTCGGGGCCGCGGCGGACATGGACGCATTCAGGAAGATCTGCGACGACTACTGGCTGTACCTGCTGGAGGATTCCTGCCAGGCCATGGGGGCCACCTACAAGGGCCGCTACGTCGGAACGATCGGGAAGTTCGGACCCTACAGCCTTGATCCCGTGAAGGTCATCACCGTTGGAGAGGGCGGTCTCATCGTGACCGACGACGAGGAGCTCTACCGAAAGATGGAGTATTACCACGACCACGGCCACATCCACGACAACACGATTGAGCGCGGAGCGGAAGGAAAGGCCTGCCTGGGCTTCAATTTCCGCATGAGCGAACTTCAGGGGGCCCTCGGTCTCGTCCAGCTCGGAAAACTCGACCTGGCGATCGAGAAGATGAGGGCCTCGAAGAAGAAAATCCTGGAAGGAGTAGGCAGGGTGGACGGGCTTTCCCTGCGGAATCTCCCGGACCCTGCCGGAGACACGGCCACCCAGACCGTTTTCCTGCTTCCGAACGAAGAAGCAGCCCGAAAGTTCCAGAAGGCTTCCAAGGAGGCCGGGGTGCCCTGCGGGAACCTTGCCGACAACACCTGGCACTACGCGCGGCACTGGACTACGCTCCGGGAGGGTACAATGTACAGTCGCCTGCGGTGCCCGTACGACTGCCCGTACGTCGAGGAGATGCCGGGCTACCGGCCGGTCGAATGGCCGAAAACCCATTCCATCCTGAGCCGGACCGCCGTTTACGGCATGGACATCCTGATGGACGACGAACGGATCGAGCGGATCATCAAGGCGGTCAAGGCCGGAGTGAAGGCGGCCCTTTAGGAAAGATCCAGACACCGGTCATGGGGGAGTGGGCACGGAAAAGATCCACTCCCCTTTTCTGGAAAGGGAGATGCGTTTCTTGAAGGGGCCCGCCCAGGTGATCATCCTCTCCGACGGAATCCGGGGGCACGTCAACCAGAGCCGGGGCGTGGCCCTATGGCTGTCGCGCCTCGCGGGTTCCAAGGTTCATGAGCTGGAAATTCCCCCGTTGTCCGGGGTCCGTCGGTTTCTCTTGCTGAAGGTCCTTTCCGCGGTCCTTCCCACGGCAGACAAGGAAAGCGCTCGCCGCTGGTTGAAGAGAAGCGGCGGTGCGGCTCTCGCCGATGCGGTTGAACTGAAATGCGAGGATCCTGCCCTTTCAGGCCCGGAACTTCTCTTCCTTTCCACGGGAAGCTCCGCAGCCTCATTCACGCTTGCCCTGGCGCGGCTTTTCGGCGGTCGAGCCGCTACGATCATGACTCCCTCAGTCCTGAAAACGGCCCCGTTCGACTTTGCGGTCGTCCCCGCCCACGATTTTCCTCCCGAGGCTCCAAACGTCTTTCGTACCCTGGGGGCTCCGAACTCCATCGATCCCGAGGGACTGAAACGGGAAGCGGAGCTCCTTTTTGAGCGCTTCCCCCCCGTAGCGGAGAAGAAGTGGGGAGTCCTGATCGGCGGGGACGACGCGAACTACCGGGTCACGCCCGGTTGGGTCCAAAGGCGAATCCGTCCCCTGTCCGAGCAGGCAATGCGCCAGGGAGCGGATCTTTACGTCACCACCTCCCGCAGGACCGCCCCGGAAACGGAAGAGGCGCTCCTGGGACTTGCGGCGGAATTGCCCGTCTTCCGAATGCTTTTGTTGGCATCGAAAGACCCGTGGAACCCGGTTCCAGGGATTCTAGGAGGATGCGACGAGGTGTTCTGCACGGAAGACTCCGTTTCGATGGTTTCCGAGGCCGCGACAGCCGGTTTTCCCGTCCGGCTGCTTCGCGTCGAGCGGTGCGGGGGGTTCCGGCGTGCCCTTCAGGAAACCGCTTCGCGGCTCGTGAAGAAGGGCTTGCTGCCGGGCGGTTTCCTTTGGGGTGCCCCCCGTTTTGATGCGATGCTGGAAGCTTTCATGGAAGCGGGACGGGTGACCGAGACCCTTCCCTGGGAGGAAGCCGCGAAAGCGGAAGGGCGCGATAAAGGCCAAGACTTTAACGAGGCCCGCGCCGCGGCAGCCTGGATCCTGCAGCGGTGGGAAACCCGGAAAGGCGGACTTTCATGAAAATCCTCATGATCCTTCCAGAATTCGAGGAAGGCGGCGTCGAGAGACATGTGCTGTGGCTCTCGACTGAACTTTCCGCCCTGGGACATTCGGTCTGGATCGCCACGGCCGGAGGCCGCCTTGAAACGATGCTGCCGCCTGAAATCAGGGTCCTGCACCTGCCGGTCCACCGGAAGAACCCGGCGACGGCGGGCTTTTGCGCGCTTCGCCTTGCGGCTTTGTGCCGGACGGAAGGGATCGACCTGCTCCATGCCCATTCCCGGGTTCCGGCCTGGATCGCCTGGTGGACGAGCCGGATTTCGGGGAAACCGTGGGTTTTTACGGCGCACGCCTGCTACAGCAGGAATGCCGGGCTTTTCCCTATCCGCTTCTCCGATGGAGCAATCTGCGTCAGTGAAACGGTTAGAGCTCATTTAAAAGGGCTGTTTCCTTCAAATAGTCTTGTCATACCAAATGGGATACCGGAAATGGAGGAACGATGGCTACCGCAGAACAAGGGAAATGAGTATCGGTTTCTTTTTGTTGGAAGGCTGACCAGACTGAAGGGCCTCCATGTTCTGCTGGAAGCGTTTGCTATGCTGAAAGAGGGAACCTGGGTTCTGAATATCCTTGGGGATGGTCCCCAGAGGCAGGAACTGGAAGAGATGGTTAAAAGCCTGGATTTGGTGGGAAAAGTTCGTTTTCACGGGTTTCGGGACGATGTGGGGCGGTGGATGGCCGAAGCGGATTGTTTTCTCTTCCCCTCCCTGGATGAAGGAATGCCGCTAACCCTCATGCAGGCCATCCGGGTTGGGATCCCGGTTTTGGCCTCGAGGATCGAGCCGGTCGTTGAACTTGTCGGAAGAGACGATGTCCTCCTTCCGGCGGGAGATGTTTCCGCATGGTCAAACCGGCTTGCGGAAGTCTTGAACGGGGACTGGCTTCCTCCCTGTTTCGATCCCGACCTCGTTCCATCGGCGAGGCAGATGGCCCAGCGTACCCTGGAGTTTCTCAGCGATGTGTCGGGATTGTAATCGTTTCAGAAAAGAAGAGAAGATCCAAAGAGCAGTGTTTTTGGATCGGGACGGTGTCATTCTCGAGGAACGCGGCTATCTTTCCCATCCCGGGGATGTTTCCCTGATTGCCGGAGCGGCCGAGGCAATAAAGCTTTTTTCCCGTTTGGGGCTCAAGGTCGTGGTCGTGACCAACCAATCCGGCATCGGCAGGGGGTTGTTTACAAGGAGGGATTACCTGCGGGTAAAGGCCGCAATGGATGCCCTCCTGGCCCGGCAGGGAGCGAAAACCGATGGAGAGTACTTTTGCCCGCATGCGCCATGGGAGGAATGCGGCTGCAGGAAACCTGCCCCCGGGCTTGCCTTGATCGCTGGAAAAGAACTGGGCCTGAACCTGGACGAGTCGTTCGTGGTGGGTGACAAACGGTCCGATATGGAGATGGCAAGGGCAATCAGGGCGAAATCCATTCTGGTCAGGACGGGTTATGGGTGGCAAACGGAGAGAGACGGGGAGCCCATCTGGGATGTCGTCGCCCATGACATTGGAGAAGCCGCAAAGATCATTGCCCGAGTGATCGAGGGGAGTGGTGATGTTGGACACGGATGAACGTTTCGAAAGAATGATGACCGAGACGTTTCGCGAAACGGCAAGAGCCCTGGCATTGTTTTTGGGGCGGGAAAAAGTGTCCCTCTTGAGGGCGGCCCGCCTGGTCGCAGACTCCATGAAGAGGGGCGGAAAACTGCTTCTGTGCGGAAATGGGGGAAGCGCGGCCGACTGCCAGCACCTGGCCGCCGAGTTCGTCTGCAGACTATCGGCCAAACGGAATCGGTCCGCCTTACCCGCTCTGGCGTTGACGACCGATACCTCCTTTCTGACGGCCTTTTGCAACGATTACGGCTTTCCCGGCATTTTCCTGAGGCAGCTGCAGGCCCTGGGAAAGCCGGGAGATGTCCTCCTTGGGATCAGTACCGGCGGTTCTTCGGAAAATGTCCTGAACGCGATACGGGGGGCAAAATCGATGGGAATATCGACGGTCGCCCTGACTCGGCGGGATGGAATCGCCGGGAAAATCGCGGATGTTTCAATCGAAGTCGATTCGGAGGATACCGCGGTCATCCAGAATGTTCACCTCGCGGTTGAACACGCGCTGTGCCGCGTAGTGGAGGAAATGCTTTTTTTCAGCGATTGAAGATCCAGCGGGAGGGGTTGCAATGATCATCGTGACGGGAGGCGCCGGGTTCATCGGAAGCAACCTGGTTGCCGGGCTGAATGAAGTTGGAATCGACGATATCCTGATCGTCGACAACCTCGGTAGCGTCGGAAAATTCAAGAACCTGAGGGGCTTGAAATTCCTCGATTTCATGGAAAAATCCGAGTTCAGAGCGTGCCTGGAGAAGGGGGCCCTGGCAGGGAAAAAGGTGGAGGCGGTTTTCCACCAGGGGGCCTGCTCGGACACCCTCAACTCGGACGGGAATTACATGATGGACAACAACTACCGCTACTCCATGGATCTACTGCATTTCGCCCTGTCTGGAGGAATTCCTTTCGTCTATGCTTCCTCCGCGTCCGTTTACGGTTCCGGAACCAGAGGGTTCCGGGAAGAACCGGCGTGCGAGTTCCCCCTCAACCTGTATGCCTTCACAAAAAAACTTTTCGATGACTATATCCGGAGGATCCTGCCCCAGTGCGGTAGCCAGGTCGTCGGCCTTCGGTATTTCAACGTTTTCGGCCCCCAGGAAGTTCACAAGGGGAGAATGGCCTCGATGGCTTTTCACGCGTTCCGCCAGATCCGGGAAACAGGAAAGGTAAAGCTTTTCGAGGGATCCGGAGGATTCGGCCCCGGAGGCCAGAAGCGGGATTTCCTGTTCGTCGGGGATGCCGTAAAAGTCAACCTGTTCTTCCTAGAGAATCCAGACAAATCCGGGATCTTCAATTGCGGGACCGGTATCGCGAGGACGTTCCGGAGCCTCGCTGAGGCGGTCATCTCTTCGATGAAGCAGGGCGAAATCGAATACATTCCTTTTCCAGAAGACCTTGCCAAGCAGTACCAGAACTACACCCAGGCGGATCTGGCGAATCTTCGCAGGGCCGGTTACCAGGGGGAATTCCTTTCGCTGGAAAAAGCGGTCGGGCTCTACGTCGAAGCCTTGTCAAGGCGCGACGGTTATCTTTTCGGGGAGGAATCCTGATTTGGCGGAAAGAAAGAACCCAATTGAGATCCTGGAGGAAGGGCTGAACCGGGTCCGGATTCTGGTCATCGGCGATCTCATGCTCGACCAGACCTTGTCGGGCTCGGTGGAGAGAATTTCGCCGGAGGCCCCCATTCCTGTCCTGAAAGCGGAATCAAGGAAAGACAGTCTAGGCGGGGCCGGCAACGTGGCGAACAACCTGTCGCGGCTGGGTTGCGGGGTTGCACTGGCTGGAGTGATCGGGACCGATCCCGAGGCCTTCCTTTTGCAGGAAGTGCTGGAAAAGGAGAGGATCGAAACCCGGTACCTGATCAAGACGCAGCGTTGCACGACGAAGAAAATGCGAGTGGTTTCGGCCCGGCAGCAGATGCTCCGGGTGGATTTTGAAACAACAGATCCGATGGACACCTACACGGAGACGGAACTGATCGGGAGGATCTTTAGCGCCCTGGACGAAGGGCCCGATGCGGTGATCCTGTCCGATTACGGCAAGGGCGTCTGCACGATGGTGATTTGCCGGGCCTTGCTCGATCGTTGCCGGGAAAGGGGGATTCCCGTTCTTGTCGATCCAAAGGGGGCCGACTGGGAGCGGTATCGAGGCTGCACCGTGATTACCCCTAACCTGAACGAGCTCGGTCAGGCTCTTCACCGCACGGTACACAACGAAGACGAAGAAGTGGAAAAAGCGGCGAAAGAATTGATGAAGCGCTTCGAACTCGGCCAGATCCTCGTTACGAGGTCGGATCGCGGCATCTCCCTTTTTTCGGGAGAAACCGTGCTTCACGAGAAAACCCTGGCCCGGGAAGTGTTCGACGTGAGCGGGACGGGGGACACGGTCGTAGCGGTGGTGGCTGCCTTCCTGGCAGCGGGAACCCCTCTCGAGGAAGCGGCCCGTGCGGCGAACAGGGCGGCGGGGTTCGTCGTCGGAAAGGCTGGAACCTACGCGATCTCACGGGAAGATCTCCTCAGGGAGCTGAACCAGGGAGTTCGGTCCGCCTCTCTGTCCAAGGTTCTTCCCCTGGATCAGGCGCGAGCTCTGGTCGCGGCCTGGAGATCAGAGGGACAGCGCATTGTTTTTACGAACGGCTGTTTTGACATCCTGCACGCCGGGCATCTTTTTTGTCTCGAAAAGGCAAAATCGCTCGGAGACCGGCTGATCGTCGGGCTGAACTCGGATTCTTCCGTGAGAAACCTGAAAGGCCCAGGCCGCCCGGTCAACCCGGAGTCGTTTCGCGCGATGCTTCTGGCTGCTCTTTTCCCCGTGGATCTGGTCGTCCTTTTCGAGGAGACGACCCCCCTGGAGCTGATCCGGGCCTTGCGGCCGGATTGTCTCGTGAAGGGGGGAGACTACCGTCCGGAAGAGGTTGTCGGCTCAGAAACGGTGGCCTCGTGGGGCGGAGAGGTCGTTATCGTTCCGAGGATCGAAGGACTCAGCACCACTGGGATCCTTCGATCCGCCTTGTGCAAGGATGCAGAAAACGGCCCCCGGTCAGGGAATTGCAGCACAGAAGCGGATGGAGGAAGGAGCGGGTTTCTCCGATGAGGCCGTCCGCAGTACCCATTGCCGTCCCCCGGGAGGGCGACCGGCTGCTTTTTGTCCGCTTCAGTTCCCTTGGGGACGTTCTCCTTGCGCTTAGAAAAGCGAAGGCCCTGAAAACGAGGTTCCCTCGCCTTCTCCTGACCTGGCTGACCCAGGTCGAGTACGAGGGGATCCTTCGAATGCAGCCTTACATCGACGATGTCCTTCCCTGGGACATCCAAAAAGGGAGGTTCACCGTCTTTCCCCTCATCGGCCGGATCCGAAGGGCAAGGTTCCAATTCCTCTACAGCGTCCACGCAAACGACCGATCGGCGTTGATCTCGGCTTTTTCCGGAATCCCAACCCGCGTGGGATTCCACAAGAACCTGGGCTTTGCCTACGATTACACCCCGGCTTTTGCCGGCCAGGCCTGGGGGATCTCGGAAAGCACGGAGGAAGGTGGGGTGCTTTTCGTCTCCCAGGAAAAGAAAGAAAAACTCCGGGAGATACTCATGGGCAAGACACCCCCATACCTGTTCTGCGCAATCGGGGCCAGCAAGAGATTCAAGCGGTGGCCTTCGAACTGCTGGTCGGCGTTTCTTGAAGAAGCCGCGGGCCTCGGGTTCACTCCCGTGTTGGTGGGGAACGGACGCGAAGAAGAACGGTTGGCGGCTGAAATCGCTTCCTCCCGTTCCTTTGAGGGAATGGACCTGGTCGGGAAATTGTCGCTCGAGGAGGTTTGTGCCTTGGCGTCGGTTTCTGAGCTGGCCATCGGAGGAGATACCGGGCCGATCCATCTCGCGCGAATGACGGGAATCCCGTGCATCGGTCTTTTCGCGGTGGAGGATCCCGCCCGATACGGGCACCGAGGGGAAAACGTTTTTCCACTCTTTTCGGAGCGTCCCTACCGGGTTTACCCTGAAAAAGAACCCTCTCAAGCCCCCTTGGCCAGCATCCCTCCCGAAAGAGCGATTCGGCTTCTGAAAACCCTCGTCGGCCGCTGAGACAAAAGGGCCCCCTAGCGGTGTTTTGCCTTTCTCCTGTACAGGGCGAGCAGCAGCCCCGGAGCGAAGGCAAAAAGCAGGGCCTTGAATGCGATTTCGGGTTTAGCTCCCCATGCGCCAAGCCCTTGCAGGGCGAGCTTCTTCAATTTCCTGGAACGGACGACCCTCCAGAAAAGGTCTTCTTTTCCGGCAAGAACCGCGGAAGTAGCCATACGGATGACAGCCCCCGGCAGTTCAACGGAGTCGATCGGTTTTAGAATGCGGGAATCGGCCTGGCGTTCTGCCAGGGACTTCCGTAAACGCAGGTAGACGCCGGTTTCATGGGCGTATTTTGAAGGATCTTTCGCCATGCGGCTGGTACTCTGGTTTTCGTGTTGAATGTACCGCACGAGGGCTTCCGGAATCACCGCAACCTTCCCAGCGTGAAAAAGCGCCTTCACGATGAATTCCCTGTCCTCTGCAAACCGGCAGCCCCGGGGGAAGCGGATTCCGTTTGACCGCAGGAAGGCGGTGTCGTACAACACGTTAGAGGCGTTCAGGTAGCGCTTGCCCCTGAGAAAGGCCTCAAGCAGCCTTTGAGAATCGACGGGAGTCTCACCCGGAGAAGCGGGAAAGGCGTACGTCTTGCCTCCCTCCCCGTTTTCCGGGCAGACCTTGAAGCCGCAGAAGGCCACCGGGGTTCCGGTTTCCCGCATCGCTTTTGCGAGACGGCCGAGGGTTTCCGGCTCGAGGCGATCGTCTCCGTCAAAAAAGAAGACCCATTTCCCGGATACCGCTTTCAGGCCTTCGTTCCTGGCTTGGGAGGCTCCGCTGTTCGCCGGCAGTCGAACCAGTTTCCATGGAACCTGCGAGCCGGAAAGGACGCGTTCGGCGATTAGAGCACTCTCGTCCTTCGAGGCATCGTCGACCACGACGATCTCGAAATCCTTGAAAGATTGTTCAAGCAGGTCCCAGAGGGTTTTCCCGATCAAGCCCTGCTGGTTGTAGAGAGGAATCACCACCGAGATTTCGGGCATGGAAGGGGCTCCTTTCGGCAGAATGCAGTTCACAAGCGGACTCCTTGGGAAGATTGGGTCTTAAGACCCATTGCAATTTCCTTAACAGGGATTATCATGGTTCCGGAGTTTTCAGGTTCCTTGACAGTTTAACCTTGGATTCAATTTGCTTCAATATCCGCGGCGACCCCGGAAGGCAGGAAAGGAGGTGCGACCAACCCCCGCCAACAAGGGAGAGCGGATTTCTGAAGGCGGATCGGCCCGGGAAGGGAAGGGATGGGCACAGGTGCTGAAGGAAACGTGGACACTTCACAGGCCTGCCTGGCCCGGACCCCCGGAAAGACCGCAAATCACACAACCAAGGGGGTTGTACATCACATGAAGAAGATTTTTGCATTGATCGCAGTCGCGGCCCTCGTGGCGTTCGCCGCTCCGGCGTTCGCCGCGAACCCGTTCGCCGACGTGCCCATGAACCACTGGGCCTATGATGCCGTTGCGCAGCTTGCCGCCAGCGGGATCGTCGTGGGATACCCGGACGGCGCCTACAAGGGCGGACAGCCGGCCACCCGTTACGAGGTTGCCGCCATCGTTGCCCGGGCCCTGGCGAAAGTCGACATGGAGAAAGCCAGCAAGCAGGACCTGGAGATGCTGAAGAAGCTGGTTGTGGAGTTCAAGAGCGAGCTCGACGCGCTGGGCGTGAAGGTGGACAAGCTGGATGCCCGGGTTGCCGTTCTCGAGGAGAGGATCGGCGGCTGGAAGTTCGGCGGGAACTTCCGCTTCACCGCGAAGTGGGCCGACGATTCGAACTACTGGGGAGTCGACGATGACACGAACTGGACGGTTGACCGCTTCCGCTGGAACATCACGAAGTACGTCGACGACAACGTTACGCTGAATGTCCGTCTGCAGGGCGGCGGCGGCAATTCCCTCGATGTTGTCCGTGCCTATGCCACCATCAAGTTCCCCTGGGACATCACCGCCCAGGTCGGCCGCTTCCCGCTTGACTGGGAAGGCGACTTCTACGCCGGAGACTTCGCCGGCTACATGATGAACGACGCCTATGTCACGGACTACGACCCGCTTACCACGGCCGTCTGGTTCGAGAAGCCCTTCTCCATGGGCAAGTTCGAGATGTTTGTCGCCCACGAGGAAGGCAGCGAGACCTTTAGCCCCGAACTCAACTGGGGGACGATCTTCAACTGGGCTCACATGATTGATTATCCTGTGGTCACGTGGGAGTACGTGCCCGACAACTACATCTACGGCGCGCGCCTTGCCTTTGACTTCAACGAGAACTTCCATGTGGCGGCCAACTACGTGAAGTACGATTTCGCCAATGAGTGGGCGGCCGTTGATGTGTATCCGGTTTACGATGACGGCTGGTACCTGGTCCATGAATTCTACGGCGGAGACATCGACTTCTCGACCCTGTGGGGCGATCTCATCGTGAACTTCAACGAGAACATCGCCTTCAAGGGACAGTACTTCGTGCAGGACCTGAACGATGGCTGGCTGTATGACGACTACACCGACGATTCGCCCAGCGCCTGGAAGGCGATCCTGCAGGTCAGCCAGGATGCGCTGAAGTTCACGGATCTCTGGATCGAATATGCGCAGCTCGATCAGGGCTTCGTGTTCGCCAATGCGGATCCCTATGCCTGGGCCCTCAGCGGGAGCCTTTTCCTCGATGGCCCGCGCGTCTACGCTGACACGGCTGTTCTGAACATCGTCGCGAAGCAGAAGTGGAACGACCAGTGGTGGACCTACGTCCGGTACGCCGATTTCGACGTGGATGACGATGACGCCGACTACTACAACTGGACGGCCAGCGTCCGCTACAACTACACCCCGAACCTCTGGTTCGAGCTCGGCTATGACAAGCTGGGTGGCGACGCCATCACCAAAGACGGCGACGACATGGTGTGGTTCCGCACCACGGTCAATTTCTAGGAAATTGTGCTAGACTTGGGGTGGGAGCTTAGCTCCCGCCCCATTTTTTTTCCTTGACTGGAGGTATCGATGAATGCGCAAGACCTGGATCCCGGGGTTCGCAATTTTTTTGACGTTGTTTGCTTCTTGGGCATGGGCCTCCTCGTATGATTCCGTCCTGAACAGGTGGTCCAAGACCAAGGATTTTGCGGACCGTGGAGATTCCCTTTCCATTACCGCGACCTACTACTCCGCGGAGTTCATCGAGGCAACCGTTCAGAAGGAAGCCGACAAGAACCTCTGGACGGCCGACGAGCTGGACCGCTACAAGTACCAGTTCCTGAAGACGCTGAACCTCGAGGACTCGATTCCCGTGAGGCTTTCCTTTGACAACCGCGGCCCCGCCCTGCACATGGCCCCCTTTGGGAAACAGGTCTGGCTGTGGATCGGCGGGAAACGTTACGAACCGAAAGATTACGATCCTCGCTTGAATTTCCGGGTCCAAGACAAGATTGAAGGGATGGTCTATTTCCCTCGTTTTGATGGAAAAACTGGCCGTGATCTCCTGAAAGGGGCGAAAACGGTCAAGCTGGAAGTGAGCGGCTCGATCAGCATGACGATGAAGGCAAAGACTGCCGAATTCGTCTGGGATGTGGCCAACGACAACCCTGAAAAGCTCTTTGCCGGAAAAGCCGGCGCCAGGCTGGAGATGGACCGGCTGATCAAGAGACTCGAGAAGCTGAACGGCGAGAAGAAAGACCTTGAAGGCAAGCTTGAGCAGGTGAAGGCCGAGATCGAGAAGATCCAGGCGCGCATGTCCGAGCTGCAGAAACAGTAGTCCTGGACCTTTTGGAAAATCCGCGGGGCGCCGCAAAGCGCCCCGTTTTTTGCGGAAAATTGAGGAGGTTGAAAATGCCCGGCCTCAAGAAAATCGCGGTACTGACGAGCGGAGGGGACTCTCCCGGAATGAACGCGGCGATCCGGGCGGTGACCCGGGCCGCGATCTACGAAGGGATGGAAGTGATCGGCGTCCAGCGGGGCTACGAGGGATTGCTGGAGGGCGACTTCATCCCCCTGGAAAAGGGCAGCGTGGGAAGCATCATCCACCGGGGCGGGACATTCCTCCGGACGGCCCGCAGCGAGCGCTTCAAGACCGAAGAAGGCCAGAGGGAAGCCCTGGCCCGTCTCGAGACGGCCGGTGCCGATGCCCTGGTGGTGATCGGCGGGGAGGGCTCCTCCAAGGGAGCCTGGGAACTCCAC
>JAJUIT010000025.1 GCA_029267465.1 Synergistaceae bacterium
GATGCCCTGGCCGCAAGTCCTCTGGTGGAAGAGGTTCTCCTTCGGGGGCCGACCAAGATGAGCGTCCGGTTCCGCGGGGGCATGCAGGGGGACCTCCGGGTGGTGGAGCGGTCCCGATGGGGCACCGCCTGGCAGTATTTCACCGGCAGCCAGGCCCACAACGTCCTGCTTCGGGAACTGGCCCTGAAAAAAGGATACAGCCTGAGCGAGTACGCCCTGAAGCGGTCAGACGGCAGCGAGCTGCTCTGCGCCGAGGAGGAAGCGGTCTACGAAGCCCTGGGGATGCCCTGGATTCCGCCGGAGCTCCGGGAGGGCCGGGGAGAGATCGAGGCGGCCCTGAGAGGAGACCTCCCTCGCCTTCTCGAGGAGTCCGACCTGAAGGGAGACCTGCAGAGCCACACCCAGGCAAGCGACGGGAGGGCGTCCCTGGAGGAGATGGTGCTCGCCGCACGCCAGAGGGGACTGGAGTATCTTCTCGTGACCGATCATTCCCAGGGCCTGGCCGTCGCGGGCGGGCTTTCCCCCGAAGCCCTGCTTCGGCAATGCTCCGAAATCCGCTCCCTGCAGCGGTCGTTTCCCGAGAACTTTCGGCTCCTCTGCGGAACGGAGGTGGAGGTCCGTTCGGACGGGAGCCTTGATTTTTCCGACGACCTGCTGTCGAAGATGGATCTCGTCGTCGCCGCGGTCCATTCCGTCCTAGCGGGGGAACGGGAAAAGGTGACCGCGCGGTTTCTATCGGCCGTGCGCCACCCGTTCGTCCACATCCTGGCGCATCCCACGGGCCGCCTCCTGACCGGGAAGGGCCGGTCCGGGGCCGATGCCGACTGGGACCGGATCTTTGCGGAAGCCGCCCTCACCGGGACGGCGCTGGAAATCAACGCTTCCCCCATGCGGCTCGACCTGCCCGATTCCCTGGCCAGGAGGGCCCTGGAGCTCGGGTGCCTTTTTGCGGTCAGCACGGACGCGCACGCTCCGGAGCAGTTCGATTTTCTCCGGTTCGGGGTTGCCGTGGCCCGGCGGGCCTGGATCCCTCCCGAGCGGGTGATCAACACCTGGGAGGCAGGCCGTTTGCTCGAATGGGCCCGAAACAAGCCCGCGAGGGTCGCCTCCGTTGACCGTTGAACGCTTCCGGGCCTTCCCCGGGGGGAAAGCTCTCCGCGGGACCTTCCGTCGCCGCCTGAACCGCTTCGTGGTGGAAGCCGACCTGGAGGGGAAAACGGTCCTGGCCCACCTGCCCAACCCCGGCCGCCTCTGGGAAATCCTCTTCCCGGGAACGGAACTGGCCCTTCTTCCCGCGCCCCAGGGCCCAAGCCTGAAGTACAAGGCCGTCGCGGCCCGCAGAAACGGGAGGTGGATCTGCCTGGACACGATCCGCACCAATGCCCTGGCGCGCCACCTTCTCGGGCGCGGTGCCGTTTCGGGCCTCGAGGGGTGGATGGTCCTCGAGAGCGAAGTCCAAAGCGGGAACAGCCGCTTCGATTTCCTCCTGGGGCGCGGCGTGAACCGGCTGTTTCTGGAGGTGAAGTCCTGCACGCTCTTCCAGGGGCCGATGGCCATGTTCCCCGACGCGGTGACGGAGCGGGGCCGCCGCCACCTTCTCGAGCTGGCGGCACTGGGCAAGGGGCCTTCCCGCGGGGCGGTCCTCTTGATCTCCCAGGGCCCGGACACCCGGTACTTCCTGCCCGATTACCACACCGACCCCGCGTTCGCCAGGGCGTTTCTCGAGACCCGGGGGAAGATCGAAGCCCTTGCCGTTTCGGCGGGATGGGACGAAGACCTGTTCCTGGAGGAAACCGTGCGTCCCCTGGAAATCCCCTGGAAGGCCCTGGAAAGGACGGATTTCGATTCCGGGGCCTGGATTTTGATCCTGCAGGGTGAGGGCAGTCCGCACCGCCTGCCGTTTTCGGTCGCGCTCGGAGTCGAGGAGTATGGCCTCGACCGGAAGATGAAGGCCCTTGCCCGGAAATTTGGCCCCTCGGCGGTGAAGGTCCTGCCCATCCGCGGTTTCCGTGAAGGGGCCGGCCTTCTTGAGGACGCCCTGGCTTCTTCCGCCGACGGTTGGGAGCAAAGCGCGGGGTTCGTCGGGGGACGCCTGTTCCGGTACAGCCGCCACCCCCTTTCCGTTCCGGCGTTTGTCGAAAGCCTCCTGCAATTCCGCCTGGTCCTTCAACCCCTGGGGAAGATGCTTTAAAATATCCAGGAAGAACACCGGAAAGCCTTGAACAATAAGGCACGAATGGTCCGTTTGTTGAACAATTCCTCCTTCGAGGGGGGCAAACGCCGTGAAACGTTCCAGGATCCTTCTCGGCCTCAACGCTTCCGTCTTCGTCATGATGCTGGGTGTTGGTCTCATCGTGGCCATCCTTCCGGGAAAGATCCTGGCCCTCACCGGGAGTCCCTCCATGGTCGGGATGCTGGCTTCCACTTTTGCCGCTTCGTACATCCTTCTGCAGGTTCCCGTGGGAAACCTTGCCGACCGCTGGGGGTTCCGGCCTTTCCTCTTCTGGGGATACCTCCTCTGCGCCCTGGTGGGCCTGGGATACGCCTTTGCCCCTTCCGCCCTGCTGATCTTCGCCGGAAGAATCTTCCAGGGAGCCGGGGAAGCCCCCGTCTGGGCGCTGGGGCCCGCGGTCCTTTCGATCGCGTACCCGGAGAAAAAGGGAACGGTCATCGGGTTCTACAACGCCGCGAGCCACCTGGGGCTTACCTTCGGTCCCCTTCTGGGAGTTCTCCTGGCCGGGCGCTGGCCGGATCAGGCCCCCTTCCTCTTCTATGCCGCCACGTGTGCGGTGGGGGCCGCCATCGTCGGGTTGACCCTGGGAAATGTCCGCCCCGCCGCCGATCTGCCCCGGCAAACGCTGAACCTGGCAACTCTCCGGATTCTGACCCGGGAGGCCGGGGTCCTGAAAGCCTTTGTTGGAATCGCCCTGCACGGGGTGGCGTACGGGATCGTTCTCACGGTGATCCCCGCCTACGTGATCGGGGCGCGGCACTTTTCCCAGGCTTCCGTGAACGTGTACTTTTCCCTTTTCTACATCACGGTCTGCGCCTCGCAATTCTTGACGGGTTCCCTTTCCGACCGGAGGGGGCGCCGTCCGCTGATGGCCGCCGGGCTGATCCTGACCGCCGCCGGCATCGCTTCCATCCCGGTGCTCTCGAGTCCCTGGATTTTCGGGGCCTTTGCGATCCTCAGCTTTGGACTCGGGACCTTCTACCTCTCCTCCATGGCCTTCCTCAACGAAACGGTTCCGGATACCCTCAAGGGAACCATCTCGGGGGCCTATTTCCTGTTCTGGGGCATCGGGAACTTCCTGGGTCCGCCCCTGGTTGGGCTCGTGGCGCAGGTCGCGGGGCAGGCGGCGGGTTTCGAGGTCTTCGCCGCGGCCCTCGCCCTGCAGGCTTTTTGGGTCATGGCGAAGGCAAAGCCGGGCCCTGGCCCGCTTTTTAAAAAGAAGGAGGCATGAACGATGGAACGATCGATCGCAAGGCTTTTCGAACCGGTTGAAGCGGGGGGGATGACCTTCCGGAACCGTTTCTTGAGGTCCGCCACCTGGCTGGCCGGCTGCACGGAGGTTTCCGGGGAGGTGACCGCTCCCTTGCTTTCCCGCTACGCGGAACTGGCTGCCGGGGGGGTCGGGGGCATCATTTCCGGCTACGCCAACGTTTCCCCCGATGGACGGGCCCAGGTGCGCCAGATGAACGTGGACTCCGACGAACGGATCCAGGACGTGAGAAAGCTGGCCGATACCGTCCAGTCCAGGGGGGCCCGGCTGATCGTTCAGATTGCCTACGGGGGGGCCGTCAGCAACCCGGCCGCCGTGAGGCAGGGGAGCATCAAGGGACCGTCGGCGATGGAAAAGGACCCCGTGTTCGGCAACCGGGTCGAGGAACTGGGGGAATCCGAGATCGAACGGATTGTCCGGGACTTCGGGGCGGCCGCGCGCCGCGTGAAGGAGGGCGAGGCCGACGGCGTCCAGCTGCACGGGGCCCACGGCTACCTGCTGATGCAGTTTCTGTCGACCGTTTTCAACCGGCGGACGGACAAGTGGGGAGGGGATTTCGACTCCCGGTCAGCGATCCTCCTGGCGGTGCAGGAAGAGGTGCGGTCCTGCGTGGGGCCGGATTTCCCGGTCTGGTGGAAACTGAGCGTCTCCGAGGAACGGGACGGGGGATACACGGCCGAGGAGGGAGCCCGCCTTGCGGAGAGGCTCGTTTCGGCAGGGGCGAACGGGATCGAGGTTTCAGGCGGGGCGCGGTACGTGGGGGTCGAGAGAATGAATTCACGCCTCGGGATCCGGGCAGGGGTCGACGAAGGGTACTTCGCGGCCCACGCCGCCCTGGTGAAATCCAGGGTCGGGGCCCGGGCGGCCGTCGCGCTTGTGGGAGGCCTGAAGAGCCCCCGCACGGCGGCCCGTTTCCTGGAGGAAGGGGTTGCCGACCTCTTTTCGCTCTGTCGCCCCCTGATCGCCGAAAGCGATCTCGTGAACCGCTGGGCGGAGGGAGACCTGCGGCCGGCGGAATGCATCTCCTGCAACGCCTGCTTCAAGACGGTCCAGGAGGGGATGATCTATTGCCCGGTGATGAAGCAGCTTCACGAGGGCGCCTGGGAACCCCTGCCGGAATGCTAGAATGGACGGCGTGAAACCCGCGGCGGAAAAACGCCGGCCGGAGAGGAGAGAGGACTCTTGCTCGCGCATTTTTTCATCCCCCTGATCAGCACGGCGTTCCTTTTCGCCATTGCCTACGTCCGTCTTGTCATCCCCGTGGTGAAGGCGGCGCGGGAGGCGTTCGGCGTAGAAGGGGAAAGCCCCTCCTCTCTTTTCGGGAAGGGGATCCAGGTCCTGTTCGTCGCGGCGGAGACCTACATCCAGGGAGGATGGGCCGCCTACTGCGCGACCGTCACCATCCTGGCGATGCACAACTATTCGGCGGGACACCGGTGGTTTTTCTACCTTTTTGCCTTCGTTCTCTGCGAGGGGGTCCTGGGCCACATCGCCCGGAAAGAACCCGCAGAGCGCTTTTTGCTGACCCTCCGGTCCGTGCTTCCGATGGGGGCTTTCGTGGTGTTCATCATGCGCGTGCCGTTCATGCTCTCCCTCTACGGGTGGCTGGCGCACTGGGTCTCGAAGGGGACCCTCTAGGAAGAAGGGCGGGAGAAAACCGCGTTTTCCGGGGCCGGCCCGCGGTCCCGCGGGCCGGCCTTGCGTTTTCCGAAACCAAGGAGGAGGACCGAAACGATGATGAGCAAGCCCCCCCTCACGACCTCGGGGGAGGGGATCTCGCGGAAGAGCAGCCAGGCCCATCCCGCTGCGAAGGCGATCTCGCTCATGGAAACGATGGAGGCCACGCTTCCGGGAATGAAGCGGAGAGAGGCCATGAGCAGCCCGTAGACGCCGAGCGTGCAGACCAGGGCCAGGACAACCAGGGAAATCCACCCCCGGGCGGTGGTTTGAAGCAGTGTTCTGGCTTCTCCCGTGACGAGGGCGGCCGCCGAAACGACCAAGAGTCCCCAGAGGAAGGCCTGGATATAGGCTTTGAACGGCTCCTTGCGCCCGACCCCGTACCGGCCGCTCAGGATGTAGCAGGCGTATCCCATCCCGCCCGCGACGGCGCAGAGGGTCCCGAAAAGGTCCGGCCGGTTCCCGCCGATGCCGCCCACCGCGATCCAGGTTCCGGTTAGGGCCAGCAGCAGGCACCCCGCCTGGAGGGGCGTGACCGGCTCTTTCCAGAAAAGGCGGGCCGCGATCATCACCCAGAAAGGAGCCAGGTAGAACAGCATCATCGCCAGGCCGACGGGGATGCGCACGAACGCGATGTTCGTGGCGACGTAGGTCACCCCGATCCCGACGGCTCCGTTCAGGATGTGCCCGGGAAGTTCCGGCCGCTCCACGACCAGGGCATCCGGGCGCCTGAAGGCCGCAAAGGCCAGGATGAGGATCGTGGAAATCAGGAGGCGGGCGGCGTTGATCGAAAGGGGCGTCAGCCCGGCCTGGAAGGCGAAGCGCTCCACGGGGCCGGTCGCACCGCCGAAAAGACCCACCAGGATGACGAGGAAAACGCCCAGGAGATGGCCTTTCATCCGGGTACTAGAGGGGGTCGGTTTCGGGCGATTCCAGGTCCTTCCGGCACAGGTCCTCCGTTGCCTGGAGGATGTGCCGGTCCATCAGCAGGACCGCCTGGTCGGCGTCGCGCGCCCGCAGGGCCTTCAGGATCGCCCGGTGCTCCTCGAGGCTCGGGTTGGTGTCGAAGTCGAAGAAGCTTTCGAAGAAGACCATGTAGACGAAGGTCCGGGCCAGGTAATTTTCGATCGTGTCGGCCAGGGGGAGGTTCCCGCTGGCTTCGGCGATGATCCGGTGGAAGGCGTTGTTGATCTCGATGTAGGCTTCCAGGTCCCGCTCGGCGAAGACGGCGACCTCCTCCTCGATCTTCTCCTCCAGGCGGGCCAGCTGGACGGCCGTGATCCGCTCGGCTGCCCTCCGGACCGCCAGGCATTCCAGGACGTTACGGACCTCGTAGGTGTCCAGCATCTCCTGCCGCGTCGGCGTCACGACGCGGGCCCCCACGTTGGGCATCAGCGTCACCAGGCCCTCGTTGGCCAGGCGCCTCAGGGCCTCCCGGACGGGAGTCCGGCTGACGTTCAGCTGTTCCGCGAGGAGAACCTCGGGGAGGCGCTGCCCGGGCTTCAGCTGCTTGGAGAAGATCAGGTGGAGAAGCTGGCGGTAGACCGTTTCGGCGGATGTCGAATAGATTTCGGGCCCTTTCACGGAATTTCCTCCTCCTGCAGGCGGTTCGTCGATTCCCATCATACCGCAACGGAAAAGGCTTCCGCCAAGTCCTGCTACTCCATTTGTCCCAGGTTTCCCGCCCGGTCCCAGGTCAAACGTCCCCCGGCGAAGGTTCCCGCGACGGTGACCTGGTGGAGGTCCTCTGCGGGGATGGCGAACGGATCGCGGTCAAGGATGCAGAAGTCGGCTGCCATGCCGGGAGCGATCCGGCCGAACTGCTTTCCGAGGCCGATGACCCGCCAGGGGTTCACGGTAAAAAGCCGAAGGGCCGAATCGAGGCTCAGGCGTTCTTCTTCTTTCCACGTCTGCCCGGAGCCGTCCAGTTTCCGGCGGTTGACTGCGGCGTCGACGGAAATCCACAAGTTTGCGGTGTCCACCGGCCCATCACTGGAACCCAAAAGCAGAAGCCCCAGGTTTTCCAGCGTCTTCCAGGCGTAGGCGCCGCGGCTCCGCTCAAGGCCGAGCCGGAGGGGTGCCATGTCCATGTCGCTGACGGCCTGGATGGGCTGGATGTCGCAGGCGGGGCGGAGCCGGGCCAGGCGCTCGAAATGGTCCTGCCGGGTGGAAATCACGTGGTTGAGGCGGAAGGGAAATTCCAGGGGGCTCTTTCGCCCGGCAAAGGCCTCGAAGGCGTCGAGGGCCTGGTCGATGGCCGCGTCGCCGATGGCGTGGACCTGCACCTGGATCCCGCGGCAGAACGCCTCTTCGAGGAAAGCGGCTAGCTCTGCGTCCTCCAGGTTCAGTTGTCCCCTGTGTCCCGGCAGGTCGGCGTAATCCTCCGTCAGGGCGGCGCTTCGACCACCGAGGGAACCGTCCAGGAAGAGCTTGAAACCTCCGAAGCGGATCCAGTCGTCTCCGTATCCGCTCCTGAACCGGTAGTTCGGGAGACTGTCGTGGTAGGAAACGATGCGAATCGGAAGGCTCCCGCGTTCGAAAAGCTCCTGGTAGAGGGACAGGTCCTCCTCCAGCCCGTAGCTTCCCGCGCTGCAGGTGTGGACGCATGTGGTCCCCCAGGAGGCCAGCTTTCTGCAGGCCTGAAGGAGCGTTTCGGCGGAAAGGGCCTTCCCTTGCGATTCGCGGGCCATGGCATCGGTCAGAGGCTGGACTTCGCTTTCAAGGAAGACGCCCGATTCCCGGAACAGCCGGGCCCGCTCCATGGCACGGCTTCCCGCCACGTGGACGTGGGCGCAGACCCGCCTTAGCAGAACGGGGTTGGGAAGCTCCAGGGCATCCACGTCCGCCTGGGAAGGTTTCCGCTTCTCCGGCCACCAGGTCTCATCGAACCCCACGGCGTAAATCCAGTCCAAAGGCTCGACGGAAGCGGCCCGCTCCCGGACCCGGCCGAGCGCTTCCTCCAGGGAACGGCTGCCCTCAAGGCTGACCTCCCAGTGCTGCCGGGCGAGCCCCGCCAGGTGAATGTGGGCATCGGTGAAGCCGGGGACGATCCCTTCGCCTGCCAGTTCGATCCGGAAGGCGTCCTTCGAGCGGGGATGGGCCAGGACTTCCTCTTCGGACCCGACGGCGGCGAAACGGCTTCCAACGACCAGCAGGCTTTCGGCAAAAGGCCGGGGCTCATTTCCCGTCCAGATCCGCGCCCCGGTAACAAGGACCGGTTTCATGCTCTTCCCCCCCTATCAGAATACACGGTATACTTTGCATCCAACTTATGGTAGACTACCGTCGAACCGGTTCTTTGTCAATCAAAACGATGGAAACGGGAGGTGGATTTCCTTGGCGCGGTACGAGGAACTCAAGGGGAAAAGGGTCCTGGTGACGGGAGCGGCCAGCGGCATCGGGCTGGCGACTGCCGTCCGCTTTGCGTCCGAGGGGGCGCGGGTGGCGGTTCTCGACGTGAACCGGGAGGCCCTGGAAAAGGTCCTTGTCGAGAACCCGGCCTTCGAGGGCGGTCTGTGCGCCGACGTCAGCGATCCGGGATCGGTGTCAAAGGCGTTTGCCGAGATGGACGCCCTCATGGGCGGGATCGACGTCCTGGTGGCGAACGCGGGCATCAGCGTGAGGTCGGATTTCGTGGACATCACGCCCGAGCAGTGGGACCGGGTGATGGGGGTCAACCTGCGGGGGGTCTTCCTCTGCTCGCGGGAGGCCGCGGTCCGGATGCTGGCCCAGAAAAGCGGGGTCATCCTCATGACCGCTTCCTCCAACGGCACCGAGGGGCACCGCTGGTACGCGGACTACAACGCTTCCAAGGCGGGGGTGATCCTGCTGGCCAAGACCATGGCTCTCGAGCTGGCGCCGACCGTTCGGGTCAACGCCGTCTGCCCGGGGTACGTGCTCACCCCGATGCAAAAGGCCGAGTACACGCCGGAGATGCTGGCGAAAGTCAACGAGGGGATTCCCATGAAGCGTCACGCCGAGCCGGAGGAGATCGCCGCCCTGTACGCTTTCCTGGCTTCCGACGAGGCGGCGTACATCACGGGGGCCGATATCCGGATCGACGGGGGAGAAACGGCGGGCCTCTATTCGTAGGAGGTTTCGCACGGAACGAAGAGGAGGGAGAAAAACAGATGGGATGCAGCTGTGAAGGGTTCAGCCTGGAAGGCCGGGCGGCAATCGTCACCGGCGGGGCCAGCGGGATCGGCCTGGGGTGCGCCCGCTTCCTGGCGGAGATGGGGGCGTCGGTTGCCCTTTTCGACGTGGACGAGGCGAAGGGGGCTGCCGCGGCTCGTGAGCTCGGGCCGAAGGCCCGCTTCGTCAAGGTGGACGTCCGGTCGGAAGAGAGCTGCCGGAAGGGCGTGGCCGAGGTGAAGGAAGCCTTCGGGAGAATCGACGCGCTGGTGAACTGCGCGGGGGTCATCCGGCGGAAGACGGTGGTGGACCTCACGGAAGAAGAGTGGGACCTCGTCCTGGACGTGGGACTGAAGGGCATCTTCCTGGTCAGCAAGTACGTCGTCCCCGTCATGGCGGAACAGGGGGGCGGCAGCATCGTCAACATCGGTTCCGGCTGGGGAGTGAAAGGCGGCCCGAAAGCCGTGGCGTACTGTGCCGCGAAAGGCGGGACCGTCAACATGACGAGAGCCATGGCCATCGACCATGGCCCCCAGAACATCCGGGTCAACTGCGTCTGCCCGGGCGACGTGGACACGCCCCTGCTGAGAGACGAGGGGCGCCAGCTGGGGATGGACCTCGACAAATGGCTTGCCGAGAGCGCCGACCGGCCGATCCACCGGGTGGGGCAGCCGATCGACATCGCGAAGGCGGTCTACTTCCTGGTCAGCGACCTCTCGCCGTGGGTCAGCGGAGCGGTGCTTGTCGTCGACGGCGGCGGAACCGCCTGATGCGTTCGCAATAGGGAGGAGAGACTGGACATGTCGGAAAAATTCGTGCACCCCTACATTCCCAACTCGGTTCCCGAAGTCCAGGCCCAGATGCTGAAAAGCATCGGCGCCCGCGACATCGAGGAGTTCTTCCGCTGCATCCCGGAAAACCTGCGCGTGAAGGGCCTGCTGGACCTGCCCAAGCCGTTCCTTTCCGAGGCGGCCCTGCGGCGGCACGTGGAAGGAATCCTCTCGAAGAACCGGACGAGCGGGGAACTCCTGTGCTTTCTCGGAGGGGGCTGCTGGAACCACTACGTCCCGGCGGTCTGCGACGAGATCAACGGCCGAAGCGAGTTCCTGACGGCCTACGCGGGGGAGCCCTACGAGGACCACGGTCGCTTCCAGGCCCTTTTTGAATACGAGAGTCTCATGGCGGAACTTCTGGACGTGGACGTCGTCAACGTCCCGACTTACGACGGCTCCCAGGCGGCCGGCACGGCCCTGCGGATGGCCGGGCGCATCACGAAGCGCGACGAGGTCCTCGTCGCCGACACCACATCCCCGGACCGCCTTTCGGCCATCCGGGGCTACCTTACCCCGGACATGAAGGTCACCCTCGTGGCGCACGAGGCGGGCACGGGCCTGCTGGAGGCGGCGGACCTGGCGTCGAAGCTCTCGGAGAAGACGGCCGCCGTCTACTTCGAGAACCCCTCCTACCTGGGTTTCATCGAGACGAGGGGGCGGGAAATCTCCGAGGCCGCCCACGCGAAGGGAGCCCTCTGCGTCGTCTATGCCGACCCTTCCTCCCTGGGGGTGCTGACCCCGCCCAGCAACTACGGCGCCGACCTCACCTGCGGGGACATCCAGCCCCTGGGGATCCACATGTTCATGGGAGGCGGACGCGGGGGATTCATCGGGGCCCCTGACGACGTGAAGTTCATCGAGGAATACCCGAGCCGCCTCTTCGGCATCGCCCCGACGACGCACCGGGAGTGGGGGTTCGGGGACGTGGCCTGGGAGCGGACTTCCTTTGCCAAGCGGGAAAACGCCAAGGAGTTCGTCGGGACCGCGGCGGCCCTCTGGGGCATCACCGCGGCCGTGTACCTGGCCCTCATGGGGCCCAGGGGAATGAAGGAGCTGGGGGAGGCCTGCATGGGCCGGACCGCCTACGCGATCCGGAAGCTGGGAGAGATCCCGGGAGTGCGGGTTCCGGCCATCGGCCGGTCTTTCTTCAAGGAGGTTCCCGTGAACTTCGACGGAACGGGAAAGACCGTGAAGGAAATCAACCAGGCCCTCCTGGAGAAGGGCATCTTCGGCGGCCACGACCTGTCCGGGGCCTTCCCAGAACTGGGACAGGCGGCCCTTTACGCCTTCACCGAGGTCGTCACCCAGGAGGACATCGACGCCCTCGCCGAAGCCCTGGCCGAAGTGATCCAACGGTAGGGCGGAAGAGAAAGGGAGGAAAGAAAATGGGCATGGACATGAAGGAAAAAATCCGTGATTTTCACCAGGCGCGATGGGATGAGCCGGTGATCTTCGAGCTGTCGGCTCCCGGCGAACGGGGCATCCTGGTCCCCGAGGGCGGCCCCCTGATCGAGGCCGCCGGTAAAAAAGCCCTGGAGGAGCTGCCCGAAGGCATGCGCCGGGAGACCCCGCCCGCCCTTCCCGAGATGGGACAGATGCGGGTGCTGAAGCATTTCCTGCGCCTCAGCCAGGAGAACCTGGGGGCGGACTTCAACATCGACATCGGCCAGGGAACCTGCACGATGAAGTACAGCCCGAAGGTCAACGACCGCCTGGCCGGCTCCCCGAAGGTGGCGGACCTCCATCCGCTCCAGGACGAAAGCACCTTGCAGGGAGCCCTGGAAATCATGTACAGGACCGAACAGCTGCTCAAGTCGATCTCCGGCCTCGACCGTTTCTGCCTGCATCCCGGCGGCGGCTCCCAGGCCCTTTCGGGGATCGCGGCCATCATCCGGGCCTGGGTGGACGACCACGGCCTGAGGGACCAAAAGGACGAGATCATCACGACGATCTTTTCGCATCCCTCCAACCCCGCGGTGGCCAAGCTCCGGGGCTTTAAGGTCATCACCATCTACCCCGACCCCGTCACGGGAAGACCCGATTTCGAGGCCTTCAAGGCGGCCGTCTCCGACCGGACGGCGGCGCTGATGATCACCAACCCCGAGGATATCGGCCTCTACAACGACCGGATCCGCGAGTTCACCGACCTGGTGCACGCTCACGGGGGGATCTGCAGCTACGACCAGGCCAACGCCAACGGGATCCTGGGCGTCACCCGGGCGAAGGAAGCCGGCTTCGACCTCTGCTTCTTCAACATCCACAAGACCTTCTCGACCCCCCACGGGTGCGGCGGCCCGGGCTGCGGGGTCATCGGGGCGGCGGAGCACCTGGTCCCCTACCTGCCCGTTCCGCTGGTGGGCTTCTGCGAAGAGAGCGGGAAGTATTTCCTGGATTACAGCGTTCCGAAGACCATCGGCAAGATGAAGGATTTTTACGGGGTCCTTCCGGCCGTGGTGCGGGCCTACGCCTGGATCATGAACCTGGGGGCCGAGGGGCTGCTGGAGGTGGCCCGGGTCGCCACCCTGAACAACAACTACGTTTTCCAGAAGATCCTCAAGATGAAGGGGGCCGGGGCTCCGCCCTACGCCGAGGGAGAGCACCGCATGGAGCAGGTCCGGTACAGCTTCCAGAAGCTGAAGGAGGAGACCGGCCTGGGTATCGCCGACGTCCAGAACCGGATCTTCGACTACGCGGGACACATCTGGACCAGCCACGAGCCGTTCATCGTTCCGGAGCCGTTCACGATCGAGCCCACGGAATCCTATTCCAGGGACGAGCTGGACGAGTACCTGGCCATCCTGGAGCGGATCGTCGAGGAAGCCTACACGGACCCGGAAATCCTCCGGCACGCACCGCACAGGAGCGTCATCCACCACGTGGACCACGACTACCTGGAGGACCCGAAACGGTGGGCGATCACCTGGCGCATGTACCGGAAACGTTTCGACGGCTACTTCCAGCCGAAGGACGCCTAGGCGGCAGGGGGACGGGCTTCGCATGTTCCGGCTGGGCCTGATCGTCAACCCGGTGGCGGGGATGGGCGGCCGCGTGGGTCTGAAAGGGACCGACGGCGCGGACTGCCTCGCGAAGGCGAGGGAGCTGGGGGCAATTCCCCTGGCTCCTTCCCGGGCCGCCTTGGCCCTCCGGGTTCTCCTGCCGGTGAAGGACGAGCTCTGCCTCTTCACCTGTCCGGGCCTGATGGGGGAAACCGCCGCGGTCGAAGCGGGGCTGCCTTTCCGGGCGATCGGCCTCGGGGTCGGCCCGCAAACCGGGCCCGAGGACACGAAGGAAGCGGCCCGGAGAATGGCGGAAGCGGGAGTGGATCTTTTGCTGTTCGCGGGAGGCGACGGCACTGCCCGGGACATCACGGAGGCGGTGGGCGAGAACGTTCTCTGCCTGGGGATCCCGGCGGGGGTGAAGATCCACTCCGCGGTCTACGCGGCAACGCCGCTTCACGCCGGGGAGGCGGTCCTTTCGCTGGTCCGGGGCCGAAGGCCGTCCCGGCGACTGGCCGAGGTCATGGACATCGACGAGGAAGCCTTCCGGAAGGGGGAAGTCCGGTCCAGGCTTTTCGGGTACCTGCCCGTCCCCGCTGACAGAAGGCACCTGCAGGGGCTGAAGTCCGGAAGCCCCAGAAGCGAGGCCGCCCTGCAGAAAGCCATCGCGGCGGACCTGCTGGAGAAATTGAAACCGGGGGCGCTTGCCCTGGTCGGGCCCGGGACCACCACGCGGGAGCTGAAGAGGGCCATGGGCTTCGAGGGGACGCTCCTGGGGGTCGACGCGGCCAAGGATGGAAAGCTGGTAGCCGAAGACTGCGGCGAGCGGGAACTGCTCGAACTCATCGCCCGGGAACCCGAAGGGAACGTCCGGATCATCGTGACGCCCATCGGGGGACAGGGCTTTCTTTTTGGCCGGGGCAACCAGCAGTTCAGCCCCGACGTCCTGAAACGGGTCGGAAAGGAAAACATCCTTGTGGCCGCGGTCCCGGGAAAACTGTCGGCCCTCGCGGGGGCACCCCTTCGAGTCGACACGGGGGATCCCCGCCTGGACAGGGAACTTTCCGGCTACACCAAGGTCGTCACGGGCTATCACGAGGCCGTCATGGCCAAGGTGACGGCCTGATTTTCGGGAGGTGAAGGAAGCAATGGAAGGAAACGCAGCCAAAGCAGCCGGTAAGCCCAGCCTGGGGTTGTCCATGGGGGTCTTTCTCGTGGTTGCCGCCCTGATTTCCTGGGCGGTGATCAAGGTCGAGGCGGAAGTCCACATGCCGATCGTCACG
The DNA here is from genome assembly GCA_029267465.1 of Synergistaceae bacterium. Taxonomy (GTDB): domain Bacteria; phylum Synergistota; class Synergistia; order Synergistales; family 79-D21; genus 79-D21. The sequence goes on from JAJUIT010000025.1 coordinate 14,424, forward strand.
GCGGCGATCTTCGTCGCCCTGGTGGGAAGGTTCGTCATGAAGATCCCCTGGGCCCACCTGGAAGAAAGCGCCCTCAACAGCATCATGGCCGCCATGCAGGCCAACATGATCCTGATGAGCGTCGGGATCCTGGTGGGGATCTGGCTCGTTGCGGGGATCGTGCCCGGCCTCATCTATTACGGCCTGTTCATCCTGAAACCGTCGTTCTTTCCGCTGGCGACCCTCCTGATCTGCTCCATCATCTCCCTTGCCACGGGTTCCTCCTGGCAGACCTCGGGGACGATCGGCATCGCCATGCTGGGAATCGGCAACGGGCTTGGCGTGCCCGTGGCCCTGACCGCCGGCGTCATCATCTCCGGGGCCTACTTCGGGGACAAGATGAGCCCCCTTTCCGACACCACGAACCTGGCCCCGGCCGTTTCGGGGGCTTCCCTCTTTGACCACATCCGGGCCATGTGCTGGACCACCGGCCCCACTTACGTGATCGTCGCGGCCATCCTGGCCTTTATCGGCGTGAAATTTGCCGGGGGGACGATCGACACGAGCCGCATCCAGGCCATCCAGCAAATCCTCGCCGCGGAATTTTCGATCTCTCCCCTCTGCTTTCTGCCCCCCCTCGTCATCATTGCCTGCGCTGCCCTGAAGATGCCGGCCCTGCCGGGGATCTTCGCGGGGATCCTGACGAGCGTCTTTATCGCGCTTCTTAAGGGGGTCAGCATCGGGGACATCTGGAATATCGCCCAGAACGGCTACAGCGCCTCCCTGAGCCAGAACCTGGCCGACGCCGCGGACCTGGCCGCCGCGGGGAAGATCCTCGCGGAAAACGGACTAGGCGCCCTCAACCCGGAACTGGCCAAGGACGTCGCCGGAATGATCGCCAAGCTGGTCAGCCGGGGAGGAATGCAGTCCATGATGTGGTCGGTATCCATGGTCATCTGCGCCCTGACCCTGGGAGGGTTCATGGAGCGGTGCGGGTTCCTGGAGGTCCTGCTCGGGACCCTGACCAAGAACGTGAAGCGGGTCGGCGGCCTCATCGCCACCGTCGTGGCCTCCTCGGTCGTGTCGAACGTCTTTTTGGGCGACCAGTACCTCTCCATCGTCATCCCGGGACGGATGTTCAAGACCACCTTCGAAAAAGCGGGGCTGGCGCCGCGGATGCTTTCCAGGACGCTGGAGGATGCGGGGACCCTGACGTCGCCGCTGGTTCCCTGGAACACCTGCGGAGCGTACCAGACCTCGGTCCTGGGGGTTTCCCCCCTCGTCTACGGGCCCTATGCCATGCTCAACTACCTGAACCCGATCGTCGCCATCGTGCTGACGTATCTCGGGATCGGGATCTACTGGAGGAAGGACGGGGTGGACCGGGTCGAAAAGCGGACGTCGCTTTGAAGCTGAACGAATCCGCAACACGGATCGGTCTTATCGGCAGGCCCAAAGCGGCCTGCCGTTTCTTTTCCGCCTCCTTGTGTTCTGCAACCGGGAAACCGTATGATGGCAAAACCGGAAGGATTCTGGCCAGGGAGGAAACAAAGAATGAGAGCGGCAGGATGGGCGGCGCTCCTGGTACTGGTCTTGGGGGCGGCGCTGTCCGTGGGACAGGGCCTCTGGGCCCGGTCTGCGGAAGAGATCAAAAGGAAGCTGGACGCGGAAAGACGAAAGAGCGGCCCGGCCGTGTTCCGGTCAGATGCCTTGGCGGGACTCCCGGACCCGGTGCAGCGGTATTTCCGGACCGTCCTGTCCGAGGGGCAGCCTGTAGTGACCGGCGTCCGCGTCTTTCACCGGGGGACGTTCAACATGAGCGAGGCGGGCGAAAAGTGGAAGCCCTTCACTTCCGACCAGAAGGTCGTCACGGACAGGCCGGGCTTCGACTGGGAGGCCCGGATCCGGATGGCCCCCGGGGTCCCCGTTTTCGTGAGGGACGCCTACGCGGCGGGAGAAGGCGTGCTCAAGGCTGCGATCTGGGGGGTGGTTTTTGTGGCGGATTGGCCCAACACCCCGGAACTGGCTCATGGTGAACTGATGCGGTTTCTCGCGGAATCTCCCTGGTACCCGACGGTCCTTTTGCCCAGTCCCTTCTTGAAGTGGGAACCCGTGGACAACTCCCGCGCGAGGGCGACGCTGACGGACGGCGGGACCTCGGTTTCGCTGGAGTTTGAGTTTGGCCCGGACGGGCTCGTCGAGAGGGTCCGGGCCGAATCCAGGCCCAGGACGGTCGGCAAACGAACGGGAAGTTGTCCCTGGGAAGGGCGTTTCTGGGGCTACGAGCGGCGTGACGGCATGCTCATCCCGACTGAGGGGGAGGTCGCTTGGGTTTTGCCCGCCGGGAGACTCCCCTACTGGAGAGGAAGGGTCGAACGGATCGAGTACTCTTATGCGGACCGGTAGCACCGGGAAAGACTGAACCGTTGGTTTTGTGATATAAAAGAGTTAGCGTAATGAATCAACAGGCTGAAAGCGGGGCGCTTCAATGAACAATTCGAAGGAAAGCCCGGAAATCCGGTTTGCGGTCCTGATCGACGGGGACAACGCCCAGCCCTCCATGGTGGCGGATGTCCTGAAAGAAGTTGCCAAGTACGGAAAGATCACGATCCGGAGGGTTTACGGGGACTGGACGAGCCGGCAGATGGAATCGTGGAAGAAGCACCTCCCCCAGAACGCGGTCCAGCCCGTTCAGCAGTTCCAGAACACCGTGGGAAAGAACGCCACGGACAGCGCCATGATCATCGACGCCATGGACCTGCTTTACGGGGGAAACGTGGAAGGATTCGCCATCGTTTCCAGCGACAGCGACTACACGCGCCTGGCCATCCGCCTGCGAGAGGACGGCAAGTTCGTCATCGGCATCGGCAAGATGCAGACCCCCGAAGCGTTTGTCCGGGCCTGCGACCTGTTCGTGTACACCGAGAACCTCGTGAAGCCCCAGGCTCCGGCTGAAGCGAAAACAACGGGCCGGAAAAAGGGCAAGGCCGCCGGCGGGAAGAAAACCGCGGGCGGGAGCCAGCCGGCCGCGGAGGAGGCTCTCCCCCGAAAGAAGGAGGATCGGACGGCCGAGGCACGGTCGCTCCTTTCCCAGGCCTTCGACATGGTCGTGCAGGACGACGGCTGGGCGACGCTTTCCGACCTGGGGAAAGCGCTGAGGCGGCTCGATCCGGCCTTCGACTCCCGAACCTACGGGTATTCCCAGCTTTCCAAGATGATCGAAGCGCACCAGGATCTCTACGAGATCGAGCGCGAAGCCGAAAAGGGGCCGTCGCAGATCTACTTCCGCAGGCGGGAAAGCCACTGAGGCGGAAAGGGAAGGAGGGAGGATCTCAATGTCAAAATTCGGCTGGCTGTTTCTCCTCGTTTTGCTGGGAATCGCTCTTTCCATGGTCGTTGTTTTCGTGAAGATCATGCCTTCCCGGGATCTTGAGGGCGTTTCCATCGAGCCGGTCGGAGGGGGGGTAGCGGTACAGACTTCAAGCTTTGCCGGAAAGCCCACGCTTGTGATCTTCTTCACGCCCATGTGACCCTATTGCCGGACCGAGCTCGTTGAGCTCGAAAACGATTCGGAGATCATGCGGCGGCTTGAAGGCGCCAACGTCGTGGCCCTGGCGCCGGGGAGCCTCCCCGCGGAGATGCTGGAGCGGACCCGGGCGTCCTGGGGCGTGAAAAGGATCCCCTTCTACCGGGATCCGGGCAACCTCCTGTTCAAGCGGTTCAACGTGAGGGGCGTGCCCCACACGGTTGTTTTCGACAGCAGGGGAAAGAAGAAGACGGAATTGAAAGGCTACGGCGGAATGGAACCCTTCCGGAAAGTTTTGAAAGAGCTCGGGCTTTAGGGTTTTTTTGGCTCTTGACAAAAGATGAAAACATCCGTACGATTGATTAACTGGTGAGAAGTCTTCACCCGATAAAGGCAAACCCGCCGAAAGGCGGGGACGCAAAGCTGAGGGTCTAACCCCCGCGAGGGGCACGACAGCCTGGCTGCCGAAGGTGGGAGGAATTCGAGAAGGCACCTTCGGGAAAATTCCGAGGGCGCCTTTTTTCTCTGCCCGGAGGAAAAGGCGGCCGGGGGAGGGAAAGCCCATGAGAAAGAGAGCAACACTGTTTTTCGGGTTCCTGGCCGTCACCCTGTGCTTCGGCTTTTGCGCGGTTCCAGCGGAAGCCGCGTTTCCTTCCAGCTCGCTGGTCTCGGTCCGGGACGGATCGGAAATCAGCCTTTCAAGCCTCCAGGGAACCCCGACGATCCTGGTGTTCTTCAGCCCGCTTTGCCCCCATTGCCGCACCGAATTGAAAGAACTGGAAAAACTGGCCCGCTGGCCGATCGGCCAGGGGATCCGGATCGTGGCCGTGACGTCGGGAGGGTTCTCCGAATCCGTCCTGAGAGCCGTGGTTTCGAAGTGGGAGCTCAGCCGGGTCGAAGTCTGCGGCGATCCAGGGAATGCCCTGTTCAAGGGCTTCCGAGTGAAACAGGTCCCCTTTACCGTCTTTTTCGACGCCCAGGGAAACCGGAAGGATTCGTTCCTCGGGGCGGCCAGCGCGGCCGAGCTGGAGGAATTCCTGAAACAGCAGATTTAGCCTTCCGCTTCGGTTCCTGGTTTTAGGCGGGCGTGAGCCTTGAGGGGGATCCCCGGGGAAAATCGGGATCCCCTTTTTTGTTGGTGTAAAGTAGATTCGGAGCCGATAAAAAAACGAAAGAAGGGGAAGCTTCGTTGAGATGCGATGCCTGCGCCGAACAAACCTGCCTCAAAGGGAAGCCCTGCGTGGAAAAACCCCTGCCCGAAGCCTACGCCGATCCGGGAATTCGAAGGACCATGCGGGCGGCGAGCGAGGTCGAGGCCGAGTTTTACGGGGTGAAAAACCGGCTGGAGGAGATCCTGGAGTTCGCCCGGAGAATGGGATGCCGAAAGCTCGGGCTGGCCTTCTGCATCGGCTTGGCCGAAGAGGCCCGGATCGTGGGGGACATCCTCTCCCGGGAATTCGAGCTTGAAGCCGTCTGCTGCAAGGTCGGCGGAGTTCTCAAGAAAGACCTCGACATGGCGGAGTCCCCGGGACTTGGATCGGCTTCGTGCAACCCGGCGGGGCAGGCCGGGCAGCTTGAGAGAGCCGGGTGCGACCTGGCCATCGTCATGGGCCTTTGCGTCGGGCACGACACGGTCTTCTACCGCACCTGCAGACTGCCGATCACGACATTGGCCGTGAAGGACCGGGTGCTGGGACACAACCCCCTGGCCGCGGTCACCTGTCCCTACGTGCGCAAAAGAGTTATAAAGGACGTGGAAGCCAGGCAGGAACACTAGGGGGGTCTGTCCGATGCCGGAACTGGACGAGCAGCAGCAGAAAAAACTGGAAGAGAAGTTTCACGGCGACCTCGAAAAAGTATCGAAAACGGATGTCCAGCGGGCCCTGGAAAAGGTTGAGCCGGTCCTGAGGAAGCTCGGCGGATCGACCGTCGAAAAGGTCCGGATCATGGCCAGGCAGGCCACCCTCGTTTTCGAGATGCTGAAAAGCTGGTGGAAAGGGGAGATCGACCTTCCCTGGAAGACCGTGGCGGCGATGACCGTGACGCTCCTTTACCTCGCCTCTCCCATCGACCTCCTGCCGGACTTCTTCCCCCTGGCCGGCTACATCGACGACATCTTCATCGTGGCGGTCGCGCTCGAGCTCGTCCAGGACGAGCTCAAGGAATTTGCCGAAAAGAAGGGTCTTGACCTCAAAGAATACGGCCTCTAGCCCTGGGGGCTGACCCCGTCCTCCTTTTTCGAGAGGGTGATGAGGGTGACGGAGAAGACGATCACCACGGCGGCGACGAGCATCCGGGAGGTGATCTGCTCTCCGCCGAGGATCCAGCCCAGAAAGACGGCGACGACGGGATTGACGAAGGCGTGGGTGGAAACCCGCGAGGCGGGTTCGAACTTCAGGAGCCAGACGAAAGCCGTGAAGGCGACGACGGATCCGAAAACCGACAGGTAGGCCAGGGCCAGCCAGGATTTCAGGGTGATCTCGCTGAGGATGAACCTGTTGCCTTCTCCCAGCAACAGCCCGCTTGCCGTGAGGAAGATCCCGCCGGCAAGCATCTGCATGCCGGTCCCAAGCAGGGTGCCATCAGCGATGCGGGTTTTTCGCGAAAGCAGGGAACCGAAGACCCAGGCGAGGGTGCTGAAGAAAATGACGAAAGTCCCGATCCGGTATCCCGGAACGGCCTCGAAGCTGGCGCCCCCCTCGCCGAAGGCCAGGTAAAGAGTACCGGCAAACCCCAGGGCCAGTCCCGCCCATTCCTTCAGCCGCGGTCGGGCCGACTTGAAGACCAGCCAGTCCAGCACGAAAAACCAGAGCGGTTCCACCGAGATGATCAGGGCGGCGATCCCCGAGGGCACGACCTGCTCGGCCCACATGACCCCGCCGTATCCCAGCAGGATCATGATCGAGGCCAGTTTTGCCGCGTTCAGCCATCCCGAAGGGGTGGGCCGTTCGGCTCCCCGGAGCCAGGCCCAGGCGAACAGGGCAGCGCCGGCCGCAAGAAAACGGAGGCCTCCGCTCAGGAAAGGAGGCATCGTCTCTACGGTGAAACGGATGCCCAGGTAGGTGGATCCCCACACAAAGTAGATCGCCGCATACGCGGCGAGGATTGCGAACCGTGACGGCCTATCGCGCATGGCCGAACCGCTCGTCCCATTCTGCCAGGACCGCCGGGGTCGCGCTCAGCCCCAGGCGGTCGGCCCCCGCCTCGATCAGGGCCAGGGCCTGGTCGAGCGTCCGGATCCCTCCCGAGGCCTTCACCCCGAGGGTCATTCCTGCCAGGCGGCGCAACAGGCTCACGGATTCCACGGTTGCCCCGCTTCCCGCGAACCCCGTGGAGGTTTTCACGAAGTCGGCCCCCGCTCTTCGCGCGGCTTCCACGCAATGGGCGATCTCGATCTCCGAAAGTTCCCCCGTCTCCAGGATCACCTTGACCGTGGCTCCACCGGCCGAATCCACCACTTCGCGAATATCGGCCTCCATCTCGAGCAACCGGCCCGAGCGAAGCAGCGACCGGTTCACCACCATGTCCAGCTCGTCGGCCCCGAGGGCCCGCAGGCGGCGGGCAGACATGGCCTTCACGTCGGTGAGATCGCACCCGTGGGGAAACCCGACGACGGCTCCAACGAGGACCTGCGTCCCCCTTAGCGCGCCGGACGCCGTTTCGACGAAGCAGGGCTGGACCATGACGAGTTTCACGCCCTGTTCGGCGGCGAACCGGCAGCCTTCCAGCACCTGGCTTTCGGTGGCGCCGGGGGAGAGGATGGAATGTTCGAGGTATGAGACAAAGTCAAGCCGGTCAAAAGGTCTTTTCATAGCCTGAGTCTATCGGTAACGCTGGAAAAAAGTCAAACGGGAATCTTTCCTTTTCCTCCCGCATTGTCCGGGGGATCGGGCAATGTTATACTTATTCCGATGATTGTTCACGCCTTTAGCGAGGCGCATCGATTCCTTTTTTACTCCTTCTCTTCCTTTCTATGATTCTGAATCGAACGCGAGAGGAGGTTTTCGCATGGAAATCCTTGACAAGGAATCCGTTCAAAGACTCGCTTCGGTTACCCAGGGTCCGTGTGTTTCCCTCTACATGCCCACCGCCCGAACCTCACCCGACGCCCGCCAGGGGCAAATCCGCATGAAAAACCTGACGAGACAGGCCGCCCAGCTGCTTGGCGGGTATGGCC
>JAJUIT010000132.1 GCA_029267465.1 Synergistaceae bacterium
CTCTCTCTTCCCTTACGCTTGTCAAGGTGCTGTTGGAACCTCTTTTCGCGCCGCCCGTCAGGCGACGCGACGGGTATCATAGCCAAGTTCTCTTACGAAGTCAAGCCCTGTTTCGAAAAAAATTTCCCGGGGATACAATGGGGAAAAGCGAAGGAGGTCCTGGACGGATGCGGGACAAGAGAACCCCTTCCCTGATGCTTCTGGATCTTGACGGAACCCTGACGCCGGTTCAGAGCCCTTGGAAATACGTTTACGAGAGACTTGGGATCTGGGAATCGGTCGGCCGCCCGATCCTCGACCGGTATCAGCGCGGAATGATTGATTATGCCACCTTTTGCAGGCTCGACGTGCAGGCCTGGGAGAATGCGGGAGCCGACCTTTGGGAGGTTGAACGAATCCTGGACGAAATCCCCCTGCCGATGGAATCCCTGGATTTTCTCGAGGCCCTCCTGGAAAGCGGATTTCTCGTGACCCTCCTCTCCACTGGATTCCAGCGCGTGGCGGACAATTTGACGCAAAGGACAGGAAGGGTCTCCCTCCGGAAGATCCGAAGCGTCATCAACGGGATTCGCCTGCAGGAGGACCGTCTTGAACCCATTCTTCGGGTCCATGAAGGGAACACGCACAGGGGCAAGGGGAGTTGGGCGAAACGGCTGGTCCGCTTCTCGGGGATTCCCCTGGAGAGGACCTTCGCCGTTGGGGACGGGGTTTCGGACTCGTTCATGTTCGCCCAGGTCGGGAAGGCCTTTCCCGTTAAAGGACCGCACGATCTACAAAAGGTCCTGGCAAAACTTCTCCCCTGAATCATCTCTATTGCAGCTACGGGGTATAGGTATTTATAATGGGAAAAATTGAATCAAGGAGGAACGGCAAGGATGCCCAAAAAAGTCCTGATCATCGGAGGCGTAGCGTGCGGAGGCAAGGTTGCTGCCCGGCTGAGGAGACTCGATCCGGAAGCCGAGATCACCGTTCTGGAGAAGGGGGATTTCCTGAGCTATGCGGGTTGCGGGCTTCCCTTCTACGTGCAGGGAATCGTGAAGGAATACCGCGACCTCATGAGCACTCCGATCGGTGTCGTTCGGGATGCTCCCTTTTTCCGGAAAGTGAAGAACATCGAAGTTCTGACACGCCACATGGCCGTGCAAATCAACAGGGCCTCCCAAACGGTGGCCGCCGTCGATCTTTCCTCGGGCAAGGAGAAGGTTTTCCATTACGATGACCTGGTGCTGGCGACGGGAGCCAGCCCGATCCGGCCCAAGCTGCCTGGAATCGAGATGAACAGGGTCTACACGCTCTGGACCATGGACGATGCCCTTGCCCTGAGGGCCGCCCTGGATTCGGGGAAAATCCGCAAAGCAGTGATCGTCGGAGGCGGGCTGGTGGGACTGGAAGTCGTCGAGGCCCTCCATTCCCGGAACGTCGAAGTTTCCGTGGTGGAAGCGCTGGACCGCCCGCTACCCGCCCTTTTCGATCCGGAGTTCTCAGGGCGCATCCGCAAGGTGCTGGAACGGAAGGGCGTTTCCTTTTTCGGCGGGGAGCGGGTTCTCGAGATCCTCGGGAGTGATTGCGAGGTGACCGGGGTGAGGACGGACGCCCGGGAGCTGCCCTGCGACATGGTTCTCATGGCGATCGGCGTCAGGCCGAACACCACCCTGGCCCAGGAGGCGGGACTCGAGATCGGCCCCCTCGGAGGGATCGCCGTCAATCCGGAAATGCGAACCAGCGACCCCCACATCTATGCCGGCGGTGACTGCGTGGAAACCTTTCACCGCCTGACGGGCAAAGCCGTGCGGCAGCCGATGGGCTCCACAGCGAACCGGCACGGCAGGGTGATTGCCGATGCCATCGCGGGGAAAAAGGCAGAGTTCAAAGGAGTCCTCGGAACGGCCATCCTCCGGCTTTTCGAATTCACCGCCGGAAGGACGGGACTAGGAGTGGAGGCCGCGAGGGAAGCCGGCTTCGATCCCATTTCGGTCTCTATCATGAACTCGGATAAACCTCACTTCATGCCCGGTTCCGCCCCGGTCATCCTTCAGCTCGTGGCGGACCGCGCAAGCGGAAGAATCCTCGGGGGACAGGCATTTGGAGCGGGAGAGGTCTCCAAGCGTCTCGATACCCTCGTGGCGGCAATCACGGGCAACATGACGATCGACGATCTCGCCGACGCCGACCTGGCCTATGCTCCTCCCTATTCAACCGCCCTCGACCCTCTGACCCACGCCGCAAACACTCTTCGAAACAAGTCTAACGGCCTGCTGAAAACATATACCCCCCTGGAAGTGCAGGAAAAGGTGCGAAACGGGGAAGACTTCATCCTCCTCGACGTCCGCTCCCCCGAGGAGACGCAAAGAGACGGCAGGCTTCCGTTCGGCAACATCACCTACATCCCCTTGGGTGCTCTCTGGGAGAAAGCGGCTTCCCTCCCGAAGGACCGCGAAATCATCGCTTTCTGCAAAATCTCTGTTCGAGGCTGGGATGCACTGAGCATCCTGAGGTCTCAAGGAATCGAAAACGTCGCGCTCCTTGAAACGGGAGTTGCCGGCTGGCCCTTCCAACTGGACGCGTGATCGGTTAAAGTGAGGACGGCCCGGTTTCCACCGGGCCGCCTTCATTGCAGGGAGGGCACTTTCATGGGTTGGAAGAAAACCGTCCTCATTTCGGCTTCCCGTTTTTCCGCTCCCGGCTGGAAAGCGGGAATCCTTTCCGGGTTTCTGCAAGCGGGACTCGCCTGTGTTCGCCCAAGGCAAAAAGTCGCACTGGCCAACCTTTCCCTTGCCTACCCCGATTCGGACGCCCCCTATCGAAGGAAAGTCCTTGGAGAAGTGTACAGGCACCTGGCCTGGATGACCGCGGAATATCTCGCCCTCCAGAAGGACCCATCGCAGGGCCTTTCCTGGGTCACGCGGTGCGAGGGGGAAGACCGTCTTCGCCTCCCTCTTGAAAGGGGGCAGGGGGTTATCGTCCTGACGGCGCACCTGGGGAACTGGGAGCTTTTGGCCGCCTGGCTCTGCCAGCGGGGATACCCTCTCACCGCGATCGTCCGTGATCCCGACGACAGGGATTACCGCGAAACCATCGCGGATTTCCGAAGCCGTGTGGGGCTTAAAACCCTCCCGAAGCAAGCCAACATGAAAGCTGCGGTTGACTTGCTTCGCAAGGGCGGCTTCCTGGGGATCCTGTCCGACCAGGCTGCCGGACGCACCGAAGGGCTTCCGGTCCCTTTCATGGGACATTCCGCCTACACCTTTGCCGGAGCCGCTTCTCTCTCAATCCTGACAGGGTGCCCCATCGTGCCGGTCTTCTCTTTTCGCGAAGCCCCTTTTCAGCACCGCGTGGAGGTTCATGCCCCGCTTCCATTCCCGGAGCCCGGCGATCGCCGGGAGCGAATCCTGGAACTGACGCGCCGCTGCAACCAGGCCATCGAGGACGCCGTCCGAAGGTTTCCCGGCCAGTGGCTGTGGCTTCACCGGCGCTGGGGGCGCCGTATCCCCCCGGATTAATCCCTGTCGCAAACCAGGCGTCCTGCAATTGCGTAATCTTCCCGGCGCATCTCCGAAAAAATGATCCGGACCTGCTCCGGACGGGTTCCCAGGGTCCGGCAGACGGTTTCCGTCATTTGCCCGGCCAGTTGGCGTTTCTGCTCGGCCGTTCTTCCTTCCAGCAAGTGGACTTCGATGATCGGCATTCCTCTTCCCCCTTTCTGGCCTGGATTTCAACACTCCTGTCCTTTTCGGTCACTTGATGCTATAACAATAGCATGGTAAATTGGTGTTCAGGAGGTGAGGGCCATGCTGTTTGAATATCTTTCCAGCGGAGAAATCGTCTCTCTTCCCGGAAACCAGATGCCGGCCGGGCTCCCCTCCATGAAGCCGGAAGACGTCGCTGTCCTTTTGCCTTTCAAGCGAGTTCTTCTGGGAACGTGCCTGTTCGGCTCTTTCGAGAAATGGCAATGGGGAAAGATCGGCCAGCCCTCCTGGAAGGAGATTTGCCTCTACGACGGGCACCCGATTTCCATTCCTCTTCCTGGTTCCGAAGAAATCCGCCTAACCGGGGAAACCGTCACGTTTTTGAGGTCCGTGCTGGCCAGGCAGATGGAACCGCCTGGAGACCCGGTTTCTTCCATCGTCGTCCTGGAGGATGCCTTAAATGCACTTCCCTCCTGGAGGGAAGAATTCGGCGTGCGTGGAAGGCAGCTTTCTGAAGCGCTTACCGTTTCCTCCGCGTTGAGGACCGCCTTCTGGGGCATCCGTTTTGCCCTTCTCTGGGGGGGACGGGAGATGCTCCAGCGCATCCGCACCTGGCTTCGCCTTTGCCCGTCTGCCTTCGAAGATCGGGGCAATCCCCCGAAACAATGGTTCTCCCTTGGCGGCACCTTCGAAACCGGAGTTCTTGAGGAGCTAGAAGGCCGTGGTTTCACAGAGCACTCGCTTCGCCGCCTGGATCTGGAAGAAGCCAACCCTGCCGTTGTTCGAGGCCCCGATGGGGTCCTGCTTCAGGTCTGGCTTGAATCGTCCGACCCGAGATCCGGGCTTTCGGAACTCTCCATTCGAAGCTGGATCGCTATCCCCGCGGCCGTCTGGGAGGACCTGAGGAGCCGGCGAAACC
>JAJUIT010000016.1 GCA_029267465.1 Synergistaceae bacterium
GAGGATCGGGCCTGCGTCCATCCGCTCCACAAGCCGGAACAACGTTACGCCGGTCTGCGTTGCCCCGTCCATGAGAGCACGCTGGATCGGGGCGGCGCCGCGGTAGGCGGGAAGAAGGGAAGGGTGGATGTTGAGGCATCCCAGGCGCGGGCCGTTGAGCAAGGGTTCGCGGATGAAACGGGAAAAATCGACGATCAGGGCAAGGTCAGGCGGATTTGCCAAAATTTCTTCCCGAAGGACCGGATCCGTGGAGGGGTTAGAAGAATGGATCGGGGAAAAGCCGAGGCTCAGGGCCTGCTCCTCGAGGGGGGTAGGCCGAAGGGCCCTACCTCTTCCAGCCGGGGACGGAGGAAGGGTGACGACCTTTTCGAAGCGCTGGAGAGGCGCGATCTCGCGGAAACAGAGAGCCGCGAAATAACCGGAGCCGAAAAACCAGATCCTCACGGCTTCTTCCTCTCCTCCTTCGAACGCTTGAGAAGCTTTTTCCTCACGATTTCCCGCTTGAGGTGGCTGAGGTGGTCGATCATCAGGCGTCCGTCCAGGTGATCGATTTCGTGGCAGAGCGCCCTGGCCAGAAAGCCGTCGGCTTCGAGTGAAAAGGGCTTCCCCGCCTCGTCCACGGCTTCGACTCGAACCTTCAGAGGTCTCCGGATCTTCTCGAAAATTCCCGGAAAGCTCAGGCATCCTTCCTCTCCTATCTGCTCTCCTTCCGTGCCGGTAATCCTGGGGTTCACCAGGATCAGGCGATGCTCCTTCCAGGAGATGACGCAGACGCGCAGGTTTTTGCCCACCTGCGTGGCGGCCAGGCCGACCCCGTCGTAGGCCAGCATGGTTTCCCAAAGGTCCCGGATGAAATTCCCCAGCTCTGAATCGAACCGCTCCACTTCCTTCGAGGGTTCACGGAGAGCCGGATCCGGGTAGACCAGGATTTTCAGAAGGCTCATGGGATTCCTCCTTTTATGCAGAGGCACGCCGGCCGCGGCAGAAGCGGCCGGCATTTACAACATTATAAGACAATCTTTCAAGAATCGAGGATATCCCTCAGAACATCTCCGATCGTGACGGAGGTGTCGTCCGGCTGGTAGGCTGGTTCATGTGTCTTCCGGGGTTCAGGGCCTCGCTTGCGGCGTTCCTCTTCGCGGGTCTTGCGCTCCTCCTCGCGATGCTTCCTCTCCTGCTCGTCCTCGATGGCGCTCAGGCTCAGGCGGATCCGGCGTTCAGCCGGGTTGACTTCCAGGATGCGGGCGACGATCTCCTGTCCCTCCTGGAGGACATCTCCCGGCTTTTCGACTCGCTGGCGGCTCAGCTGGGAGATGTGGATCAGACCCTCGACCCCCTCTTCAAGCTGTACGAAAGCGCCGAAATCGGCGAGGCGGACGACCTTGACGGGAACGTCCTGCTTCGGCTTGTACCGTTCCTCCACCCCGTTCCAGGGATCGTTCAGCTGCTTGTATCCGAGGCCGATCCGCTTGCGTTCCGTGTCGATTTCGAGGACCTGCACTTCGACGGATTGCCCCTTCCGGAGGATCTCCTTGGGATGCTTGATCCGGTGCCAGCTCAGGTCGCCGATGTGGATTAGTCCCTCGATTCCGGGCTCGATTTCGACGAAGGCTCCGAAATCCGTGAGATTGGTCACGGTGCCGGTTGTGCGGTCACCGATGTGCCAACGCTCGGAAACGGTTTCCCAGGGATCGGGAAGGGTCTGGCGAATGCTCAGGGATATGCGGTTTGTTTCCCGGTCGATGCCCAGCAATTTGACCTTGACCGTATCCCCCCGCTTGTACAGTTCGCGGGGTTTCACGTTTCGCTGCCATGCGATCTCGCTGATGTGGACAAGCCCCTCCATGTCGTTCCCGAGGGAGACGAAGATGCCGAAGGACGTGATGCTGCTGATGGTTCCCTCGACGATGTCCCCTTCCTTGACCCGGGCGTAAAAGGCTTCCCTCTGTTCAAGCGTCTCGCGCTCTACCAGCTCTCTCCTTGAAAGGACGAGGCGTCTCTTGTTTCTCTCCTTTTCGAGGATCTTGACATTGAAGGTCTCTCCCACGAAACGGCCGGGATTGACCGCCCGGCCCTCCTGGGCCAGGTGCGAAATGGGAATGAACCCCTCTATGCCGCAGCAGTCGACGATAAGGCCGCCCTTGATTTTTCTCAGCCCGGTCACGGAAAGGATTTCGTTCTCCGCGGCCTCCTTCTCGATGCGGCTCCAACGCTCGTCGAACTCGGGTCTCCAGCGGCTCACGACCAGCTGGGCCTCCTCGCCCTGACCGACATTGACGACCTGGACGCGGACCTTGTCGCCTTTCTGGGGTTCGGAAACCGTGTCCACCAGGACACGATGGGTCCATTCCGAACGGGGGAGGAAACCCTCGCACTTGTAATTGACGTTCACCAGCCAGCCCGTTTCCGTCGAGCCGACGATCTCACCTTCAACAACCTTCCCCTTGTGGATTTCCTCGCTGAGATAACCGTCATACATACTCTCCATGCTTTCCTTGTTGACGTCGTTCGTTTCGTGGTTCGCGTTCATCATTTCCTCAACCATTTCGATCCTTCCCCCTTGGCGACCGTGCGCTCTCAAGTGTTGAAATCAGTTCCTGAATCAGCCAGTCCGGCGTGCTCGCGCCGGCGGCGATTCCGATCTTTTCCTTGTCCTGGATCCATCCCCCCTCCAGTTCATCAGAATGCTCGATCCAAAGCGTGGGAACCCCGCATCCTTTCGAGATTTCCACGAGCTTTCCCGTGTTGGCGCTGTTTTTGCCCCCGATGACGATCATTCCGTCCACCCGGGGTGCCAGTTCCATGACCGCCTGCTGTCTTTCCAGGGTCGCGCTGCAGATCGTGTTGTAGACCCTCAACTCGGCGGCCTGGGCCGCTAGTGCCTGGACGATATCCTGCAGAACGGACACCTTTTGGGTCGTCTGGCAGACGACCCCGGTTTTTCCGCTTTTCAGGTCCGCCGGGATGTCCGAAGACCGGCTAACAACGCAGGCGCCGTTTCCCGCGTACCCCAGAATTCCCTGGACTTCCGGGTGGGCGGCGTCACCAACGACAACCAGCCGGTACCCCTCCTGTCTCAAGAAGGCAGCCTTTTCCTGGACGTTCCTCACGAAGGGGCAGGTTCCGTCCACGATGACCCGTGTTCGGCAGGCCAGGCAATCGCGGACCTCTGGGGAGATTCCGTGGGCTCGGATGAAGGCGGGTTGACCGGAAGGGACTTCGCCTGGGGTTTCGACGACGATCAGGCCGAGGTTCTGAAGCCGCTCGATCTCCTGGGGGTTGTGGATGGGGCTTCCGAGACCGTAAATCCTGCCGTGTTCCTCTAGCGCGTTTTCGAGTTCGAGAAGGGCTCTTCTGACTCCGAAACAGAGACCCGTGGGTCTCGCCACCGTCACTTTCAACACCGACCGCCTCGCTGGCTTTCCGCGATTGTCCTCAGGATCTCCCGGACCTGGAAGACGCTTTCGGAACGAGTCATATCATACCACACGGCGGGTTCGAACTTGGAAAACCACGTCATTTGACGGCGGGCAAAAGCCCACGTCGCGTGGATGATCCTTTCCACCGCCTGGTCAAGAGCGATCCTGCCCCTCAGTGAGGCGACGAGCTCACGGTAACCGAGGCCCTGCATCGAGGGGTAGCGCTCGTCTATCCCCCGTTCCAGAAGAGAGGCGACTTCCTCCAGGAATCCCCCCTCCATTTGCGCTCGCACGCGGTCGGCGATCCTTTCTCGCAGCTCCTGCCTCGAACGGCTCAAGCCGATGTAGAGGACCTCGGCAGGAGCCGCCATCGGTTTCCGGGTTCGGAAGGCGAGAGAGGGAGGCTGACCGGTCAGTTCGTAGATCTCGAGTGCCCGGACGATTCGGACCCCGTCGTTGGGATGGATCCGGGAAGCGGTGCTTTCATCGATGGCACGAAGGCGCCGGTGAAGGACCTCCTTACCTTCCGACAGAAGGGATTCCTCAAGCCTGAGGCGGACGGCGGGATTCGAGGGGAGGTCTCCTGTAAGGGTTCCCGAAAGGAGGGCCCGGAAATAGAAGGGTGTCCCCCCCACGAGAAGGACATTCTTTCCCCTTGCCCGGATCTCCCGTATCGCGGCCTCGGCCAGTTCCACGAACCGGGAGGCTGAAAACCGTTCGGTCGGTTCTGCGACATCGATCAAGTGATGAGGGACTCGCTCCCGCTCCTCCCGTGTCGCCTTGGCGGTGCCAATATCCAGAAGCCGGTAGACCTGCCGTGAATCGACGGAAATGATCTCCGCCGAAAGGGACTCTGCCAGCTCAAGGCTGAGCAGCGTCTTCCCCACCGCGGTGGGGCCGATGATGGCGCAGAGGAAAGGCTTCCCGTCGAGGGGCATCTCAGTCCCTCCTTCCGAAGTGACGGCGGATGGCTGAACCTTCAAGGCGGAGGAAAGCCGGTCTGCCGTGAGGGCAGGTCCGCGTGTTCTGCCCCTGGAAAAGCTGCTGCCAGAGAGAAAGGGCCTCTTCGCGGTCGATTCTGTCCGTAAGCTTCATCGCTTCGCGGCAGGCGGTGTAGGCCCAGCGCCGGGCAAGGCGGACGTCCAGCGGGTCTTCCGGGTTTTCGTCCAGGGCGGTGATGGCGCTTCTCAGCAGGTCTTCCGGCGAAACCGATTCCAGGCCTGGAAAACAGGGGACGGCTTCCAGCGAAGGGGGCCCCCCGGCCTCTCGTTCGAAACGGAAGCCCAGCTCGGCCAGGCGGGAAAGATGCTCCTCCACTCCCGCAGCCAGGCTCGGTGAGAGTTCCGTTTTCAACCCGAGCCGCTGCGAGGGGAAAGGTTTTCTCAGGGCTTCCCGCAGACGATCGTATAGGATTCGTTCGTGTGCGGCATGGTGATCCACGAGCACCAGGTCGTTGCCCTCGGAAAAAACCAGAAACCCGTCTGAAACGCTCCCCAGGAAACGGACAACCGCGGTTCCGGGACCTGGCCCGAAATGCTCTTGCGGGACCGTTTCGGCGGAAAGGGAACCTTTCTCTTCCCTTGGGGCGCATACTCGCGGCCAGGGAAGCGCCAGTGCTGCCCCTTCGAGCGCGCGCGAGCTTCCTTCGGCGGGAAGCTCCTTCCTGATGGGCATCTCCGAGCCGGAGGCCAAAAGGGCTTTCGCGGCAGCATGAACTGCCTCGAAAATGACGCCGGAATTGCGGAACCGCACTTCTGCCTTGGCTGGATGGATATTGACGTCCACTTCAGCCGGGGGACAATCGACCAAAACGACCCAGTCTCCGCCGATTTCAGGTCCCAGGGCGAAGAGAGCCGACCGGATCGTGGGTTCCGTCACCCTTCTTCCGTTGACGAAGGAGAGGATTTCCGTGCGCTGTCCGGGCCGGGCCGCTCCCCTCCAGACTTCGGCAGAAACGCCTCCTTTCTCGTAGCGGGTTTCCCGGAGGCGGGTTTCCCCCAGGACGGCCTTAAGGATCTCGCTCCGTGTCCCCCCTTCCCAGCGGAAGACGGTTTTCCCGTCGGCGACGAAAAGGAAGGAAACCGCAGGGAACACGATTGCCGTTTCCTGGATCACTTTCAGGATCCGCCTTTGTTCGGCGGAAGGGCTTTTCAGGAACTTCCGGCGGGCAGGAAGGTTGAAAAACAGGTCATCGGTTTGGACGCGCGTTCCCCTTGGAGTTTCGATGGCCCCTCCCGCGACAAGGCGGCCGCCCTCGATGCGGAGGAATGCCCCATCCTCCAGAGATGCTGGCCGGCTTCGGATTTCGAAGCGGCTGACGCTAGCGATGCTGGCGAGGGCTTCGCCCCGGAAACCGAGGGTGGTGATCCTTTCCAGGTCGTCGATCTCGAACAGCTTGCTCGTGGCGAACCGTTCAACGGCCAGGGGCAACTCTTCCGGATGGATGCCCGCCCCGTCGTCCTCCACAAGGATAGAGAGAATCCCGCCCTGAACGATCTTGAGCGTCACGCGGGTGGATCCAGCGTCGAGCGCGTTCTCAAGCAGTTCCTTCACGACCGAAGCCGGGCGCTCGATGACTTCACCGGCTGCGATCCGGTGTGTCACGTGGTCGGGCAGCCTGCGGATTGCCATCAGGAAAGGGCCTCCTTGCATCGGTCCCGAAGCCGGTACAGCAGTTGCAGAGACTCCAGCGGGCTGAGACGGTCCAGGTCGAGGGCGGCGATCTCTTCCAGAAGGGCCTCCTTGGCTGAGGGGAACAGGGAAAGTTGTCCTTTTCCCCTGCGTTCGGCTTCAGGGTCGGGAAGATCGATTTTGGGCTTTTTCTCGAAGCTTTCCAGGATCGACTGCGCCCTGAGGACGACCGAATCGGGAATTCCAGCGAGGCGGGCAACCTCGATTCCGTAGGAGCGGTCTGCGGGTCCCGGCCTGACACGGTGAAGGAAACGGATTCCGGTAGAGGTTTCCTCCACTGCCATCGAGAGGTTCGCGATTTCGGGAAACCGTCCCCCCAGGGAGGTCAGTTCGTGGAAATGAGTGGCGAAAAGGACAAGCGGCCTGCAGTCCTCTCTCGCATGGAGGTACTCCAGTACCGCCCAGGCGATGCTCATCCCGTCGTAGGTCGAAGTCCCCCGCCCCACTTCATCCAGGACGACGAAGCTTCGATCGGTGAGGTTGTTCAGGATCTGTGCGGTTTCCAGCATCTCCACCAGGAAAGTGCTCCGTCCGAGGGCCAGTTCGTCATGCGCGCCAATCCGGGTGAAGATCCGGTCCACGAGCCCGAATTCCGCCGAATCCGCCGGAACGAAGCTGCCCATCTGGGCCATGATCACCAGCAGGGCTGCCATTCGAAGGTAGGTCGATTTACCGGCCATGTTCGGACCCGTGAGAATGGCCATTCGTTTCCCGCACCGGTCCAGCTCGACGCCGTTGGGCGTGTAGGGATCGTTGCCCAGGGTCGTTTCGACCACCGGGTGTCGCCCCCCGGAAATACGGATCCGCTCGCCGCCGTTTACAAGCGGCCTCACGTACCGCCTCTCCCAGGCGACATCCGCCAGTGATGCCAGGCAATCCAGTCGGGCAATCGCCCGCCCGGTTTCCTGGATCTCCGAGGCGTGAAGGAGAACTCTTTCCCGAAGGGCTTCGTAGAGGGAGATTTCACGCTTTTGGACCTCTTCCGCAGCCTTGAGGATTTTCTCCTCGTACTCCTTGAGCTCGGACGTGACGAACCGTTCGGCGGAAACCAGCGTCTGCCTCCGGATATAGTCTTTGGGGACCTTTTCCAGCTGGGACCGGGGGATCTCGATGTAATAGCCGAAGACTCGGTTGTTCCCCACCTTAAGGTTGGAAATTCCTGTCCTTTCCCGTTCCCGGGCCATGTAGTCCGCTAGCCAGCCTTCCGCCTGTCCTGCCAGGGTGCGCCACTCGTCGAGCTGAGCGTCTGCCCCGGCTCGGATGACGCCTCCATCCTTCAGGTTGCGCGGGGGATTCTCTGCAAGGTTTTCACGTAGGTCTTCCAGACATCCTGAAAGGTCCGGGACTTCCGCTAGGAAAAGTCCTAGCGGGCCGCTTTCCCCGATCTCCATCAGGGAAGGCACCTCGCTCAAGCTCTCCCGAATCGCCGCCAGGTCGAGGGGGGTTCCGAGGTTCAGGGAAAGCCTGCCGATAATCCGCTCGAGGTCCCTGCAGCGCTGGAGGGAATCCGCGAGGCGCACTCGGATTTTCGGGTTGTCCTTGAGCCATTCCACCGCGTCCTGCCTGGCGCGGATGGCTTCCAGATCCAGGAGGGGGCGGAGGATCCATTCCCGGAGGGTTCTTTTCCCCATGGGGGTCCGGCACCGGTTCAGAACGCCGAAAAGCGAAGCCGGGCCGGATTCCAAGAGCTCGAGGTTCTTTTGCGACTGGGCGTCGATCCGAAGAACGTCCCCGCCCGAAACGGGGTACAGGCGCGTCACGTGCCTGGAAAGGCCGAACTGGGTTTCCTCGAAGTAACGGAGAACCGCGCAGGCTGCCCCGGCTGCGGGATCACCGTCGTCCAGGCCGAAGGCTCGAAGGCTGGGCACGTTCCATTTCCTGCATAGCCAGGCTTCTCCCGTTCTCGGCTCGAAAAGGGTACGGTCTTTTTCGGAAATGAGGCAGGTTTCCGGCAGGGCTGAGGCGATCCTGGACCGGAGCGCTACGGGGCAGGGCTGGGGGACGAGGACCTCCATCGGGCTGAAGGCCGTAAGAAGTCCCATCGCCCCGATCGAATCCAGGGTGGCCGCCTCGAGCCTGCCCGAGCCGGGGGAAAGGAGGGCGAGGGGGAAACGGCCGTCTCTCTCCGAGATGGCCGCGAGGCGTCCCTCCGCTTTCGCATCTTCGGGGACATAGGTTCCAGGTGTCACCAGGCGCACAACGCGCCTTTCCACGAGGGTCCGCCCGTCCGGTTCCGTCATTTGCTCGCAGATCGCGACTTTCCTGCCGGCCTTCACCAGCTTGTCGAGGTACGGCTCCACGGAATGGTGGGGCACGCCTGCCATGGGGACCTTCTTCTCGCTGTCCCTCGCGGTGAGTGCGATGTCCAGAATTCGCGAAGCCTCACGGGCGTCGTCAAAGAACATCTCGTAAAAATCGCCCATGCGGAAAAAAAGAAGACAGTCCGGGTAGGCCCTCTTCCAGGTGAAGTACTGTTCCAGCATAGGGGTCATGACGATTTCCGGCTCCGGTTTCATCCGTTTCCCTTCCTCCCGCGGTCCAGGAAATCCTGGAGAAAAACCGCGGCCGCGACCTTGTCAACCCGGGTTCTCCGCTTGCGGGCATCGACGTTTCCTTCGAGCAGGATCTGGTGGGCCCGGGTCGTTGTAAATCGTTCGTCGATGAACTCCACCGGAACCGGGGAAATCTCTTCCGCGATCGTTTCCGCCATTTTCCGGATCCTGGCTGCTTCCGGCCCCTCCAGGCCTGTCGTTCGAAGCGGCAGTCCGACAACGACCAGGTCGACCGGGGCGGATTCGGCGATCAGGCGCTTGAGGTTTTCTACCCAGCCCGAATCGACGCGCCAGACGGCGATCCCCTGGGCAAAAAGACCCAGGGGATCGGTGATCGCCACTCCGATTCGAACCGTTCCGAGATCGAGTCCGATCAGGCGCCCCATCAAACCAACTAGGACCTGCTGGCGAAAAGCTTCCCGACGACGTTGGGTACGGCATCGAGAGCCTCGGCGGCCTTTTGCGGTAACTTCCCGCCGGCCTGAGCGAGGTTGGGCCTTCCCCCTCCCGACCCTCCCACAAGGGGAGCGATCGAACCGATGAGGCGGCCCGCGTGAAAACCGTTCGAGACCGCCGTTTCGTCGCCCATGGCCATGAGGGAGACTTTCCCCTCTTCCACGGAGGCAAACACGATAACGGCGCCGCTGAGGCGGTTCTTGACGGCATCGGCAAGCTGGCGGAGGAGATCCATGCCGACTCCTTCGAAACGTCCCGTTACGATTGAGAAGTTGCCGACCTGCCTCGCGGAGGCTGCCAGGTCCGAAGCCCTGCAGAGGAGGGCGCCAAGTTTTGCGTCGGCTGCCTCCCGCCGGGCAGCTGAAAGCTCATCGAGCAGAGAGCGAACCCGTTCCGGGAGGTGCTCGGTCTCATGGATCCCAAGGGATTCCTTAAGCCGATCCACAACTTCGTGGTCCGCCTTCTGAGCCAGGTAGGCCGGGCGTCCCGCCTGTGCGGTGATCCGCCGGAGCCCCGAACCGATCCCCTCCTCCCGGACGATCCTGAAAAGACCGATATCCCCGGTGGAATTGCAATGGGTTCCGCCGCACAGCTCGGTCGAAAACCCGGGGACACTCACAACCCGGACACGGTGGCCGTATTTTTCGCTGAAAAGGGCTTTCGCCCCCATCTCCTTCGCCTTCTCCAGGTCAGTTTCCAGGGTCTCGAGCGGCACGTTGCGGAGAACCTGATCGTTGACGATCTTTTCGACCCGGGCAAGCTCCTCGCGTGTCACCGGGGAAAAGTGGGTGAAGTCAAAACGGAGAGCGTCCGGGTTCACCAGCGAACCCGCCTGCCTCACATGGTCGCCGAGGACATGGATCAGGGCCTCGTGCAGAAGATGCGTGGCGGTATGGTGCCTCCGGATATCCCACCGGCGCTCCTCGTCCACGGCCGCGAGGACCGTGTCTCCTTTCCGGAGGAGGCCTTCCTCCACCCGGATTCTGAGAACCACAAGCTCCGCCACGGGGCTGACCGTGTCGAGAACCTTCGCCTTCACGATTTCCGAGGAAAGGGTCCCCGTGTCGCCGACCTGACCGCCCTTTTCCGCGTAGAACGGGGTCCGGTCGAGGATTGCCTCGGCCTCGTCCCCAGCCTGCAGCTCATCCACGGCATCCCCGTTCTGGATGATGGCCAGGACCCGGGATTGGCTCCGTGTTTCCGAATAGCCGACAAAGGCGACCTGTCCGATGGACTTCGCCAGCTCGGTGTACACGTTCCCCGACAAGGACGCCGCCGTCATCTTGCTGGAGCTGCGGGCCCGCTCCCGCTGATCCTCCATGGCCAGTTCGAAGCCCTTGCGGTCAAGCGTGAAGGAGGCATCCTCGCAGATCTCCTCGGTCAGCTCTATGGGAAAGCCGTAGGTGTCGTAAAGCTCGAAGGCCACATCGCCGGAAAGGACCTTCTCGCCTCGGTCTGCGAGGCGCCGGAGTTCGCTTTCGATCAGAGCGGTCCCCTGTTGGAGCGTTTTCCCGAACTTGGCTTCCTCGAAATCGATGACCTGGCGGATCGCATTCTGTCTTTCGGGGATTTCCCGGTAATGGTCGCCCATCACCTCGATGACGGTGGGAAGCATCGAGGAGAGGAAAGGCCTCTCGATGTCCAGAAGCCTTCCCCAGCGTACCGCGCGGCGAAGGAGTCTCCGGAGCACGTACCCCCTCCCCTCGTTCGAGGGGAGGATTCCGTCGGCGATCATGAAGGAGATGGCCCTCAGGTGATCGGAAATGACCCGGACGGCCATGTCGCCTTTCGCATTCGAGCCGTAGGTGTGCCCCGTTATCGCGCAGGCCTGACGGATAAGAGGGACGAAAAGGTCGGTGTCGAAATCGGTCCGGACTCCCTGGACGACCGAAGCGAGCCTTTCCAGCCCCATTCCGGTGTCGATGTTCTGCTTGGGCAGGGGAACCAGGTTGCCGGCTTCGTCCCGGTTGAACTGCATGAAGACCAGGTTCCAGATCTCCAGGTACCGGTCGCAACTGCAGCCCACCTTACAGTCCGGTTTTCCGCAGGAGAAAGAGGGCCCCTGGTCGTAGATGATCTCGGAGCAGGGGCCGCAGGGGCCGACCGGGCCCACTGCCCAGAAGTTGTCTTCCTCTCCCATGCGGACGATACGGTCCTCCGGCAGACCCACCACCCGGTGCCAGATTTCGAAGGCCTCGTCGTCGTCGCGGTAAATCGTTGCCGTCAGGCGGTCAGGGTCGAGACCGACCCTCTCGGTGACAAACTCCCAGGCCCAGGGGATGACTTCCTTTTTGAAGTAGTCCCCGAAACTGAAGTTCCCCAGCATTTCGAAAAATGTATGGTGACGTGCGGTCCGGCCGACATTCTCGATGTCGTTGGTCCGGATGCACTTCTGGGAAGTGGTGGCCCTTTTCACGGGAGGGACTTTCAGCCCGAGGAAGTACGGCTTGAAGGGCACCATGCCCGCAATGGTGAACATAATTGAAGGGTCCTCGGGCACGAGGGAAAAACTCGGGAAGCGGCGATGCCCCCTCTCCTCGAAAAACCCGAGAAAACTTTCCCTCAGCTCGTTTCCGCTTCTGAACTGCATGAAAATCGCCTCCTGCGGCGCAGTTTGTCGTCCGGCCTCTCTGATGCGGAAATTATAGCTTCTCCTTCATTCCTGCAACAACTCTTTCCGGCAGGCCGCCGCCTTCCGGAGGATCGTTTCCTCTTCCAGCTTCAGATGGACTCCCTCCCGGTACAGCCACTCGCCGGCCACGATGGTCCCGGCAACGTCGGCGGAAGAACCAGAATAGACAAGGCTCGCGCAGAGGTTCTCCGGGGTTGTCCCGACATAGTGAGGTTTCTGCAGGTCAACAAGCACGAGGTCGGCCTGCCATCCGGGCTTCAGGAGCCCCACGTTTTCAAAGCCCAGGGCCCGGGCCCCGTCGACCGTGGCCATCCTGAGGACCTCGAGGGCGCGGACAATGGAGGGATCCCTGCGGATGCCCTTGTGCAGCAACGAACACGTCCTCATCTCGTCCCAGACATCCAGGCGGTTGTTGCTAGCGGCCCCGTCTGTTCCAAGGGCGACCCGCACGTTTGCTTCAAGGAAGGACGGAAGCGGGGCGATCCCGCTTCCGAGCTTGAGGTTGCTGTTGGGGTTGTGGACAACGGACAGCCGGGTTTTCGCCAAGTCCCGCACGCGGTCCTCCGGAAACCAGACGCCGTGAGCCAGGATGGCGAAGGGGACTTCGTGCAGCCCAACCTCAGCCAAGAGGTCGACGGGATCTTTTTTGAGCTGCTGCCGAATGTACTCGGCTTCCCATTCGGTTTCCAGCCAGTGGGTGTGGATGCCGACACCGGAATCTTTCGCGGTGCGGCAAATCTCGCGAAAGGCCTCCGGCGGGACCGTATAGATGGCGTGAGGACCTAGCTGGACGGAAATGAGCCCCGACAGGTTGTGGTAACGGCGGATCAGGTCAACGCCCTCCTGAATCTTCCCCTCGTCCGCGCCAACGAGGCCCCTGGAGAGGGCGCAGCGCACCCCGGCCTGCAGGGAGGCTTCAGCCACCTGGTCCATGAAGAAGTACATATCGGCGAAACAGGTGACGCCGGATGAAACCATTTCGAGGAGGGCCAGCCTGGTTCCCCAGAAAACCTGTTCGGGAGTCAACCGGGCTTCAACCGGCCAGATTCTCTCCCTGAGCCACTCCATGAGGGGGGCCTCTTCCCCGAGGCCGCGGAGGAGTGTCATGGCCGCGTGGGCATGGGCGTTCACGAATCCGGGGAGCACGGCCACCGCTCCCTTCCCGTCGAAATCCGCGGGCCCTTCCGCGCTGCGCGGCGGCAGAATGGAATCGATGACTGAACCGGAAATCGCCAGGTCACAGGCCAGGGCGGATTCCATCGAGCTGTCGAGCAAGAGAACGTCCCTCAGCAGCACGTTTTTTCACTCCTTCCAGCTTTCCAGGTAGGCCTTCTGCTCTTCCGTGAGAACTTCGAGGCGGATTCCCAGGGATTCAAGTTTGAGTTCCGCCACCGAGCTGTCCAAATCGCCGGGAACCGGGAGGACCTTTGCCGGCAGGGAGGGATGATCTAGAACGTAGAGGCTCGAAAGGAGCTGAAGCGCGAAGCTCAGGTCCATGATCTCGATCGGATGGCCGTCGGCTGCCGCCAGGTTGACGAGCCTGCCTTCGGCCAAAAGGTGCAGCCTCCTTCCGTCCGCGAGGGTGTAGGTTTCGATGTTCGCACGGGTTTCTTCCCGTGAAACGGAAAGTTCCTCAAGGGCCGGGATATCGATCTCGACGTTAAAGTGTCCGGCGTTCGCGAGAATTGCCCCATCCTTCATTCGCTCGAGGTGTTCTTTCCGGATGACCCGGATGTTCCCGGTGGCGGTTACGAAGAAATCACCGATCGGGGCGGCCTCCTCCATGGAGCGGACATCGCGTCCGTCCATCAGGGCTTCCAGGGCCCGGTGAGGATCGGCCTCCACAACCGTAACCCGTGCACCCAGACCCGCCGCCCGTGTCGCGATTCCCCGGCCGCACCAGCCGTAGCCCGCCACAACGAACGATTTCCCCGCCAGCAGGACGTTCGTCGTCCTCATCAGGCCGTCCATCACCGACTGTCCCGTGCCGTATCGGTTGTCGAAGAGGAATTTGCTGTAGGCGTCGTTGACGGCGATCATCGGGAACTTAAGCACCCCGTCCTTCTCCATCGCCCGCAGGCGCTTGATTCCGGTCGTCGTTTCCTCGCAGCCGCCGAGGATCCCTTCCGCTACATGGGGCATCGTTTCGTGAACCAGCGCGACAAGGTCCGCCCCGTCGTCGATCAGAAGGTTCGGCCGAAGGGACAGGACGGCGGAAAGGTTTTCCCGGTATTCCGACGAATCCATTCCCCTTCGGCTGAAAACCGAGATCCCTTCTTCCACCAGCGCGGCGCAGACGTCGTTCTGGGTGGAAAGAGGATTGCTGCCTGTCGCCGCCACGGTAGCCCCGAGATCCTTCAGCGCTTTCAGCAGGCAGGCGGTTTTTGCCTCGAGGTGGAGGCAGGCCCCGACCGTAATTCCCGAGAGGGGGCGCCGTGCCCGTGACCTTTCTTGGATGAGGCGCAGGACGGGCATGGCGGACCAGGCCCAGGTGATTTTGCGATGTCCCTCCGGCGCAAGATCGGGGCGGGCTATTCGGCTTTCCGGCATGATCTGTCACTCCTTTTGCGTTTGGCGCTTCAATCGAGCAGATCCTGAAGTTTACCTTCAAACGGCGGCGTGACGACCCCCCGTTCTGTGATGAGGGCCGTGATGAGACTGGCGGGGGTCACGTCGAAGGCAGGATTCCAGGCCTTGACCCCTTCGGGGGCGCAGCGCTTCCCCTGGAAGAAGAGGATCTCGGAGGAGGGACGCTCTTCGATGGGGATCTCTTCGCCCGACGGGATCGCCAGGTCCAGGGTGCTTGTGGGGGCGGCAACGTAGAAGGGGACGCGGTGGAAGGCTGCCAGGAGGGCTAACGGGCGGGTCCCGATCTTGTTGGCCGTGTCCCCGTTCGCGGCAATGCGGTCGGCGCCGACGATGACCGCGTTGACCTCGAATTTCTTAATCGCGGCTTCCGCCATGGAATCGCAGATGACCGTGACGTCGAATCCTTCGGCGGCAAGCTCCCAGGCCGTCAATCTCGCACCCTGGAGAACCGGCCGGGTTTCGTCGGCGATCACGCGGACCGCCTTCCCGGCTTCACGGGCCGCCCGGATGACGCCCAGGGCCGTGCCGTACCCTCCAGTCGCAAGGGCTCCTGCGTTGCAGTGGGTCAAAACCGTGCAGGATTGGGGCAAAAGGGACTGGCCGTGGCGGCCGATGGCCCGGTTGATCTCCAGGTCCTCCCGGTGAATCGCCGCGGCTTCTTCCAGGAGAAACTCCTTGAGCGCTCTGCCATCGGAATTTACGGCCGTGAAGCGTGCCAGAGCGTTTTTCATCCGGTTCAAGGCCCAGAAAAGGTTCACCGCGGTCGGACGAGTTCCGGAAAGACGGAAAGCCGCCCGGGCGGCTTCGTCCGGCCCGCCTGCGGAAGCCAGAACGACCCCGTAGGCTGCCGCGATCCCGATGGCGGGAGCTCCCCTGACCGCCAGCGTCTCGATGGCGAAAGCCACTTCTTCCGCCGTGCTGCATTCGAGGTAGCGGACGGATTCCGGGAGTGCCCGCTGGTCGAGAAGAAACAGTTTTCCTTGCCGCCATTCGATGGGCTGAACGTTCATGGGCATTCCTCATCCCTTCCGATTTGTGCGGTCTGTTTCTTCCACCCGGACGCCCAGGCGGCCGTCCCTGAAGACGAGACGGAGAAAATCGCCCTTTTCCACGGAACGGGCTGAGACAACCGGAACCCCTTCGGGGGTTTCGCAGGCAATGTACCCCCGCGAAAGGACACGAACGGGAGAGAGAGCTTCCAGCGCCGAGAAGGTGGAACCGAGGCGATGGGCTTCCAGGTCGATGCGGGACAGAATATACCTTTCAAGGGCCTCTCGAGAGTCCGCCAGGCCGGTCTCCGTTTCAACCAGGCGGCGTTCAGCCACCGAGGCGATACGGTCCCGAAGCTTTTCCGCGGACCAGGTCGCGTCCCCGATCCGCCGGGAAACCGCCGCGGCCGCATGGTGCCGGAGAGAAGCGATTTCCCGGGCGACGGCGTACCGGTCCGGAAAGACTTTCTCTGCGGCTGCAGATGGGGTGGGAGCAGCCGCGTCTGCAGCAAGGTCAGAAAAGGTCTGGTCGATCTCATGCCCCAATCCGGTAACGACGGGGATGGGACACGTGCGCACGGCTCTCACGACCCGTTCGTCATCAAACGCGTTGAGGTCGTCGCGGCTTCCCCCTCCCCGGACGAGAAGCGCAACATCGGCGTCGGGCTGCCTTGCCGCTAGGCCAAATGCCTTCAGGATTTCGGCGACCGCGTCTTCCCCCTGCACGCTGCAGGGGATGACCGTGACCGAACAGGCCGGGAAGCGGCTCCGCGAAACACGGAGCACGTCCCGGACGGCTGCCCCCGTCGGTGAGGTCAGCACAAGCACCGATTCGGGATACCGGGGAAGGGGCCTCTTGTTCCGGGGGTCGAAAAGCCCTTCCTCCTCCAGTCTCCGCCGCAACTCCTCCTTGGCCCTGGCCTGGGCTCCCTGTCCGGCCGGAACCAGGCGCCGGGCGTAGAGCTGGTAGGCGCCGCGCGCCAGGTAGACCGAAACGGATCCCTCCACCACGACCAGGTCTCCCGTGCGGGGCCATTCGGGAAGCGAGCCCGCATAACTCCGAAACATCACGCAGGCGAGGCGGGATTCCTTCCCCACCAGCGTGAAGTAAGCATGTCCCGTGTTGTGGACTTTGAAGTCCAGGATCTCCCCCGTTACCGCAAGGTTTTCGAGGACGGGGTCGGACTGGAGGACGAGCTGAACCCGCTGGTTCAGCTCGTCAACGGTCAGGTTCGGAAGCGGTCTCGCCATCCTGGGCCGAAGACGCGGACTCCAGTGCCCGGACGATTTTCCCGAGCACGCCGTTGACGAAACGCCCCGAATCCTCGGTTCCGAAGGATTTGGCCAGTTCCACTGCCTCTGAAATCGCCACGGGGAGGGGGGAACAGCGGGCGATGACCCCTTCGTAAAGGGCCAGCCGCACCGCCGCCCGGTCGACGGCCACCATCCGTTCGGGTCTCCATCCCACGAGATTTTTCAGGATCAGAAGATCGATTTCCCGCTCGTTTTCCACGACCCCGAATACAAGCTTTCGTGCAAAGTCGACCACGACGGGCTCCTCGTGCTCGAGGGGGAAGAGCTCGAAAGCTTCCTTCGGGTCCTGGTCACGCCGGAGGTCGATCGAGTAAAGCAGCTGGAGGGCGATCTCCCGGGAGCGGTGGCGGCGCTGGGGCACGAATTCCTTTTCCAAGACCGGTCACTCCTCGAAATTGTCCAGGAAGGACGCCAGGCGTTCGCGTCCGGCCGTCGTGAGAAAAAGCCAGGCTAGCCCGAATGCCGAGAAACCGAAGAAAAGAACCCAGAAAAGCCCCGAAAGCCCAAGGTTGAAGATCGCGACGAGCGTCCCCACCGCGATGCCCCAGAAGGTGGGGGACCGAAAAAGGGGGTGGCGGCCTTTCTCCGCTGCAGCTTCCGGCGGTTCCGCGACGAGCGAAACCGACACGTTCAGTCCTAGGGGGGCCAGGGCTTCCGCGACTGGGCGCCTTAAAACGTCGGTTTCAGGCATCTTGGTCCCGGACGGAACGGCAACGTAGACGTTCAGGAGATCGCGGTCGCCGAAAAGCTGGATGGAGCGGCAGTTTGTCCCGTCCGGCAGGCAGCGTTCGATTGCCTCCTTCAGGGCGGATTCGTCGATCCAGAGCCTTCCCAGGGATCCGGATTTCCAGAAAAGGATCATCGCCTTTCACTCCCTCGAAAAGGAAGGGCCGGTTCAGGGCCGACCCCGTGGTCAAACACAGTATCGAAACCGCTCAACGGGATTCGCCGGCGGGCTCACGCTCTTCCTGTCCCGGCGCGCTGTTTTTTGGCTCGCCGAAGTCAATGCCCTGGATCGTGACATTGACCTCCTTGACCGCATAGCCCGTGTAACGCTCGATGTGATCCTTCACCGATTCCTGGACATCCCAGGAAACATCCGGGAGGCGAAGGCCGTACTTGACGATGATGTAGGTATCGACCTGGACCACCGGCGGGTTCCCCTCAGAAACCGATATACGGACACCGGAACTTCCTTTCCTGCCCAGGCGGAGGTTAGCCACGATCCCGGCGCTAGCGGGGCGCACCCCTTCCACGCTGAGCAGCGCTTGCGTGGCAAGGGCTCCGATGACATCCTCGGAAATTCGAATTTCTCCCTTCGGGGCAGGAACCTCACGCTCCATTTCGGGGAGAGGATCCTGTTCGATTCTCTCCAGGTTCTCCTCCATCGCGGGTCTCCTTTCCGGGGCCCGGGTCAATCTTCCTTGCGCTCGAATGTTTCAGCGCACTTGGGACACTGGACCGGCTCCCCCTCTTCGTAAAGTTCGGGCTGGTAATAGAAGCGGTGGCCGCACTTCGGGCAGACGGCGGACTGGTAGACGGTTTCGATGTCTTCCTCGTCCTCTTCCTCGCCCTCTTCGTCGATCTTCGCGTCCATGTCGTACACGGCCTTTTCCAGTTCTTCCATGTCATCTTCGAGGGACTCGCAGAATTCGTTGAGCTCCTGGACCATATCCGCCTGTTCGCGGAGTTCGTCCGCGTTTGCTTCGACCTCCTCCGCGAGGGCGTCGAGCGCGTCGACGATGGCGGCATAAATTCTGACCTGGGTTTCGTCCTGGGGACGAAGTCCGTCCAGCAGACCTTTCAGGTACGCGATCCTCTCCTTCGATTCCACGACATCCACTCTCCTTCCGGGTTTACTTCTTCGCGCGTTCGATGTACTCCCCCGTGCGCGTGTCCACAAGGATGACCTCGTCCTGCTCTATGAACATCGGGACGTTGACCACGGCTCCGGTCTCCAGCGTCGCCGGCTTGCCGGACCCGGTAACGGTGTCGCCCTTGAAGCCCGGCGCGGTCTGAACGACTTTCAGTTCCACGCTGTTGGGCAACTCGATCCCCATGATCCGTCCCTCGAACAATTCAAGGCTCACCTCCAGGTTTTCCTTCAGGTACTTAACGGCGTCGCCGAGGGTTTCCTTCGGGATGTAGACCTGGTCGTAGCTGGTCAAGTCCATGAAAACGTAGTTTTCTCCCTCCCGGTAGAGGTACTGGGCAGCGGTTTCGTCGAAAACGACCCGCTCGAACCTCTCCCCGGACTTGAACGACTGCTCGATGATCGCACCGCTTTCGAGGTTGCGCATCTTGCTGCGGATGATCGCTCCGCCCCGTCCCATCTTGTGATGCTGGCATTCCACGATTTGCCAGATGCCATTCTCCCACTTGATCTTGATTCCCGGTCGGAAATCGCTGGTGTCCACAACCTGAGCCATATGAATCCAATCCTCCCGAATACTCGAATTCCGTGTGCAGGATTCCTGCCACCAAGCCTATGAAGTTTATCCCATCCGGTGCCGGTCTGACAAGAAAAAAGGAAGGGGGCGAGCCCCCGCGGAGCGCCCCCTTCCTTCTGATCCAGGGCGTAAAGTTCGGATCACTTGAGGGTGCCGACCTCGATGGCGCTCTCGGGAACGTCCAGCAGTTCGGGCACCAGGACGACGACGACTTGCGTCTTCTCGTTCTTCTTCGTCTTGGATTTGAAAAGTTCACCGATCAGCGGGATGTCGGAAAGCAGCGGAACCCGGTTGATCGTGCTGGACCGGTCGGTCCCGAAAAGCCCTCCCACGACGAAAGGCTCGCCGTTTCGCACCCGGACGGAGGTCTGGACTTCCCTCTTGGCCGTTTGGGGTACGCGCTCCCCCTGTCCACCGGCCAGGTACTGGGTGATGGTGCCCGTAGAGACCTTGATCTCGAGGTTGATCACGTCATTGCGCCCGATGATGGGGGTGAATTCGAGGATCGGCCCAACTTCCTCGTCGGAATAGGTCGGGTTGCCGGCATCGTCCCGGGCGGAAATGTACTTCACGTTTTCCGTGATCTTGATCGTCGCTTTCTTCCCCTCGGTGGTGATGACCGACGGGCTGGCAAGGACATCGCCTTTCACGTCCCCCTGGGTCCAGGAAGCAATCTGCGCGTCGATGGCTTTCAGGGTGCTGCGGGCCAGGCCGCTCAGGTTGGTTGCAAAGGGAGTTGGGGAGGGTGCGCCCGAAGGGATCTGGTTCGGGTAGTTCGCGTCTGCATACCCTCCGGAGAAGTTTCCGCCGCTGTAGCTCATCCACCAGTTGTTGTAGATGGCGTCTAGCATGGCTTCGAACTCCCGGGAAGCCGTGTCCTTCAGCTCAACGATGCGGGCGTTGATCATAACCTGGCGTCCAGGGTGGTCCACCCGCTCCAGGATCTTCCGCACCTCGTCCTGCTGTAGTGCCGTGCCGGTGACGTAGAGGGTCCTGAGCCGCTCGTCCACAACGATCTTGCTTACTCCGGCAAGGTTCTGGAGGATCCCCGGGATCTGTTTGGGGTCAGCGTAGGCAATATGGTAAGTCTGGGTCTTTTCCATCCCCGTGGTCTTCGCCAGGGATTCGGGCTTCCCGACGATCATTGTGCGCCCCATCAAGGTGTACGACAGGTCGTGCATGCGCATCAGGTAGGAGAAGGCCTCCCGGAGCGGCACGTCCTTGAGGCTCAGGGTCACGTTCGTGTCGGGAACGGAAGAGTCCACCACCAGGTTGAGGTTCATCATGTTTCCGAGCATCCGGAAGATGTCCTTGATGTTGACGTCCCGCAATTCGAGGGTCACTTTCGTGTCCTTCGCAAGGGGGTCCGTCTGCGCCGGTTTTAAGGCTGGTTTCGGCAGCGGAGCAGGAGCCTGTGCCTCCGGTTCCGCCTCGAAGGAAAGAAGGTAGCGGCTGGAAGGGGCCACCCCTTCGGTCGACTTCAGGTTTAGAGGCTTGTTCGTCATGAAAGAGACGAAGACATCCCCGCTCACGGTCCGAATCTCCACCGACTTCATCAGGGGGAAGATGACCCCGATCGTCTGGTGCGGGGAAAGGGCCGACGTCCCGGCGAAGCGGAAGTCGATGTGGTTCGGGGCGGATTGGGTCTGTTCCGGCAATGGGAGGTTCCTGCCGGTGATTTCAGCAACGATCTTCGTTGCGCCAGCCTGCCGCACCGTCACCGTTTCGAGCATCGGCACCTTCTCGGCTTCCGGGAGGGCTTCGGCGGGATTGGCAGCGCATGCCGTCCCGGCCGTGGCCAGCGCCAGGAGCACGCTCAAGATGGCAAGGCCTGTCCATTTCCTGCAGAGTTCCGTCATCAGAATCCCCCCAGTAGTGAAGTCGCCAAGGTTTCCTGTTTCTTGCCATTCCACAGGAAGACCAGTTTTTGCGGATTGATCGCCAAAATTTTTCCCCGCTTGCCCGAGAAGGTGTATCCGGGTCGAACGACAAGGTTCTGCCCGATCCCGTCGATGTCGACCACCGCCACCGAGGCGTTGCCGAGCACCATGAC
Organism: Synergistaceae bacterium; assembly: GCA_029267465.1. Taxonomy (GTDB): domain Bacteria; phylum Synergistota; class Synergistia; order Synergistales; family 79-D21; genus 79-D21. The sequence goes on from JAJUIT010000016.1 coordinate 21,146, forward strand.
GGCCTTCACGAGAATGTTCGGAGGAGGAACCTCGATCGGCAAGGGCGTTCCCGGCCTGGAAGTTCCGGCCACCGGAACCGCAAGCGACGGAGGCTCCGCGAAGGGGCTTCGTCCAGCTGCCTGGGCCAGCGTCGCGAGTTGACCGCTTCCGGACCGGATCAAGGCCTGGTTTCGGTAGGATTGGACGAGCGCGTCCAGTTTTGCGATTTCCTCTGCGTTCGCCTGCGTTCCGTCCGAAAAGGCGGGAGGGTTCGATTGCCCCAGGACCGCCAGCTGTCTAAACACAAAGAGGGACCACAGCAGGCCGACGACGATGAGGATCCCGATCAGAAGGCGGAACACACGGAAAAGTCCCTCACCGTAGACCAGTTCTTCCCAGAGTTCCCGGGCGCTTTCCGCCCATCCCTGGCTGTCGTCCATCGCTATTTCCCCCCTTCCTGTTCCGCTTTGATTTTTGAAACGAGGACGGCCTTTGCGGCTACTCCGCCCGGCGTTTCAGGTTTTGACTCGCTCCGGATGAATAGGGTCGAAAGCCGCATCGGCTGCATGCCGTTTCTCCAGTCAGCCATCGTTCGGAGCACCGAGAAGAAGTTCCCGCGGAACGTGATCTCCGTCGTGGCGGTCAACGTCGCGGGGTCGAGGCCGACGGGCCGGATCGCGTCAACGACGAGACCGTTCTTCGCGAGTTCACCCTCGATGTTCGCGAAAAGGGTGACCAGGTCGCCGGGTTCCCCCATGGGATATCGTTCCAGTTCCACGAGGGCCTGCTTGTACCGTTCAACAAGCCGAGCCTTTCCCAGGACCTGGCGTCTCAGGGTCAACTCCTGGATACGGAGCTCCTTCTCGATTTCGGCCCGCTGTACGGCGACGGCGCGAAGCAGGGCGGTTTCCCCGAGGAAGAGGGCCAAAAGCAATAGCAGAAGGCCGCACAGGACGATGAATTTTCGGCTGATCGATAGGTTCATTCCGATCCCCCCTCCTTGAAAAGTTTCTGGCCGTAGGTGTCCATGTCCAGGAGGGAGCAGGTCAGCTCAAAACGGATGAGGTTGCCATGCTTGGATGTCACTGGGAATGAAACCGAGGAAACGAGCGGGGCTTCCCCGAGCTTTCTGGCGAAAGCGACCACCTCGCCTTCCGATGCGGCGATCCCGACGATCTTCGCGGATCCCGCGTTCACTTCGACCGTGTCCATCCGGCTTGCCGCCGGCAGGGCACCCTGAACGGCGTTCAGGAATTCCAGGGCCGGCAGTTCTGCCTTGACGAGGGCAAGATTCTCAACGAACCGCGCAGATTCGTTCTGAAGCCGCTTCAGCTCACCGGTTAGGCGGACATCCTGTGCGGTCAGCTCCTCGATGGTTAGCTTCAGCATAGCCTTTTCCTCCCTTAGGCGGAAGGCGAGGACGGAGCCAAACAGGATGCAGACGCCGGAAACAAGGCAAAAGGCGACCAGGAGCACGGCCGCCACCAGGCGCGTCGCATGGACGGCCTTGCGGGTTTCGCGTCTTAGGCTTGCGGGTCGGAGGTCCAGTTTGATTGTCATAGGACATCCCTCAATGCCAGGCCGATCGCGGCGTCATACCCGGCCGGGGCGTCTCCGCCGCCGGATATGCCCCACGTGTCCCAGGGGTTGAGGACGGATACCGGCAGGCCTGAGCCCTGCTCGAGCTGCTCCGGCAGACCTTCCGTTCGGCCAAATTCCCCCGATAGATAGATTCGTTCAATATTGAGACTTCTGTACTGGCTTCGGGTATAGGCGATCGTGGATAGGGACTCCCGAACGATTGCGCTAAAGGGATCAGCGGAGGCGGTTCTTCCGGCCCCGCCAACAAGAAAGGTCCGGTAGAGAAATCCGTCCCCCCGGTATCCAACGATGATCTGGGTGCTTTCCCTTCCGATGGAAATCACGAGGTGGCCAGAATCCGACGGAGGAAGGGGGCCCGATGCCGAACGGTAGATCGCGAGGTTGACAGGTTCGACCGGACCTGCGTTAAGGCCCGTTCGCTTTGCCGTCTCCACGATCCGGTCGATCGTCCGGGTTCGTGTGGCGGCGACGATGAAGCGGGACTTGTCGGCTCCCTCCTCCGAAATGGGGAGAGTGACGGGCGCCAGGTCAAACGTCGCCTCCAGGCTGGAGAAAGGGAAGTACTTGTCAAACTCCCACTTGAAGGCCTCTCTAGCATCCTGTACCGTCATGCTGGGAAGTTCGACAACGCGCATCAGGACGTCCCTGGGGGGAATCCCGATAACGGCCTGACGGGGCCAATGTCCGCCGATCTGTGACTTCAAAGAGTTGAGGGCCTGCTCAAGAGCCGCATAATCGGAGACCATGTCCTGCTGGATCACGCCGGTTTCCGTTGCAATTTCTCCTCGCCTGACGATGCCTAGATTCCCGATCCCTCCTTCCAGTTCCACGAAGCGGATGACCCCGCTTTCAAAGGACAAGCCTGCCATTGGTGCGGATGATCTGAAAAAGGCTGAAGCCATGCCATCACCACCCCAGGGGTCAAGGATTATTTTTTCTTGGGGCAGAAAAATGAAAAAAAGACAAAGGGATAACCAAGATCAAATATATTATTGTCTCTGAGAGGATAAATTGCAAGTCCTTAAAGCGGTGAAATATGTCGAGGGGCTCTTTTCAGAAAAAGGGCAAAACCGTCCAGGCCAACCGGTTTATGCGCCTGGAGGCCAGGTCGGCCGAAACGATCGTTTCGAACGCCTGGCAAAGGTGCGGTCCGGTGACAACCGCTTCTAGAAGGTAATATCCCCTCCTGCGGCACTCGCGAAAATACCCTTTTTCATCGCAGGGATGAACGCGCAGGGAGGAGATCGAAACGGAGCCGCCGGATCGGCCGTGAATCCGAAGTCCCGTAAAAAGAGGCGGCTGGCCGGAGTTTGAAGGGGAGTCGAGGCGGACCGAGAGGGTTTTTTCTAGGTTTCCCTCACCGGGGTCTAGGACAGCGGTCACCCCCTCGGGCTCGAAAAGGAGGCGCAGCTCGTGGGCCCGGGAAAGGTAGGCCAGGTACCTTTCCTGGTCAAAAGGGTTCGCGCTGCGGCAGAAAGGAAGTGGGATGCGCGCCAGAATGGCTTCTTCCCCTGTTCTAATTGCGTTTCGCTTGAGAAGGAGACGGTCCCTGTTCTCGGGGCAGGCTTCGTCTTCCACGCAAAAAGATGCGGAGAACCCCGAATCGAAAGCCGATGAAAGTCTGCCGCCGGAAGCGGCTAAGCGGAAGCCCAAGTCGAACCCCTTTGGAAGCGTTCCGGATCCCCCGGAAAGGCGAAAGCGGATCGAAACCTCCCCGTTACTGCCGGAAAGAGAGGCCCCACCAGCGTCCTCTTCGAAGAGCAGAACCGCTTGCCCCTCCCCTGAAAATTCCAGTTTCTCTCCCGTCGCATCGAGGGATATTCCTCCGGAAAGAGAAACGTCTTCCCTCTCGAGAAGGCGGTCCATCGCTCGTGCAGCTGCCATTTCCGATCCGCCGGAAAAGCAAAAAAGATCGAAGTAGGAGGGCAAAAGCGAGGGATCTCCTAGGAGCGGATCTGCCAGCCGATAATCCAGGTCGTAGATTTTCAGCGAACAGGCAAATTTGCCCTGGTGAAACTCTGCTTCCTTGACAAGGAGGTTTCCCCGCCCTCGGAGGACCCATTCCTCCATCTCCAGGAGCCCGTTTTCTGAGGGCTTCCCGTCCAGCCATCGCGGAAGGGTTTCCTTCGCCTCAAGCTGAGCCAGGATCCAGGCCTCCCCTTGGCTGATCGCGGAGACTCCCGCGCTGGACCCGACTGCCTGCTCCACCAGGAGGTCTGAAAGTTCCGAAACGGACTGGGCCTCCTTCAGCAACATTCCCGCCAGGAGAGATCCGAAAAGGAGGACCAGGAGCAGCAGAGGCAGGATCATGCCCCTGCGGGGAAGCCGGCCCCTCACGGGGCTCCCCCGTTTCGAATCCGCCAGGCGCGGCTGCTGACGGCGAGGACATAGCGGCGATCCTCTTCCGGGATTCTTCCAGGCCAACCCGCAATGAAGGCCGGGGAAAATGCACCCGAACAGCGCCGCCCACCGCGGGAGAGAACCGTGATCGTCAGGGTTCGATTTTGAGGGTCGTACTCCGGTCTGAAGCCGGTGATCCCGATGACGCGCTCCTGAAGCCCGGATCCCGAGGTCAGGTCTTCCGTGCAGAGGACCGGCTCCTGCCCTGGGATGGAAACAATTCGTGCACGCAAGGCCCGAAGGAAGTGCAGACGCGCGCCTGAGGCGATCCACGAGGGACGCGATGACCGCAGGGACAGCGTCTGGTTTGAGACTTGCCTCACCAGGAAGGGGATCCCCGACGGGGGGAAGAGGACCCAGGATCGAGTGCTCGTTGGCCCAAAACCGGACCAGGCCTGGATCTGCCCTTCGGGGATGGGGCCAGACAGCCGCACCGAGCGGTCGGCCGATGGGAGCGTTTCCGTGGAATGGGAGGCATTTTCGAGGGTTGTGGGGACAGCATAGACGAGCCGCAGCTCTTCTCCATTCGTTGAGACCGGCCCTTCCCACCCTAGGATAGAGCTCAGGGAGCCCGTCCCAATCACAAGAGAGTCCCGGAAGGAGGCGGTTTCGCCTGGTAGCCCCAGGGCCGCGTTCTCGATGGCGTAAACGAAAAGCTGGAGGGCCATCTGCCCTCGCCGTCTCGCCTCGGACAGAGCCAGAACCTGCTCGTAGGAACGGATCGATCCGGCAAGGACGGAGAGCGCCGCTCCCATGACGGCGCTGCCGAGCAGCAGGGCGCAAAGAAGTTCAACCAGTGAAAAGGCGCGGGACGCCTTCCAATCGCTGCGCAATCACGGTCATCGTCCCTTACATTAGCTTTGTTCCTGAAAGAAGGCTACCACTTTTATAGATAACAAGATGAAATGAAGAACAACAAAGAGAAGTTTAAATTGCGGGAATCTAGTCCTGGTGCGTCGCTTTTTCAATGACCTTTTATAATTCATCCGAAAACTTTTCCCCTCATGTTACGGTGATAAGGAAACAATCCCACTTGATGATGACGGTGTGTATTGACCCCCTCCAGGACTGCACATGGTATTGTGCAGAAGAAGGGAGAGGGTAAAGATGACGGAGCAGGAACAAAACGGTGCCTACCAGGACGTGAAGCGCTGGACGGTCAAGAGAAAAGCGGCCCTTGTCCTGGACCTGATCAAGGGGACCACCACCGTCGCCCGGGCGGCCCGGACCTACGACCTCACCCCCGCGGAGATCGAGGAATGGCTCGAGGAAGGTCTCAGGGGCATGGAGAACAACCTGAGAAGCCGTCCGAAGGA
>JAJUIT010000180.1 GCA_029267465.1 Synergistaceae bacterium
AAGCGAACCGTACTGTCCCGTTTGCCAGCCCAGGAGTTTGTCCGGCAAAAAGAAAGCAGGAAAAGGAAAATGAAGAAAGTAACCGTGATCGGTGCAGGGCTTGCTGGGAGCGAAGCTGCCTGGCAGTTGGCAAGAAGGGGGATTCCCGTCCTTCTCGTTGAAATGCGCCCCGTGAAGATGACCCCCGCTCACACAGGCGGTTTTTTCGGCGAGCTGGTCTGCAGCAACTCGCTGGGGGCCGATGTCCTGACCAGCCCGGCGGGGATTCTGAAAGCGGAGCTCCGGAGGCTGGGCAGCCTGGTGATGAAAGCGGCGGATTCGGCCTCCGTGCCGGCTGGGAGGGCACTTGCAGTGGATCGCGAACGCTTTGCGGAAGCGATCACGAATGCCCTCCAGAATCACCCCCTCGTGGAAATCGAGAGGAAGGAAATGACCGAAATTCCCGAGGGGCCGTGCATCGTCGCGACGGGACCGCTGACTTCCGAACCGATGGCCGAGTGCCTAAAGGCACTGGCGGGTGAAGAATTCCTGTATTTTTTCGATGCGGTCGCCCCGGTCCTGACCCGGGAAAGCATCGACATGACGAGGGCCTACCGTGCCAGCCGCTACGGCGGGAAAGAAGACTACATCAACTGCCCCCTGAGCGAGGCTGAGTACGATGCACTAGTCGAAGGCCTCGTTTCGGCCGAGCGGGCGCTGAAACATGAATTTGAAGAGAAACAGCCCTATTTCGAAGGCTGCCTGCCTGTTGAGATCCTGGCGATGCGGGGCAGGGACACCCTGAGATTCGGTCCCCTGAGGCCGGTCGGGCTGCCGGACCCTTCCACCGGAAAGGAGCCCTTTGCCGTCGTCCAGCTCAGGCAGGACAACACCGAAGGGACTCTCTTCAACATGGTCGGTTTCCAGACCAACCTCAAGTGGAAGGAACAGGAGAGGGTTTTCAGAATCATCCCGGCCCTGCGGGAGGCGGAGTTTGTCCGGCTGGGAGTCATGCACCGGAACCTTTACGTCAACGCTCCCCGGGTCCTTGACCGGGCGCTCCGGCTGGCTGGCCGAGAGGACCTTTTTCTTGCCGGCCAGATCGTCGGTGTCGAGGGATACATGGAAAGCACCGCCATGGGGATCGTATCGGCCCTGGCGATGGCGCGGCTCCTGAAAGGGGAGACCTTCCCCGTCTGGCCGCGGGAGTCGGCGATCGGTTCCTTGCTCCATTACCTCTCGGATGCGGTTCCTGAAACCTTCCAGCCGATGAATGTGAACCTCGGGATTTTCCCACCCCTGGAAAACCGGATCCGTTCGCGGACAGACCGGTGCCAGGCAGTGGGAGGCAGGGCGCTGAAAGCGCTTGGAGCTTTTCTGGAAAGCCTTGGAGAATCTTTCGTGGAAAACGGGTCGAACCAGACCGACTTGTTCTGAATATTATTCACAATCACGACAAAAGTGATAATATACGGTGCATGGCAGAAAAGTTCTCATCCCTTGTCGATTCCTACCTTCAGGATCTGCGCCATGGGCGCCGTCTCTCCCATCACACCGTGACGAATTACGCCGTGGACCTGGCGCAATTCGTCGAGTTTCTGACGGCCCAGGGCCTGAATTCCCCCGAAGAGGTCAAAACCGGGCACATCCGTGCCTATGTCCGGGAAATGCTCGCCTACGGCTACGCAAAAGCGTCGGCCGCGCGGAAGCTTTCGGCGGTCAAAAGCTGGGTGGCTTTCCTGAAAGAAGAAGGCGTTCTTTCAGAGGATCCGGCCCGCCGGGTTCAGGCCCCGAAGCTCCCAGTCCGACTTCCCCGGGCTCTCGGGCGGGAAGATGTCCGCAACCTTCTCGAAAACGGCCCCAGTGGAAAGGCCCTGGCGAGAGACCGAGCCGCCCTCGAGCTGCTGTACGGAAGCGGGCTTCGGGTTGCCGAGCTTGTTTCTCTTGACTGGGAGGACCTGGATCTTCAGGAACGCTGGGTGAGGGTCACGGGAAAGGGCGACAAGGAGAGGCTTGTTCCCCTGGGTCGGTTCGCTTTGGCAGCGTTTGAGGCCTGGGCCCTCGAGTGCCCCCGCCGGAAAGGGCCCCTTTTTCCAGGAGCCGGGGGCGGAAGGATGACGGTGAGAACGGT
>JAJUIT010000083.1 GCA_029267465.1 Synergistaceae bacterium
CCCATTTCCCTTCCCATCGCTCCCATCGGTCCACGACCAATCTCGAGCAGAATACCCGGTCCCGCCCCACGAGGCCCGCAATTTGCCCTTTCAGCTCCTCGAGGCGGGAAGGGGGGATCTGGTCCGCTTTCGTGATCACCACGATATGGGCCCGCTCCAAGGCCGCCTGGCTTTCCCTCAGCAGCCCCGCGGGAAAAAGGCGCCCATTGCCCCAGGGACACAGGGCATCCACCAGGACGATATCGGCGTCCCTCCTCAGCTTTCTGTGCTGGAAGGCATCGTCCGCAACAACCAGCTCGACGTTTTCTTCCTGCCGGAGAAGAGCGATGCCTTCGCTTCTGTCATTTGCCACGGCCACTGGCAATCCCTTGAGCCGATGATGCAGGAGAAGGGGCTCGTCTCCCGCGAAAGCTCCCCCCGAGAGCCGGTTCACCAGCTCCGGAGCCCGGGCTTTTCCCTTGTAACCGCGGCTGACCACCCCGGTCGGGATTCCTCTCCGTGCGATTTCCAGGGCCACCATTTCCACGAAGGGAGTCTTGTTCGTTCCCCCCAGGGTCAGGTTCCCGATGCTGATCAGGGGAACCGGCGGTGCCGAGCTTTTCGCAATTCCGTGGTCATAGGCAAAATTCCGAAACCGGACCAGGATTCGAGCGATCCAGCCGAGAGGAGCCAGCAGCAGCCACGGCGAAAGTTTTCTCTCCCCCCTGGCGTAGTCCAGGTAACTTTTGACGATCATGGCTTGGCCGACTCCCGAAACTGGAGCCCGTAAAGCCGGGCGTAAAGCCCCTGGGCCGCCAGCAGACTTTCATGCGTCCCGGCTTCCACGATCCGCCCGGCATCGATGACGAGGATACGGTCCGACTCGAGGATCGTCGAAAGGCGATGGGCGATCACGATGGAAGTCCGTCCCTTCATCGCAAGTTTCATCGCCTGCTGGATCTGGTGTTCCACCGCCGTATCCAGGGAAGAGGTGGCCTCATCCAGGATCAGAATCCTCGGATCCCGCACGATCGCCCGCGCAATGGCAATCCGCTGCCGCTGTCCGCCGCTCATTGTCACGCCCCGTTCTCCGACCTCTGTTTCGTATCCCTGCGGAAGGCTTTCGATGAAATCGGCGATGCCGGCCTTCTCAGCGGCCTCCCGGATGGCTTTCGGAGTGGCTTCCTCAAAGCCGTAGGCGATATTGTAGGCCATGGTCCCCTTGAGGAGGACCGGATCCTGCTGAACGATCCCGATCTGTTTCCTCAGGGTTTTTAAATCGAGTTGCCTCACATCCACCCCGTCGATCTTCACAACCCCCAGCTGGGGGTCGTAAAAGCGAGGAACAAGGTCCGCCAGGGTCGTTTTGCCGGCTCCAGTCGAGCCAACCACCGCAATCCGTTCCCCCGGGCGAATCAACAGGCTTACGCCTTTCAGGATCCAGCGCCCCGGTTCGTAAGCGAACCAGACGTCCTCGAAGGCGACCTCTCCCCTGACGGGGTTCAGGAAGACCGGCCGCTCCGGTAGCGGAAGCGTTTCCGGGACTTCCAGGATCTCGAAGATCCGGTCGGCCGACGCCAGGCATTGCTGGAGGCTTCCCACGATCCGGCTGATGACCCGAAGGGGTTGCACCATGAACCCGAGATAGCCCAGGAAGGCGATCAGCTCCCCCGGCGTCATGCTTCCGGCGATGACTTCACGGCCACCGACCCAGAGAAGCAGGGCCAGGGCAACGATCAGGATGACTTCGACAACCCCCTGGAGGGTCGCCTGGATCTGGGTCCCGTGAACCAGGGCCCGGACGTTGGCTTCTCCCTGCCGCCTGAAGCGTTCCAGTTCCTGCTCCTCCGTGGCAAAGGACCGGACGATCCGGATCGCCGAAAGGGCCTCGTAAGCGATCGCCGAAAGACTGGCAAGTTCCTGCTGGATCGCGTGTCCCACCGCCCGAAGGCGCTGGGAGGCAAAGTGGATCACCTTAAAGGCGACCGGGATCACGAGCAGGGCAAAAAGGGTCAGCTTCCAGTTGAGGTAGATCAAAAACCCTGCCATTCCGAAAAAAGTCAACGTCTGGACCACCAGGTCGACGATCGTGGTCGAAACCAGCCCCTGAACGGTCGCCACGTCGCCCGTGATCCGCGAAAGAAGCTCCCCGACCCTTCTCTTGTGAAGGTAGGTCAGGGAAAGCGACTGGATTTTCCCGTAGAGTGCCACCCGAAGGTCCATCAAGGCGCGCTGCCCGACCCAGACCATGAGGTACTGCTGCCCGTATCCCGCTAGGTTTTTCAGGACGAACAGGAGAACGATCGCCACGGCCAGGCCGTTGAGCATCAAGCTGTTCTTCTGGATCAAAACGTCGTCCACGACGTTCTTGAGAAGCCAGGGCGGAAGCACCCCGGAGACCGAGGCAGCGAGCATGCACCCAAAGGCGGCCAGCAGGCGCAGACGGTACGGCAGGATGAAAGGAAGCAGTTTCTTCAGAGAACCGAGGGAAACGGGTTTCTTTTCCTTCGTTTTTTGTTTCATGACAGGACCTCCATGATCCTTTCCCGCAGACGCGCAGCCGCTCCGGCTGGACCGGCGTCGATCCTGCCGAGGGCGAGCCGGGTCGCCTCAAGCCACCGCAGATCCCCTGCGTAGGTGGCAAAACGGCCCGCCAGCAACGCGGGAGAAACCCGCCCCGTGATCTCGGGAAACACCTCTTTCCCGGCAAGGCGGTTCGGCCAGGCCAAAAAGCCTTTCTTCCCAAGGTAGCGCTGAAACGCCTTCCGTTTGAGAAACGGTCCCAACCCCGGCATGGCGAACAGGGGCCCCAGCAGGAACGGAGAGGGAGCGTCCGCAAGAAACGCTTCCGGAACCGCGACGATCGACGGAACCCGCGCATGCAGCAGCTCCAGGGTGTTCGTCCCGGGCTGCGTCAGGGCGACATCCGCCCCCTGAAGCGCAATGCCTGTTCCCGCCCGGGAAACCTTAAAGCCCGACCCCTCCCATTCCTTGGCCTCGCCGGGATCGCAAAAGGGGGAAAGGAGCACACGCCACTGGGCCTCCGGCAGGCGCTTTCCAGCGGACTCAAGAAACTCTCGCATGAAAGGGAGCGCCCTTTTCCGGATAGCCGGGCGGCTTCCCGGGAAAAGGACAACTCGCGGAGTTCCGTTCTTTTCCCACGGGGAGCCCCCGCTATCCAGGATCATCGAATCAGCAACGAGGTTTCCGACCACCTCGACCGGTTTCCCGCAGGATGCTTTTCGGATCGGGACCGCCATGGCCTCGCAGGCGGTAAAGATGCCCCGGCAAGCCCCAAGGCCTTTTTTGGGCCCGTAGCTGTAGCTGAAAAGGGGGCTGCCCCACCGCCAAGCAAGCAATCTCCCGTAAAGGAGGTCGCCTCCTAGCTGCAGGACCGCTTCCGGGCGCTCCTTGCCGAACACGAGTTCCCTCGCCAGCGAGGCGGAAGGAACGACACGGTCGGCCCCGAGCCTTGCCGCCAGTCTCGTCTCCGAACCGCTGGCGTACTGGCATGGGAGCAGGAGCACATCGACGAGGTTCCCCGCGTCCTTCAAAACCTTCACCACTGGCCGGCCCCAGCCCCAGAGTTCTCCCGGGCCGTTGACCAGCACCGCGAAACGCTTCATCGCAATCCCGCCCGCATCAGCACGGAATGGGCCCAGAACGAAGGCGCTCCCGGTTTTCCCATCCGGCTCCTAGCCTCTGCCAGGGCTTCATGAACCGCTCTTCTTCTTTCCGGGTCTTTCCAGTAGGCGTCGAAAGTGTCGAGAATTTCCCCGGTTCTGGCGTGCCCCTGGACCAGTTCCGGGTAGATCCCCTTTCCAGCCAGGCGGTTGGGGATCGAAATGAAGGGGGTTTTCACCAGAAGACGAAAGGCGATCTCGGAGGAAAGAGATACCCGGTAAAGCACGATCATGAAGCGGTCCAGCATCATCGCTTCGACCGCCGCGGTTCCGCTGGCCCCGATGACACACACGGCCCGTCCCATCAGGGACCTCCCCGTCTCGGTGCTGGTTTTCCAGCCTTTCAGGGCTGAAGAAAGCCATTTTCGGTCCTTTTCGCCGAGTCCGGGAGCGATGGAAAAGACGGGCTCGAAACCTCGGGCCGACAGGTGTTGGGCCGTTTCCGCCAGGACCGGAAGAAGCCGCCTGATTTCTCCGGGACGGCTGCCCGGCAGAAGGGCGACCAGCCGCCGGCCCTCGGTTTGGGTCTGCAGGCCGGTTTTTCCGAATTCATCCACGAACGGGTGCCCAATCCACGCGGAAGGGACACCCCTCCCCGACAGGAATTCGTGCTCGAAATCGAAGAGAGGAAGGCAAAGATCGCAGGCCGTCTTGAGAAAATCGGTCCTCCCGCTTCTCCAGGCCCAGACCTGGGGAGGCGAAAGGTAAACGACCGTTCCGCGATATCCGGACCGCCGGACCTGGGCAAGCAGAGGGAAATGGAAGTCCGGGCTGTCCACCACGACCAGCGCTTTCGGCTGCTCCTGCTGAATGCGTCGGCAAATTTCATTCTTCAGTCTCCAGAGGCGGGGAATCGAATGGGCCACGTCGGCGATTCCCATCAAGTGAAGCGCTTCCGAGGGCCATTCGGTTTTCATGCCGGCCTTTCGGCTTTCCGGGCCCCCCATCCCCCAGCATTCGATCCCCGGTGCCCCCTCCTGCAGGGCCCTTGCCAGCAACGCCGCCAAATGATCTCCGGAAGCCTCTCCCGAGCTGAAAAAGATCTTCATGGCAAAAAGCCCGTGACGGAGATCGAGTACTCTTTTGCAAGCTCCCCGAATCTCTGTCGATCGAGGATCACCGTCCGGCCGGCCTCGACGGCCAGGCATCCGAGCCCTGCTTGCGCCATGCATTCCAGGGTCTGCGGCCCGACCGTCGGTACATCAAAGCGCTCGTCCTGGTCCGGGCGCATCATCTTGACGACCGTGCCTCCCGGAAAAATCCGGCCGGCCCTTCGGATCATTTCGTCAGTCCCCTCCATCGCTTCGACCGCGACGACCGCCCCGTTTCTGACCGCAACCGCCTGTCCAAACGAGAGGGGAACGAGCCTCCTGGCAATTCCGATCCCGTAACGGATCTCCTCCCGCTCTTCTTCCGTGGGCTCCCGGCCCGCGATGGTCCCCTCCGGGGCGATGGCTTCAGGGATCAGCAAGCAGTAGGGAACAACCTCCAGGCCCCTGGACTGGAAGAAGCTGACGATCGATCCCAGCAGGGAGTGGTCGTCTCGCGAAGGGAGAGAACGGATCCAGGCCAGGGTTTCCGGATCCACCGGGCCTCCTCCAAAAATCCATCGTTTCGGGACTGTCCCAGCCAGGATGACCTGTTTGCACTTCTCTCTCTCGATCAATTGAAGGATCCTGCCCATGGAAATCGGCGACACCGGCAGGACCCGCTCCGCCACGGCTTGAAGGAGGGGATTCGTGTTCCCGAGGGCAATCACCGTCGGGGGGGTTCCCCGGGAGGCCAAGGACTGCGCGATGGCAACGGGCAGGAGGCCATCCCCTGCCAGAAGCGCGGTTTTGGTCAACGGAGCGCACCTTCCTTCCATCATCCGTTCGCCTTTCTTGCCAGAAAGGAGCCTACGGCCAGAAAGCTGATGTTCGGCAGCCAGGCCGCGAGAACCGGGTTGAGATACCCGCCTTCGCCAAAAGCCCGGCTGAACGACATCACCACGTAATACCCGAAGACGACGACGACACTGAGGCCCAGGCTGACGCCCCTGCCGCCCCTCGGAGAGCGAACCCCCATCGTCGTTCCCAGAAGCCCCAGGACAACGGCAGCCCAGGGGATGGCAAACCTCATGTGGAAGATGACCCACATGGGCCGTGTATCGATGCCCTGTCCCCGGGCCATCTGGATGTGCCGGAATAGCTCCAGGAGTCCCATTTCCTGCGGGCGCTTGGTCGTCCGGTCTATTTCCTGGGGCGAGAGATCCAGTGCCAGGCGCTGCTTCTGGAAAGAGAAGAGGGCCTTAACGGTCCCATCCGGGCGAACCTCGAACACCTTGCCGTCTTCAAGCCACCACTGCCGTTCCGCAAACCAGCCTTTCTTGGCGGTCGAAACCCTGGCCAGACGGTTTTTTTCGAAGTCCTGGACCAGAACATCCTGCATCGTTCCGGTGGCGGGGTTCAATTTCGATACGTAGAGAACCCGCCTAAGCTCAGAGCCGCTCTCGTCCCGCAGGAAAATGTTCTCCCTCAACCCTGGAAGCGCTTTCCCGGATACCTCGTATTGCAGGATGTTCGTAGCGGCCTGATCCGTCAGAGGAACAACCGTTTCGCTCAGAAACAGGGTCAGGAACGCAACGCCCAGGCTGGCAAACAAAACCGGCCGCACGATCCTGCGGAAATCCACCCCAAGGGACCGGAGGGCGTTGATTTCCCCGTGCATCGAGAGTGTGCCGAATCCCAGGAGGGTCGCCATCAGGCAGGATATCGGCAGGGTCAGGACCACGACTCCCGGAACCTTGTAGAGGAAAAGGCGCGAGACGGTCCACAGGGAAACTCCGCCCTCGATCAGCAGGTTCGCGATCTGGAACAGGACGTCCCCCGTGATCAGGAGCATCGAAAAAATCAGCACGCCGAAAATAAACGGCTGCGTCAGCTCTCTGACGATAAAGCGGTCCAAAAGTCCCGGCAGGAAAAGGTCAATCGTTTTACGGGGCATGCGGATCTCCGTTCAGCGCAAGGATCCTTTCTGCAACCTCGCGGACGGCCCCCTGCCCGCCGCGAGAAGGGGTGATCCAGTCCGCCACGGCCTTGACATCGATTTGGGCGTTTCTCACGGCAACCCCCAGCCCGCACCAGCGGATGCACTCGATGTCGTTGAGATCGTCACCGACAAAACAGACCTCTTCCGGGTGAATCCCTCTCGACCTGCAGAGAGCCTGCAGCGCAGGCAGCTTATCCGAAACACCGTTGACAACCTCGGCAATTCCGAGTTCCCTGGCCCTGGCGGCCGTAGCTTCGGAACGCCGACCGCTGAGAAGAGCCACCTCGACCCCGCTTTTCTGAAGACGTGCCAGGCCCATCCCGTCCTGGATGTCGAACCGCTTCCATTCCCTGCCGGCCCCGTCCAGGAAGATCCCCCCGTCGGTAAGCGTCCCGTCCACGTCAAGGACCAGCAGCCTAATCAGGAGAATCAGCCTCCCGCATCGCCTTCGGCCAGGGAGTCAGCCCCCGATGGGAATGCTTCGCGAATTCAAGGATGGCGCGAAGGACCGGATTCTGCTCCTCGGGATCACGGGACTCCAGAAGGGCCAGGGCTTCCCTGAGAGGCAACCCGGAATGGTAGATCGAATGATAGAAGGACTTGATCGACTGTCTTGCCGCGGCGTCGAACCCGTTTCGCCGCAACCCGACGCGGTTGAGCCCGAAGAGCCTTGCCGGGCGTCCGTCTGCCATGGTGTAGGGAGGGACATCCTTGACGATCTTGGACAAGCCTCCGATCATGCAGAACGGCCCGATCCGGACAAACTGGTGGACTCCGGCCATTCCGCCGACCACCGTTTTCTCTTCGATATGAACGTGTCCCGCCAAGCCGACCTTGTTCGCCAGAACGACTCCCTTCCCGACCACGACGTTGTGCCCCACGTGGGATCCTTCCATCAGGTAGCATCCGTCGCCGATCACGGTTTCTTTCCCCTCGCCGGTCGCCCGGTGAACCGTGACGTTTTCCCTCAGGGTCACGCCGTTGCCGATCCGAACCCAGCTTTCCTCTCCCTTGAACCCGAAATCCTGCGGTTCTCCCCCCAGGGTGACATTTTCATAGAGAGTGCAGCCTTCTCCGATCCGGACGTAGTCCTTCAAACACACGAACGCCTTCAGGACCGTCCCCGCCTGGACCTCCACGAAATCGGCAATCTGGCAGTAAGGTCCCACCCTGACCCCATCGGCCAGGTGGGCCTTCGGGGAAACGATCGCGCTCGGATGGATTTCAACGCTCATTGTTCCACCCCGCCCCGAAGCGTCGGCGTCACCAGGAAACCGAAAACACCCTCCGCCGCCAGTTCCCCGTCAACTTTGGCGACGGCCTTCACTTTTCCCATGCGTCCTCTCAGCCTCAAGAGCTCCGCCTCCGTCACCAGCTGATCCCCTGGACGAACCGGGCGGCGGAACTTGACATCTTCCAGGGTCGTCAGGATCAGGAGCTGGTCCTTGTCCGTCCCTGGCCTCGCGGAGATCATCATTCCCGCCACCTGCCCCATCGATTCCAGGACAAGAACGCCCGGCATGACCGGTTCGCCCGGAAAGTGCCCCTGGAAGAAGGGTTCGTTGATCGTGACGTTTTTCAGTCCAACGACCCGGCTCTCGGAAATTTCGAGGATCCGGTCAACCAGCAGGAAGGGATACCGGTGGGGAAGGTGGTTCATGATTTCGTGGATATCGATCATCGCGGGTCCTCCTTGTCATCGACGAGGTTCTCGTTTCGGTGATTCCAGAATTCGCTTCAGGCGGGAAACAAGCGAAAGGTGCAGGGCATGGCCGCTTCGGAAAGCGAGCAGGTGCGCAACGATCGGCCGTCCCAGCAGGGCAAGGTCTCCGATGAGATCCAGGACCTTGTGGCGAACACACCCGTTTGGCCACGCAAGCGCTTCCGGGTTCAGAGGCCCTTCGGAGCCGATCACCAGGGTGTTCTCCAGGTTGCCACCCTTCCCCAGGCCCGCCGCCCGCAACGCTTCGATCTCCGACTCCAGGCAGAAGGTCCGAGCCTGGGCGATTTCTTCCAGGTAGGCCTTCCTGTCCATTCGCTCGCAGGTGAACGCCTGTACGCCGATCCAGGTTCCCGGATAGTCGATCAC
>JAJUIT010000093.1 GCA_029267465.1 Synergistaceae bacterium
CTGCCTCCTCGTGGGCGGAGCCTACGGCGTTTCTTCCAGGGTGCGGGAAAGGGCAGATGAAACCGTCGCGCTTTCCCTGATGACGCTTCCGCACGAACTCTGCCTCGTGATCCTGGCAGAACAGGTTTACCGGGCCTTTTCGATCCTGAGAGGTTCGTCCTATCATCATGAATGATCATTGAAACCAAAGAACGAGGAGGGAACAACCGTTGAAATTCGACAAGATTCTCAAGCAGGCGCAAAAGATGCAGGCGGATATGGCCCGAATTCAGGAAGAGTTGGCCAACGAGAGGATCGAGGGCTTGGCCGGGGGAGGAATGGTCAGGGCCACCGTTAACGGCCAGGGGGACATCCTCGAAGTTCGCCTTGAAAAGGAAGTCATTGACCCGGAAGAAAAGGAAATGCTTGAAGACCTTATCGTGGCGGCCATCAACGATGCAGTGAGGAAAAGCCGCGAAGTCGCTAGCCAGCGCATGAGCGGCCTCACGGGCGGTATCGGTTTCCCCGGGCTGATGTGACGGGAAAGGGGTCCAGCTTGTCCACGCCTTCTCCAATCGAAAAACTTTCTTCTCTCCTGTGCCGCCTGCCGGGAATCGGGGAAAAAAGCGCCCGGCGGATCGTTTTCCACCTGATAGCGCAGCCTGAGGAGTTTTGCCGGGAATTCGCCGAGGCGGTCCGCACGCTCAAAGAGCGCCTTCATCCGTGTCCAGAATGCGGGAATTTCACAGAGGAAGACCCCTGCCCAATCTGTGCCGACCCCTTCCGGGACAGGACGCTGCTTTGCGTTGTCGAAACCGCGGAAGATCTCGTCTGCCTGGAGCAGGCTTCCGTTTTCGGTGGCCTTTATCAGGTTTTGGGCGGACGGGTTTCCCCGATGGACGGGGAAGAAATCGACCCCCGCGTTCTGGAGACTCTCCAGCGCAGGATCCGCGAATATGGAGTGAAGGAGGTCATCATCGCGACGAACCCGTGCGTCGAAGGGGATTTGACCTATTTTGCCGTTGTGGATGCCCTCAGGGGAAGCGGAGCCCGGCTTTCCAGGCTGGCCTATGGGCTACCCGTGGGTGGCAGCATCGGTTACGCGGACCGCGTTACCCTCCACGCCGCGCTCGAAGCTCGCAGGCAGGTCAATGAAACGAATATTTAACCAATCATCTCCTGGAAGGGAGTGAGAACATGGCAGAAGGATTCGGCAAGATCCTGAAAGCGGGAACGCGCGTGCTTTTCTCGCTGCTTGGAGGCGTTGCCGGCTACCAGGTTGCGCAGATCATCTTGCGGCAGGGTTGGTGGCAAGGGGGGTCAATGAGCCACATCATCGCAATCAACCTCCTCTTTATTGGAGCGTTGTCCTTAATCGGCTTTATCCTCAGCATCTATTTTGTAAAAGGACTGGTCTTCATCGGAACCTTTTCGGAACGCCAGCTCCAATCCACGAGTTGGCACGATCTTTTCGTTTCTGTGATCGGGCTGATCGTGGGACTTCTAGTGGCGAACCTCATCGCGCTGCCCTTTTCCGGCCTTCCCGCGGTGGGCAGTTACATCGCGGTTCTGCTTAACCTGACGCTCGGGTACCTTGGCGTCCGCATCTTCTCGAGGCGCCGGGATGAGATCCTGAACATGTGGTCCTCTCTCGGGGGATTGAAAGGCAAGCTGATCTTCCGGGGGAAAAAGGGAAGGCAGCCCTCATCCCAGACCCAGCAGGAGGAGCTTTTTCTCGAGGAAGCCCGGGAAACGCCTCCCAAAATCCTTGACACGAGCGTCATCATCGACGGGCGGATCTTGGACATCGCGAATGTCGGTTTTCTCGAAGGCCCGATCGTCCTGCCCCGGTTTGTTCTGACCGAACTTCAATCCGTTGCGGATTCCACGGACCCGAGCAAGCGCTCCAGGGGCCGGAGAGGATTCGACGTCGTCAGTGAACTTCAGAAACTCAGGGACATCCACGTTCAGGTCCTGGAGATCACCCTCAAAGACCTTGGCTTAGAAGCGGTTGACGAAGCTTTGATCGCTTTGGCCAAGCAGGTAGGCGGAAAAATCCTAACAACCGATTACAACCTGAACATGCGCGCCCAGGTGGAAAAAGTCGTTGTTTTGAACGTCAACGACCTGGCCAATTCCCTCAAGCCCGTCCTCCTTCCAGGTGAGAGTCTCGTTGTTGAAATCCTGAGAGAAGGCAAGGAACCCAACCAGGGAGTCGGATATCTCGAAGATGGAACGATGATCGTCGTTGAAGACGGGCAGCGCCATATCGGAAGAAAAGTCGAGGTCTTCGTCACTTCTCTCCTGCAGACATCGGCCGGCCGGATGATCTTCGGCAGGTTCGTGAGGGAGGTCCAGCGTTGAGAGAAGGGGTTTCCTTCATTCTCGTGGCCGCAGGGAAGGGGACCCGCTTCGGAGGGGGCCAACCCAAGCAATACAAAACCCTTGCGGGGCGTCCCCTCTGGAGGTGGCCTGCGGAAACTGCAGGTGTCCTATTCTCGAAAGGTTTCGTGGATGAACTGATTCTCGTCGTTCCCCCCGAGGATCGGCAGCGCGTTGCCGGTGAACTTTCCGGCCTGGTAGTGCCGGTCACCTTGGCAGCGGGAGGTAGAGAAAGAGCCGATTCGGTCATGAACGGTCTGATGGCCGCGCGAGGCCATTTCGTCCTGGTCCATGACGCGGCACGCCCCCTGGTTTCAGAAGGGCTTTGCCGGAAATTAATTGAGGAGGCCAGGAAAAACGGGGGGGCTGTCCCTGTGCTGCCCGTTGCGGACGCCCTGAAACGCATCAAGGGGGAAACGGTCCAATCGGTCGATCGGGAAGGGCTTTTCCGGGCCCAAACCCCACAGGCATTTGAACGCGAACCCCTGATGGCCGCCATGGCCCGCTTCGGTTCCGGCGCGGCGGATGAGTCCGAGGCATGGATCGCGGATGGAAGGCCGATTTCGTTTGTCCAGGGAGAAGGCGCCAACTTCAAGGTGACCTTTCCCGAAGATCTTTCCCTTGCGGAGAAGATCCTTTCCGGATCCGAGGAATGGAGGACGGGGCACGGGTACGACGTTCATCCCCTCGTGCCTGGAAGGCCGCTTGTTTTGGGGGGGATCCGGATCCCTTCGCCTTTGGGACTCGAGGGGCACTCGGATGCAGACTGCGTTTGCCACGCCGCATCCGACGCCCTCCTAGGAGGCGCTGGACTGCCGGATATCGGGAGTCTCTTTCCCGCGTCCGATCTCAAGTACAAGGACTTCTTCAGCCTCGACCTCTTCCGGGAGTCGGCGGAAAAAGTGAAAGCCGAAGGATGGGACGTCCGCTGGATCGATATCACAATTGTTGCCCAGGTTCCGAGGCTGGGTAAACTCCTCGGCCAGATGTGCGCCACACTCGAGGAAGCCCTGGGACGTTCTTCGGGAAACCCTCGCCGGATTAACATCAAGGTCAAGTCCGGTGAAGAGGTCGGTCCAGTGGGAGAAGGGAAATGCATGGAATGCTACGCGATCGCGACTCTTTCAAGAAGGATCTGACGGCGGAGCAAAGTTCTCCGCTGAAACTTGCCCCTGCGGGTTTTTTCGGTTAGACTTCCGCAAAGCGTCCACCGGGAGGTGCGAGAATCGTGTTGGAGAACCGCTTTGTTCCGTATGAAGGATTCACGTTTGACGACCTTCTTCTTGTCCCTGACTACAGTGAAGTCGTTCCCGCGATGGTCGATGTCAAAAGCTGGATAACACCCCAGATCCCGCTGAACCTTCCCCTATGCAGCGCCGCCATGGACACGGTCACCGAGGGAAGGCTGGCGATTGCCGTTGCTAGGGAAGGAGGAATCGGGATCATCCACCGGAACATGACCCCCGAGGCCCAGGTCCGTGAGATCGACAAGGTCAAGCGGTCAGAGTCGGGAGTCATCGTGGATCCCTTTTTCCTTCCTCCCACCGCCGCGGTGCAGGAAGCGGTCTCCCTCATGGAGCACTACCACATTTCCGGGGTTCCGATCGTCAATGAAAAAATGCAGCTCGTGGGAATCATCACAAACCGGGATCTGCGGTTCGTCACGGATTACACCCAGCCTGTCCAGAACATCATGACAAAAGAGAACCTGATCACCGCTCCGGTGGGAACCACGCTCGAGGATGCGAAGGCCATTCTCATGAAGCACAAGGTTGAAAAACTGCCGATCGTGGATGGGAACGGGATCCTGAAAGGTCTGATCACCATCAAGGACATCCAGAAGGTCAAGGATTTCCCCAACGCCTGCAAGGACGTGCACGGACGACTCCGCGTGGGAGCCGCTGTGGGAGTGGGCAGGGACGTCCCCGAGAGGGTCGAAACTCTGGTGAAGGGCGGGGCAGACCTCATCGTTGTCGATACGGCTCACGGGCATTCCAGATCCGTGATTGAGACCGTCAGGCAAATTCGCAAGAACTACCCCGATCTTCCGATAGTCGCAGGGAACATCGCCACCGCAAGTGCCGCGGAGGCCCTCATCGAAGCGGGGGCAGACGCCGTCAAGGTCGGCGTCGGTCCCGGATCGATCTGTACGACCCGGGTGATCGCGGGAATAGGGGTCCCCCAGGTCGCAGCCATTATGGAAGTGGCTCCCGTCGCCCACCGTTTCGGCAAAAAGGTGATCGCAGACGGGGGGATCCGCTACTCGGGGGATGTCGTCAAAGCCTTGGCGGCGGGAGCGGATTGCGTCATGATCGGCTCTCTTTTCGCGGGAACGGAGGAAAGCCTCGGCGAGGAAGTCATTTACCGCGGACGTTCCTATAAAAGCTACAGGGGAATGGGCTCACTGGGAGCAATGAAGGAAGGCTGCAGTAAGGACCGGTATTTCCAGGAAGGGGTCACGGAAGAAAAGCTGGTTCCCGAAGGGATTGAAGGACTCGTCCCCTACAAGGGAACTGCCGGCGCGGTGATCTTCCAGCTGGTCGGAGGGTTGCGCTCGGGAATGGGATACGTCGGAGCCGCGACCCTCGACGAACTGCATCGCAAGGCCCGTTTCGTGAAAGTGACGGCGGCTTCCGTCAAGGAAAGCCACCCGCACGACGTCGTCATCACGAAGGAGGCCCCCAACTACTGGGCGGAGTAAAATTCCGCCGTCAGCGGGTACGGGAAGCCGGTGCTCCCTTGAACCCCGAAGGGAAGGGTGTTATACTTCTCTTCGCGAATCATTCTGTGCAGGACGCGTCGAAGAGTGGGCCCCGCCCACTCTTCGTTTTTTAAGAATGGGGGGGACATCGTGAACCCGAACAGGGAACGGCGGCTGAAGCTCTTCAGAACCTTGGAGGAGGCCATCGGCAAGGCCGGGTACGACTGCCTCGACATCACGCTTACCCACGAGGGGGGAAGATCGATCCTTCGCGTCGTCATCGATTCCCTGGGCGGAATCGGCGTGGAAGACTGCGAAAAGGTTTCCAGAATCCTGAACGGGATGCAGGACGAAATCGAACCCTTCTTCAGGAGCAGGTATTACTTGGAGGTGAGTTCCCCCGGACTGGAACGCCCGCTGAAAAAAATCGAGGATTACCGGCGATTCCAGGGAAAGATGGCAAGGATCCAGCTCAGGGAAAGCCTGAACGGACAGAAGAACTTCAAGGGGAGAATTCAGTCCGTGGAGGGGGATTCGATCTCCTTTCTCACCAACGAAGGGCAACCGATCGTTTTTCCCTTCGAAGCCATCCGCAAGGCAAATCTCGTCTACGAAGACAACGCATAAAAGAACAGACGTTTTGAGGAGGCATGACCATGCAGCTCGGGAAAGATTTTATCAAGGCCTTGAAGCAGATCGAACAGGAAAAGGGGCTCTCCTCCGACATCATCCTTTCCAGCCTCGAGGCTGCGCTTATTTCGTCCTACCGGAAACACCGGGGAGGCAACCAGAACGTCGAGGTCCACATCGAGCCCGAAAACGGGGCGATGGTTCTCTACGAGGTGAAGCAGATTTGCGAAGAGGTTACGGATCCGGACACTCAGATGACGCTTGCAGAGGGAGAAAAGATGGGGTTCCCGGATCTCGCGGTGGGAGACCTTGTACGAATCGAGGTCTTCCCCGAGGATTTCGGGAGAATTGCCGCCCAGACGGCCCGTCAGGTCATCCTCCAGCGGATCAAGGATGCAGAACGACAGGTCATTTTCGAAGAGTTTTCGGACCGGATCGGAAACCTCGTCAACGGGGTTATCTTCAAATCGGAGGGAGACCAGGTCCTCGTTCGGCTGAATGAACGGACCGAGGCGATACTGCCCAGGGAAGAAAGAATCCTGGCGGAAAGCTACAATTCGGGAGAACGGATGAAATTCCTCCTCCTTGACGTCCGCAGGACCAGCAAGGGCCCCCGGATCGTCGTTTCCCGCACGCACCCTGGACTTCTCCGCAGGTTGCTGGAGCTCGAGGTGCCTGAAATCCAGGAGGGAACTGTGGAAATCCGGGGTATCGTGCGAGAGGCGGGTGCCAGAGCCAAGGTCGCGGTTTCCACCCTGGACCCGAACGTAGACCCGGTGGGGGCCTGCGTCGGCAACAAAGGAGCCAGGATCAAGTCGATCAGCTCCGAACTGCATGACGAAAGAATTGACATCATCATCTGGAGCAACGACCCTCTCCAGTACGTCAGGAATTCGCTTTCGCCCGCAAAGATCGTCAAGGTGGAACCGGTCCTCGAATCGGAGAAATCCGTCAAAGTGTACGTGCGTCCGGATCAGCTCTCGCTAGCGATTGGGAAGGCCGGGCAGAACGTCCGGCTGGCCGCGCGCCTTACCGGCTGGAAAATCGACATCAAAGTCCTGGAACCGGAAAGGATGCCGACCCTCCAGGATCTTTTTGAAGATATAATCAAGGGAGAACCGAAGGAATTATGGCCCGACTCGAAAACGGAGCACGACCAATAAGGAGGACACGCCCGAGGACCTGTGTCGGCTGCGGCACGGAATCACCAAAGAAGGGGCTGATTCGGGTTGTGCGGAAACCAGACGGAACGGTTTCCATAGACCCGACCGGCAAGGCCCCGGGAAGAGGGGCCTACCTATGCGCCAGCTTGGACTGCCTCCGCGAAGCCAAAAAACGCAAAGCTCTCTTTCGTTGCCTTAAGGTCGAAATCCCGGCGTCCCTCTACGATGAGATTGAAGCGTACATCGCAACCCTGCCTGAAAGGACGGACTAGGGATTGAACGAAAGCGAGAAACAAAAGCTCCTGCAGCGATTCGGCCTTTGCAGGAGGGCGGGAGAGATTTTGATCGGGCAGGACCGGATACGTGCCTCGATTTCCAAGGGAGTGGAGCCGCTGTTGCTGTTCTTTGCAAACGACGCCTCTTCCTCGGTAAAAAATCGCCTGGGATCTTCGAAATGGAGAAGCTCGGACCGGGTCGTTTTTCTGGAATCGATTTCGCGCTGGGAACTCGGAGCCGCCCTGGGACTTTCGGAAGCCCAGGTTGTGGCCATACCGAGAACCAGCCGCTTTACCGGAATGCTCCTGGAGGATTTGAGACAGGAAGGTGATCGGATTGAGTAAGATCAGAGTTTATGAACTCGCCAAGATGCTGGACGTTCCGAACAAGGAGCTGATGGAAATCCTGCAGGCGCTGGATGTCGATGTGAAAACCCACATGAGTTCCATCGACTCGGATGTTGCGCAGATCCTGGAGGAAACCGTCCGGGAGCGCCGGAAAAAGGAAGCAAAGGAAGAGAAACCCGCAGGGCTCTCACAGGAGGCCTTCCAGCCCGAGACCGTTGAAATCCCGGCGTCCC
>JAJUIT010000169.1 GCA_029267465.1 Synergistaceae bacterium
GACTCTTCAACATGGGACGCCGCACGGGACTGCAGATGTCGCGTGTGGCCCAGGCCCCGTTTTTCGTCCTTCGGGGGGCGGCGATGCCGGCTGTTCTCGTCGAGATGGGATACCTGACCGAGCCGGAAGACCGGAGGCTGCTCAACGATCCGGCTTTCCTGGACCGGCTGTTGAGAACCCTGGTTTTGGGGATGTCCGAATACCTGAATACCCTATCCCGTTAAGGAGTTGAGAACAGGAATGAAAGACGAGACGGAAAATCGCCTGCGGGAGCGAACGGTTCGAAGGCAGCCGGCGGAGACAAAGGCTCCCTGGATTTTGCGGCTTGTCAGCTGGTCGGCCGTGATGCTTTTCCTTTTTACGCTGGGCTACTTTGGAACCGGCCTGGTGCTGAAATGGGTGGACAGCAAGGGGGGGCCGCAGGAAACCACGGTTGTTTCCGGCAAAGAGCCCGTTCCTGGGGAAACGCCGAAAGCGCCGCAGAACGCGTACCGTGTTTATTCGCTGAATGGAAACCGGTTGAGCGAAAGTCGGGTTGAAACGGCCGGAGGATTGATGGAATCAGATATGCGGGAAGTTCTCCAGGGCCTTTTCTCCCTTCTTCAGACAGAAGGGGTCCTGGACCCGCAGTCGGCGGTTCTGCATGTTTTCCGGTCAGGAGATCTCCTGTACCTCGATGTGAACGACGCGTGCGTCCGGTCGATTGCGTCCCTCCCGCCGGAGAAGGCCAACCTGGTCATGACCGGGTTCGTGAGGACGATCATCGAAAACTTCAGGCCCGTCACTCGGGTGCGCTTCCTGGTCAACGGGAGGGAAAGCACCGAGACAACGCCCGTCAACCTCGCGGTTGCGTGGCAACTGGCCCGCAAGCCCTGAGCGGCGCCAAACAGGAGGATTGCCTTGGATCATTCGGATTTTCGGCACGACGGACGCAAAGCGGATCAGCTGCGCCCGGTTTCGATTCGTCGCCAGGTGAATCTGTACGCGGAAGGTTCTTCCCTGATCGAGTGGGGAAACACCAAAGTCCTTTGCACTGCTTCCGTCGAGGAAAAAGTCCCGCCGTTTCTGAAAGGAGGCGGTCGAGGCTGGGTGACTGCCGAATACGCCATGCTGCCGCGCGCGACCCTCACCCGCACCCCGAGAGATTCGGTCAGGGGAATCGGCGGGAGAAGCCATGAAATCCAGCGCCTGATCGGACGTTCGATTCGGTCCGTCATCGATCTAGCCGCCCTTGGAGAAAGGACGATCTGGGTCGATTGCGACGTTTTGCAGGCGGATGGGGGGACACGGACGGCTGCCGTCACGGGGGCCTTCGTGGCCGTGTTCGACGCGTTGCGTGGATTGAAGGAGCGCGAGGTCATCGGGCAGCTCCCGGTCCGCGGGTTTGTTGCCGCGGCCAGCGCTGGGCGGGTTGACGGAGCGGTCCTTCTGGACCTGGACTATTTTGAAGACAGCCGGGCGGAAGTGGATTTCAACGTGGTTATGACCCACAAGGGTGAATTCGTTGAGGTCCAGGGAACAGGAGAAAGCGGACCGTTCGATCGGCAAAGCCTCCTGGAAATGCTGGCTTTGGCCGAAACGGGTGTCCGCCGTCTCATCGAACTTCAAAGGGATTGCCTGGACCTGACCGAGGAAGAACGGGATGCCTTTTTTTTCTGAGGTTGTGCTGGCCAGCTGGAACGCCCACAAGCACAGGGAATTGAGCTCCCTTTTCGCCCCGCTCGGGTTTTCCCTTATTTTCGGGCCGGAGAGGCTTGACCTCGAGGTCGAGGAAAAGGGAAAGACCTACGCACAGAACGCTCTCCTGAAGGCGACGGCCTGGTCGCAGGCGCTGGGTATGCCGGCAGTGGCGGACGATAGCGGGTTGGAGGTCGAGGACCTGGGCTGGGCACCCGGGCTTTTTTCAGCGCGAGTGGCCTCGTCGGATACGGACCGAATCGCCTGGCTGCTCGATCGCCTGCGGGGAAAAGAATACCGGAGGGCCCGGTTCGTAGCCTGCATTGCCTTCGTCTGGCCGGAAAAAGTCGGAACGCGGGTTTTCCTTTCGGAGGGGATCTGTTGGGGCCGAATTGCGACGGAGGCCGCGGGTTCCGATGGATTCGGCTATGATCCGGTTTTCATCCCCGACCGGTACGATGCGACCTTTGCCGAACTCGGGGAAGAACTGAAATCTCGCATTTCCCACCGGGCGATCGCGTGCAGGGCGCTTCGGGATATGCTTGAGCAGCCGGATATGGTAAAATCTCTTTCTGTCCGCTCTGGAGAAACGGATTAGGGGGTGCTTTGCTTGAAGATCTTGTTCGGTTTGATTCACATTGTCCTTTGTGTTGCCCTAGTGGGGGTCATTATGCTGCAGCACCGGAAAAGCGGGGGCTTCCAGGGAATTTTCGGGGGCGGCACCCAGGCAGACATGGCAGGCGGCCAGTGGCAGCGCCTGAGCGCAATGACCAAGGTCACGGTCGGCCTGATGGGGCTGTTTATGGCCATGTCCCTGATCCTGGTCCTTATCTCCTACAGATAGGCGGAAAGGATTCCTCCCGATGGCTGGATCCCGCCAGCTCGAATCGATGAAGGACGTCCATGACCTCGCGGTGTCCAAGCCGCGGCTGTTCAGCGCGACTCACGAAGAGATCCTCCGGGGGGAAACCACGGACGTCTACTTCGTAAAGACGCTTGACCTGCTTCGGGCCTGCGGACACGCGGACAGGCCTGTTGTCGCCGAGGTTTTTGCCCGGGGGTCAGGAATCTTCGCGGGGCTGCCGGAAGTGCTGGAGCTCTTTCGGGAAAAGCCTGGGCTCGAGGTGGAATCCCTTGCGGAAGGAGATCCCTTCTCAACAAAGGAAACGCTTTTAAGGATCCGTGGCCCCTATTCCAGCTACGGGATGTATTAA
>JAJUIT010000007.1 GCA_029267465.1 Synergistaceae bacterium
GAAGATCGCGCCGCGATTTTCAAGGTAGCGGCGAATCCCGTCCGAGTTCGTCAGGTTCCCGTTATGGGCGATCGCGATGGGACCGCGGGCGTATTTCGCCGCCAGGGGCTGGGCATTCGCCAGAAGTGACTCGCCTGTCGTGGAGTAGCGAACGTGTCCGATTGCACAACCTGCATGAATGGAAGCCAGCTTTTTCTGATCCAGGGCGATATGGACCAGTCCCATCCCTTTCAGGCTATGAATGTTCTCCTCGCCATTGATCCAGGAAATGCCCGCGGACTCCTGGCCGCGGTGCTGCAGCGCGTAGAGTCCCAAATATACGTCCTCAAGAACCGAGCTGCCGGAAGGCGAAAATGCTCCGAAAACACCGCACATGGTTTAGGCCCCTTTCCAAACGTTCGAAAGGATCTGCAGAGGGATTGGCTCGGAATGCGGCAGGCAGAGGCTATCGCCTCCCACCTTGCCGATCATTCGGAAGGGGAATCCTGTCCAGGTCCGGATGAATTCCGGCACCTTCGCGGCAGGAACTGCGTAAAGGGCGCGGGCTCCGCCTTCGGCAAAGAAAAGAGCCAGGGGATGAGTCGGGAGTTCCAGCTCGATCTGGGCACCGACTCCGGAGGCAATCGCTTCTTTGCCTATCGCAATTCCCAACCCCCCTCCCAGCAGGGGGACAGCGCTGCTGGCTAGCCGCTGGCGAGCGGTTTGAAGGGCCCTTTCCATAAACCCGGTTTCCATTTCAGGGGACGGAGGCAGGGGCCGACCAGCAAGCCGCCCCTGAAGGACAGATTGAAAATGGGAACCCGGGATCGACGCGTTTTCGATCCCCGCAAGAAAAAGAAGATCTCCTTCCTTCCACTTTCCCGGAAGCAGCGGAAAATTCGAAGCGGGTAGGATTCCGACCGAACAGACCAGTGGAGTCGGGAGAATGGCGCGCCCCGCGCTTTCATTGTAGAGGCTGACGTTTCCCGAAACGACCGGGCATGAGAGGTCCTTGCAGCAGTCCGCGAGTCCCCTGACCGCTTCCGAAAATTCCCAGAACTGTTCCGGATTTTCGGGAGAGGGGAAGTTCAAGCAGTTCGTCATCCCAAGGTGCATGGCACCGGCAACCCACAGCGGTCTCAAAGAACGGGCCATTGTTTCGTACCCCCCCCTGTAGGGATCCAGGCTGCAGGACCAGGGCAAAGCTTCCATCACAATCGCGACGAGATTCCCGTTTTCTTTGATTCTGACGAGGCTTAGGGGAGCACCGGGGCCCTGAACCGTATTCACCTGGACCATGCTGTCGTACTGTCGCGTGATCCAGGTTTTTTCTTTGAGGGAAGGCGACGCCAAAAGCGAGAGCAAGGTCTTAGAAAGATCGGCGGAAAACCCCGAAGGGTCGAATTCGAAGGATTGTCGCAAATCCAGATCTTTTGGGCGTTCCGCGGGCCAGTTGATCTCGGGGCATCCTCCTCCGATCAGCGAAGCGGGCAAATCCGCAAAGATTTTCCCGTCTTTCCGGAGGATAAAGCGGTTGCCTTCCACTGTTTTGCCGATGACGGCACAATCCAGGTCCCATTTCTGTCCCAGGGACAGGACGGCATCGAGGTTTTCGGGCCGGATAATCAGGAGCATCCGTTCCTGTGATTCTGAAAGGGCGATTTCCCAGGCGGCCATATTTTCTTCCCGAAGAGGGACACGGTCCAGGTCGAGAATCATCCCGACACCGCTTTTGGCCGCGATTTCACTGGCTGGGGAGGTAATCCCGGCAGCCCCCATGTCCTGCATGCTCGTAACAAGCCCCTTCTCCAGCGCTTCCAGGCAGGCCTCGATTAGAAGTTTTTCGACGAAGGGATCCCCAATCTGGACCTGGGGCCTGCTGGCTTTCGTGTCTTCGCCAAGTTCCGCGGAGGCGAACGCCGCTCCGCCGATTCCATCCCGACCGGTCTTCGAGCCGAGAAGGACAACCAAATTGCCGGGTTCGGCAGTCTGGGAGCTAACGATCGAGTCTGAAGCCACAAGACCGATGCAGAAAGCGTTTAGAAGGGGGTTATCCTCGTAACGTTCATCGTACAGGGTCTTACCTCCGACCGTCGGGACTCCGACGCAATTTCCGTAACCTCCGACACCCTTGACGATTCCGTTCGAAAGAAAGCGAGTCTTTGCAGAATCGGGCCGTCCGAAAAAAAGCCCGTCCAGGGAAGCAATCGGCCGAGCCCCCATTGCAAGGATGTCCCTGATGATGCCCCCAACGCCTGTTGCGGCTCCCTGGTAGGGTTCCACGGCGGAAGGATGGTTATGGCTTTCGACCTTGAAGGCCAGTCCCCATCCTTCGCCCGCATCGACAACACCGGCATTTTCTCCGACTCCCTTCAACACGGAAGGGCCTTCTTTCGGAAACAGTTTCAGGAGGGGCCTGGAGGACTTGTACGAGCAATGCTCGGACCACATGACCCCGAAAATCCTCAGCTCGGTTTCGTTTGGATCTCGGCCAAGTTCCCGGCGGATGGTTTCGTATTCGTGCGGCCGCAGGCCGGCTTTTTGATAATCCATTTACCTTGCGCCTCCCTCAAGCCAGGACTTGATGGAATTCCACATCCCCAGGCCGTCCGTGCCGCCGAGAAGCTTTTCGCTGGCCCTTTCAGGATGGGGCATGAGGCCCAGAACATTCCCGCGGAGGTTGACGATCCCGGCGATTCCGTTCAGAGACCCGTTAGGACTGTACGCGGCTCCCGCTTCGCCGTTCGCAGCAGCGTACCGGAACACAACCTGCCTGTTGTCCTCTAGCTTTTCCAACTCTTCCTTCGGCAGGAAATAGAGTCCTTCATGATGGGCGATCGGGAACTGCACAAGAGCCCCTTCCGGGTAGGCGTTCGTGAAGGGGGTGTCGCTCCGCTCAACCCTCAGCAGACACGGGCTGCAGATAAACTCCAGGTTGCTGTTTGCCAAGAGAGCCCCCGGGAGCAGCCCCGCTTCCGTTAAAACTTGAAAGCCGTTGCAAATTCCCAGGACCAGTCCCCCGCGCGGGGCGTGTTCCCGGACCGCCCTGATGATCGGGGAACGTGCGGCCATCGCTCCGCACCGGAGATAGTCACCATAGGAAAACCCGCCGGGCAGAACAACCAGGTCGGTGCCCTCCGGCAGAACCGAATCCTTGTGCCAAACCGGAGCGGCCGGAATCCCTGCGATCTTTCCCAGGGCATGGAGGACATCCCTGTCGCAGTTGCTCCCCGGAAAAACGACCACGGAAGCGTTCATCCGATTGCCTCCAGGGAAGTCCGGCCTGTTTCGATTAGCGGGTTCACTAGCAGGGCCTCGCACATCGATTCCACCTTTTGTTCCGCTTCTGCCATGGAATCGGCGGAAAGAACGATTTCAATCGATTTTCCGATCCTGACTTCGTCAACAACATCGAAGCCGAGATTTTTCAGGCTCACCAGGACGGCTTTCCCCTGGGTGTCGAGGACTCCTTCCTTCAGGGAAACAAGGACGCGGGCCCGGAATTTCATTCTCTATTCCTCCATCCCGCTGAGTCTCTTCCAGATTTCCCGGTAGGCGCCCAGGACATCCCCGAGGTCCTTGCGGAAACGATCTTTGTCAAGACTTTTCCCCGTCTCCGAATCCCAGAAACGGCAAGTGTCGGGAGAGATTTCATCGGCGAGGAGAACATTACCGTTCGAATCGCGTCCAAATTCCAGCTTGAAGTCCACCAGCACGATTCCTTTGGAGCGGAAAAGATCCTGAAGAATTTCATTGACGGCAAGGCTGGTCCGTTTGATCGAATCGATCTCGTCTTGTTTTGCCCAGCCGAAAAGCAGCGCGTGCTCTTCCGTGATCAATGGGTCGCCAAGGGCATCGTCCTTCAGGTAGAACTCCACCAGCGGTCGCGGAAGCTTCATCCCCTCGGGAACTCCCAGCCTCCTGCAGAGGGTCCCGGTTGTGATATTCCGGACGACCACTTCGATCGGCAAAATCTGGACTCTTTTCACCAGTTGGTGGGTATCATCGAGCCTTTCCAGAAAATGCGACGGGATCCCCTTTTCGGCCAGGTAGCCGAAAAGACAGGCGCTGATTAATGTGTTATATCTTCCCTTGCCTTGCATTTCCGCTTTCTTTTGCGCGTTGAATGCGGTCAGGCTATTCTTGTACTCGATAAGGAGAATCTCCGGGTCGCTGGTTTCATACATTTTTTTGGCCTTTCCTTCGTAAAGCAACTTGCCGGTTTCCATCTTCGTGCCTCCCTCGGGATAGAATGCTGACATTATCGATCATAGAAAAGAATAAATCAACCCTTTTCAGAAAGATAACTGCCTTACGGCTCGTTATATAAAGGGCTAGTGGCGCGGAAAAGAGGGGTAGAGTAAACTATTCCTTCATAACGAAAGGAATGGGGGAGTTTTTGGATGGTCACCAGCATGACCGGTTTTGGAAGAGCCACCGAAAAATGTTCCGCGGGGAATTTTGTAGCGGAAATCTCGAGCGTTAATCACCGCTTCCTGGAGATTTCGGTCCGACTCCCAAAAGATCTCTTGAGTTACGAAGCTCTTGTCCAGCAGAAGATCCGTGAAAGGGCCCGCCGGGGGAAAGTCCAGGTCCGTTTCGAAGTTTCCTGGGCCCCGGAATTTCGCTTGCAGGAACTACGGGAGGAAGTCCTTGAATCCTACCTGAAAAGGCTGGACGACTTCTACCGTAAGCATGGAAGGACCGAAAGGGTCGACCCCGCTGTTCTTCTCACATTGCCGGGCGTCTTCGAGGCTCCCGCCCAGGACGAAGAGTTCTGGAGGGATGAAGTGGGGAAAAGGGTCGAATCCGTCCTGGAAAAGGCCGCAGACAACTGGATCGGCATGCGGGCCCAGGAGGGAAACCATTTGGAGCGCTCGATCCTTGGGCTTTTGGATGAGCTTGAAGGCTATTCCGCTGAAATCGCGAGGGCCGCGGAAGCAGCGAAGGGAGAAGCGGTGGAAAACTTGAGGAAACGAGTCCTGGAAGTGATGGCACTTTCGGAGGAGGCGGTCCGAGAGCAGCGCCTGGCCCAGGAGATTGTTTTATTGTCGGACCGGTGGGATGTTTCCGAGGAAGTCATCCGCTTGAACAGTCATTTGCAAAAATTCAGGGAATCGTTGGGCTCTCCTGAGGCCGTGGGGCGAAAGCTGGATTTTCTAGCGCAGGAAATTCACCGTGAATTGAACACCCTCGACTCCAAGGTTTCGGCGGCGAACGTCCGCTGGATTGCCGTCGAAGGCCGAACTACCCTGGAAAAAATCAGGGAGCAGATTCAAAATATCGAGTGAAAAACCAGGAAAGATTCGGGAAATAGGGTGGAGAAGGACCCATTTCGGAGGGAATCCATGAAGCGAGACCGAATTCGCAACTTCTGCATCATTGCTCACGTGGATCATGGAAAATCGACCCTGGCAGACCGTCTTTTGGAATTTACGGAAACGGTGGATCCGCGAACCATGCGGGCTCAGTACCTGGATACACTGGAACTGGAGAGGGAACGGGGCATCACCATCAAGTCCGTTCCCGTCCGGATGAATTACAGGGCAGCCGACGGCACCGAGTATATCCTGAACCTCATCGATACCCCGGGACACGTCGATTTCAGCTATGAAGTTTCCCGTTCGCTTGCGGCCTGCGAAGGAGCCTTGCTGGTCGTTGACGCCGCCCAGGGGGTCGAAGCCCAAACCGTCGCGAATGCCTACATGGCAGCAGAGCAGGGCCTGGAGCTCATCCCGGTGGTCAATAAGATCGATCTTCCTTCGGCCCAGCCTGAGGAGGCAAAGCGGGAACTGGAAGAGATCATCGGCGTGGATGCCCATAACGCGATTCTCGCCAGTGCGAAGGAAGGGAAAGGGATCGACGAAATTCTTGAGCGGATCGTGCATGACATCCCGGTTCCTCAGGGTGACCCGGAGGCCCCGCTTCAGGCGCTGATCTTCGATTCCGTTTATGACAACTACCGTGGCGTGATCTGTTACATCCGCATCGTGAACGGGCGACTGAAAGCGGGTCAGTCGATCCGATTTATGGCAACCGGCCGGGAGTGCCAAGCTGAGGAGATCGGGGTGTTCAGGCCCGGGATGACCCCGGTAAACGAGCTTGAAGCCGGGGAAGTCGGTTACCTCGCCGCAAGCATCAAGACGATCCATGAAGCCCAGGTCGGCGACACCATCACAGAGGTAGCGCGACCCGCCAGGGAGGCGCTTCCTGGGTACAAGAAAATGAAACCCGTCGTCTTCTGCGGTTTTTACCCGGTTGTGAACGAAGACTATCCTCAGCTGCGCGATGCCTTGGAAAAACTTCAGCTCAATGATTCCGCGATCCAGTTCGAACCGGAAACTTCCTCCGCGCTGGGCTTTGGCTTCCGATGCGGGTTTCTGGGCCTGCTTCACATGGACATCG
Organism: Synergistaceae bacterium; assembly: GCA_029267465.1. Classification (GTDB taxonomy): domain Bacteria; phylum Synergistota; class Synergistia; order Synergistales; family 79-D21; genus 79-D21. Next base: position 6,385 of record JAJUIT010000007.1, read on the forward strand.
CCAGGGAGAGGCTGATCCGGGAGTTCGATGTCGAACTCGTTGCAACAGCCCCAAACGTTGTCTACCAAATCGTCAAAACGGACGGGGAAATCCTTGAGGCAAACCGCCCGTCTGATTTTCCAGATGCGGGACAAATCGAGGAGATTCGAGAACCCTACATACGATTGACCGTTTTTGTCCCTTCTGAATTTGTGGGGAAGGTCATGCAGCTTTGCCAGGACAAAAGGGGGATCTTCCACTCGATGGACTATATTACCCCGGAACGGCTGCGTCTTTCCTACATCCTTCCCTTGGCGGAATTCATCGTTGATTTCCATGACAAGCTGAAATCCACGACCCGGGGATATGCTTCCCTCGATTACGAGCATGTTGGCTTCCGGGCTTCCGAACTGGTGAAGGTGGATGTCCTCGTGAACCAGGAACCGGTGGATGCCTTCTCTTTCATTTGCCACAAGGACGCGGCCTACCATATGGGACAATCGGTCGTCAGAAAATTGAAGGAGTTGATCCCCCGCCAATTGTTCGAGGTCCCGATTCAGGCCGCCATTGGGAAAAAAGTGATCGTGCGGCAGAACGTGAAGCCTTTGCGGAAGGACGTGCTGGCGAAATGCTACGGCGGGGACATCACGAGGAAGAGGAAACTCCTGGAGAAACAGAAGGAAGGCAAAAAGAAAATGAAACAGATCGGCAGAGTTTCGATTCCCCAGGAGGCGTTTCTGGCTTTCCTGAACATCGGCAAGGAGGAAGAGGACTAGAAATCGGGCTTTCCTGCTACCTCCACATCCCGTTTTGCAGGAAGAAGTGCCGGTATTGCGCCTTTTATAGCGAACCGGCCGATGGGGAAACCGTTCGACTTTATCTCCAAGCCCTCAGGCAGGAACTCTCCGCCTGGGACACGTTTTTCGGGGGACGTCCGGCGGTGGAAACGCTTTACATCGGCGGCGGAACTCCTACTTTTCTCAATGCGGCCGACTGGGAGTCCCTCATCGAAATCCTGGAAAATGGCCTTTCTTTCTCCAAGGGGATGGAAGTCAGCGTCGAAGCGAACCCGGATTCCCTGAACGAGGATCATCTTCGACTCTGGAAAACCTGGAGGGTCAACCGGGTCAGCCTTGGAATCCAGAGCTTTTCACCGGGAATCCTGCGCTGGCTGGGACGGCTGCATGACGAAAAGCAGGCTATCGAGGCCCTGGAGCGTTGCGCTGAATGCGGGTTCGCGTCAAGCGGGGATTTGATTTTCGGCATCCCGGGACAGAATCTTCGCTTGTGGCACAGTGACCTGCGAACTTTGTGCGGTTCCGTGAATCACCTTTCGATCTACCAGCTCACCGCGGAACCGGGAACACCGTTGGCCGGGAAAAGAGTCGCTTCCCAGTCTGAAGCATATCCCCTTTACCGGTTTGCACAATGGTATCTCAACCGCAGGGGATTTCTGCAATACGAGGTGGCAAGTTTCGCGAGAAACGAAAGCTGGTGCAGGCATAATCTTTCCTACTGGAAGCAAACCAATGTCCTGGGACTGGGACCCTCTGCCTGGGGCTACCTGGACGGCCTGCGCTACCGCAACGCTGCACCTCTCATGCGGTATTTGCGGCAGGAAGGTCTTCGCTGGGAATGGACCGAGAGCCTTCTCCAGGAAGACAGGGCCCGTGAAGCTGCCATCCTTGCACTACGGACAAGATGGGGGATCCGGTGGAAAACCTTCAGGAGACGGTTTGGAGGAGAAATTTCGAGGAAGCTGGGGGAAGCCCTGTCGGAACTGTCTCCCGATCTTTTCGTGAAACGAAACGGCCGGATCTCTCTTTCGGATAAGGGGTTCCGGCTGGGCAACTCGATTTGGGAGCGCCTCGTCTAGGAGGGGTTTTTTTGGACACCGTCTTTTTTACAATTCCCGAAGAAATCGCCGATGACCTGTCAGAACAGATCCTAAGCCTTGCCGCTTCGCGTCAGCCTGCTGCCGTACCTGGATTCGAGACCCCCGTGGATCCTTCCTTGCTTTCCGGGCTCTCCTTCCTTGAATCCCGGACGGAAAGCCTTTCCGAAAAGGGCCTCCCCGTAGCCGTCCGTCTTTATGAAAAAGCCTCCATTACGAGTGCAAGCCGGAAGATGCTTCTGGCGGGAGAAAACCTTTCCGGTCTTTTGCCCGCTCTTGCCGAAATTCTTCGTTCTGCAGGCACCGGTGTGGGGCATGGGAGCTACGCTGAGTTTCCCCCAAAGAACGATTCGGAAGAATGGTCCCTTGTGGGGATGGCATTCGAGGGATGGGTTCTCCTCTTTGATCCTGAGGCCGATGAGGTCCGAAAATCGCAGACGGGAGAAAATACGATGCTGGTGAGTCTCCCCGCCCCTTCCGGCTGTCCCCTTGAAACTCTTTCTCCGATGGTTCTGACTTCCGAGGCCATGGCAATCCTGATCCGACACCTTCTTTTGCTTTTGACCAGCGATTCTTGTTCGACAAGCAGCCCGAATGAGCCGTAAACGTTAAACTAAAGAGGGAAAACCAATCGAAAAGGAGTCGGTGAAATGGACGAGAGGATCAGGGAACTGCTCCGACGAATTCCTTCAATGGAAGTCCTTCTTTCTGAAGACTGGGTCGCTCCGTTCGAGAAAAAAATCGGGCGTCAGGCCGTGAAGAATATTTTCTCCGACATCATCGGTAGCCTGCGAAAATCCCTCCTGGAAGGAACGCCAGCCCGCATCGACGTGGACCTCATCCGGAGTATGGCCCGGGAGCGGATCGCAAAAGCCTCCACAAGAAGCCTGGTCCCGGTCGTCAATGCGACTGGCGTGGTCATCCACACGAACCTAGGAAGATCCTGCCTTTGCGAGGCTGCGCTGAAGGCAGTGATGGAATGCGCTTCCTCCTACAGCACGCTGGAATACGACCGAACTTCTGGAGAACGTGGATACCGCAACGACCACGTGGAGTGGCTCCTGACTCAGGTAACGGGAGCCGATGCGGCCCTGGTGGTCAATAACAACGCGGGGGCCGTGATCCTGTGTCTTTCCGCTCTTTCTTCCGGGAAGGATGCGATCGTTTCAAGAGGCGAACTCGTGGAGATCGGCGGTTCTTTCAGGATCCCGGAAATCATGTCCGCTTCGGGGACACGGCTTGTCGAAGTTGGGACAACGAACCGGACGCATCTTCGCGATTATGAAGCGGCGATCACTGAAAACACGGCCATGCTCGTCAAAATCCATCCTTCCAATTTCAGGATCATCGGGTTCCACTCGGAGGTTCCCCGGGAAGATTTGGCCGCTCTTGCACGGGAAAAGGGGCTGGTCTTCCTGGAAGATCTCGGGAGCGGATTCCTGCTGGATCCTGAGAGCTTCGGACTAAAGGGGGAGAATTCCGTCCGGCAATGCATCATGGCCGGAGTCGATCTCGTGACCTTCTCGGGTGACAAGATGCTGGGAGGACCCCAGGCGGGCATCATCGCCGGCAGGTCGCAACTCATCGAGAGGCTGAAGCGGCATCCACTCATGAGGGCCCTGCGGCCCGACAAAATGACCCTGGCTGCCCTGGAAGCCACTCTCAGGGAGAACCTTTCGGGAAATGCGGAGACGATTCCGACGATCAAAATGATTTCCGAAGACAAAAAAACGGTCCTGGAGAAAGCGCGCCGACTTTGCCGATATCTGAGAACCCACTGCCCCGCCTTCCTGTTTTCCACGATTCCGGTTGAGGATGCCGTAGGGGGAGGGAGTTACCCGGAGATCCCGCTGGAGGGATACGGAGTTTCCGTCTCCCACCCGGGCATTTCCGCAAGCGAACTGCAGAAAAAGCTCCGGGAAGGCGAAATTCCCGTCGTCGCGGCCGTTCGCGAAGACGCCTTGAGAATTCATGTAAGAACGCTGAAGGATGGGGATTTCGAGCGGATCCGGCATGCTCTGGCCCGCATTGCCGGTGAAAGAGAGGCTCACGAAAATGATGCGTCATGAAATCCCCCTTGTTTTCGGAACGGCAGGGCACATCGATCATGGGAAGACTGCACTTGTCAGGGCTTTGACGGGGGTCGACTGTGACCGGCTCGAGGAGGAAAAAAGAAGGGGCATCACGATTGAGCTCGGCTTTGCCCCGCTGGAACTTCCCGACGGAACGACCGTCAGCATTGTCGACGTTCCGGGCCACGAGCGGTTCATCCGGCAAATGGTTGCCGGGGTAGCCGGCATAGACGCGGTCCTTTTTGTCGTGGCCGCGGATGAGGGCGTGATGCCACAAACGCGCGAACACCTCGATATTCTGCAGCTTTTGGGGATCGAAAACGGTCTTGTGGCGCTGACGAAAGTCGATCGCGTCGACCCGGAATTCCTCGAACTGGCCCTGGAAGACGTGCGGAACCTCCTGAAGGGAAGTTTCCTGGAAAGCGCGCCGATTATCCCGGTTTCAGCCGTGAATGGAACTGGCATCGCGGAATTGCTTTCGGAGATCCGGAAACTGTCCAAAAATTTGAAACCCCGTTCCTGCAAGGGGCCGTTTTTCCTTCCCGTGGACCGGGTTTTCCCGATTTCCGGATTCGGTACCGTGATCACCGGAACAACTTACACTGGGATGCTCAGGGTTGGTGATGAGGTCCAGCTCCTGCCGTCGGGCAAGATTGCCCGGGTCCGGAGCCTTGAGGTGCACGAGGCACCAGTCGAGGCCGCCTATGCCGGACAAAGGACCGCGGTGAATCTTGCCGGGATCTCCTTCAAGGAAGTCCGCCGGGGAGACGTCCTCTGCACTCCCAGCCTCTTCAAACCAACCCATTGCCTGGATGTTGACCTGAAATCCCTAAACGGAAACATGGAACCGATCAAGCACTGGCAGCGAGTCCGACTCCATATCGGCACTTCCGATATCCTTTGCCGGGTTTCCTTTTTTGACCCGGCGGCCCGGATCCCACCGGGTGAAAGCCGGCTGGCTCAGCTTGTGCTGGAAGAACCGATTTCGGCGGCGTACGGGCAGCGTTTCGTCATCCGGTCCTATAGCCCGCTGCAAACGATAGGGGGAGGGCGTGTTCTTTTCCCCTACGGATGGAAGCCCCGGAATCGTGAGAAAAAGGAACGTTACCAGGAAATGATTCAGCGGCTATCCTCTTCGGAAACCTTTTCCGGAAGGATCGGGGCCCTCCTCGGTGAAATCGGTGTAGTGACGCTGAATGGAGCTTCCGAAATTACCCAGGTCCCTGTTCTGGACCTGAAAGATTCCTTGGAAGACCAGGGGGTCAAGGAGTCCGTTGTTGTCCTTGCTTTTGGATCGACATGGCTGGTTTCAAGGAAACGAATGGAAACCGAATGGGGCCTCCTCTCCGAGCGGCTTTCCCACTTTCACGAACGCGAACCGCACCTGGCCGGGATGACATTCGAGGAAGCTCTTGCGGGACTTTTCAGAGGAGAAGACCCAAGGCTTGCAAAGGCGGCCCTTTCCCATTTTGCGGACAAAGGGCTCCTGCGTGTCTTTGAAAACCATGTTGCATTGAGCGGTTTTGTACAAAAGGAAGCGTCCCGGTACGAAAAGGAGACAGAGCGCCTTCTGGCGCTTTGCCGTAAACGGAGTTTCGAGTTGCCCTCCCTAGAGGAAGCCCTTCTGGAAACGGGCCTGGATCGACGGGAATTTTCCAACCTCCTTCGCCAACTCAGGGAAAACTCTTCCCTTCACGTAATCAGAGGCGATCTGGTCCTTTCCCGCGAAATCCTGGAGAAGGGGATCGAGATCCTTCGGAAGTGCGGGGACGGCATCACACTCGCGGCCTTTCGGGACCTTTCCGGATCTTCGAGGAAGTACGCTCTGCCCTTTTTGGAGTACATGGATTCAATTGGGGTTACCAGGAGAGTCGGGGAAAAACGAATTCTTCGGCAAACCAGGCTTTGAGCCGAAGGCATCTGTGAAATCCTTGTTTTTTCCCTAATTGTGTGGTAAAATGCGACAAAATGCTCCTGGGAGTGAAGTCGATGAGCGGAGATCTTTGCAGGATTCGGGCCCAGGTAGCGGTGCACAAGGGAGAAAAGGTTCGCTACCGGGCGACGAAAGGAAGACGAAAGGTAGAGGAGAGGCAAGGGGTTATCCTGGAAACATATCCCAACCTGTTCACCATGTATGTGGAATCGCAGCAGAGCACGGTTTCCTTCAGTTACGTCGAGCTTTTGACAAAAGAGGTCGAGTTGGAGATCTTGCCCGGACACGAAAAACTTTTCTAGAGGAAATTCTGGAAAAAGGCCTCGGCATTATGCCGGGGCCTTTTTTCAGTCGCCGTTATCGGGAAAAGGGGGAGTCTGCATGGAATTTCTGCTTTCCTCACCGTTGAAACTCAACCTTACGCTCCGCATAACCGGGCGGAAAGAAAATGGCCTTCACGAATTGCAGTCGGTTTTTTTTCGGATTGAAGGCCCGGAAACCCTTCTTGTCCGAACGCCATCCCCCGCCGCAAGGGACCGAATTGCGGTTTACAATTGCGTCATCAAGAACGAAAATATCATCGATAAAGCGCTCAAACTTCTTCGAAAAGCCAATCTCGCACGCCAACCCGTTGAAATCGAGCTGTACAAGGCGATTCCCCCGGGAACAGGGCTTGGGGCGGGAAGCGGGAATGCTGCGGCCTTGGTCGAATGGGCAAGGCGAACCTTTGGTGGCCCGAAGATGTTTGGATTCGAAAAAGAAATTGGAGCAGACGTGCCCTTCCTCTGCAGTTCCATCGACATTGCTAGAGTCGGAGGGGTAGGCGAAAGGCTTGATCCGATTCCTGGAACTTTCCGGTTTTCCGGCTTGGTTCTAATTCCCGCCTGGCGGTCCGAAACTGGCAAGGCCTACCTGGAAATCGACAGGAAGGCGGCCGGGCGTTGGATGCCCGAAGAGAAGGCCATCGAGGAAAGCGAAACGGTTTTGTCCCTCCTTGCCTCAGGGAGGAAGGCTGGTTTGCTTCCAAACGATTTCCTGGGCGTCCTGCTTGAGCGGCACAACGAATACGATGAATTTTTCAGTCTTGTTGAGAAGGCCGGGGCCCTGGCCTGGGGGCTCTCCGGCAGCGGAAGCGCAGCTTTTGCACTCTTTCCCCATAAAGCGGACTGCCGGGGATGCGGCACGATGCTTGCCCAAGCAAAAGGGATCGAAAGAATCTTCTACTGGGAGTGATGACGGTGAAAATCCAGAGAACAGAACGCCTAGTTCGAATCGCTTCGCGTTTCCTGCTTTTCCCTTCCCGCCTGATTTCCATGACCCAGATGGCAGAGGGGTTCAAGGTTTCCAAAACCGTCATCAGCGATGACGTTTCAATCATCAATTCGTCTCTCACGGAGGAGGGAATCGGGACGGTCTCGGTGGACCGCGGCCGAACGGGGGGAGCTTCTTTTCTTCCGAGCTTGTCCCAGAACAAGCGGAAAGAAATCCTGGAAACGGTCGCAAAACTGCTTTCGGATAAGGACCGCGTTTTGCCGGGGGGCCTGATTTACTACGGAGACATCCTTTTCGACCCGATGTATGCCTTCAGCCTTGGAATGGCCCTGGCTTCCGATTTTCTGGAATCCGAAGCGGATGTCGTCATGACCTCCGAGGTCAAGGGAATCCCCCTCGCGCTTTTCACGGCCCACTGTCTTGGTCTCCCCCTTGCAGTCTGCCGCTTTCGCAACCGAGCTTCTGACGGGCCTGCGGTCGCTGTTCATTATCCTACCGGGACGGGTGATGTTCAGGCGATGTATCTCGGAACCCGCCAACTTCAAAAGGGGAAACGGGTTCTCCTTGTCGACGACTACATGCGGGGAGGCAGCACGGCGGCCGGGATGCTTTTGATGGCGAAGGAGTTCAAGGCAGAGGTCGTGGGAACAGGAGTTTTCATTGCTTCAGCGGAACCTGCCAAAAAGGCGGTTGCGGATTATCGAGCCCTGCTTCGTTTGGAAAAATCCCAGGATGGGACCCCCCTGGTTTCGATCGTAAACTAGAAGGCTGTTTGACGCCCCATCGCAGCTGCGTTAAAATCGGTTTCGCGAAGGAGGTGACCCCTTTTATGCATGTAAAAGTCAACCAGGAAGAATGCATCGGTTGCGGAGTCTGCTCCCAGATTTGCCCGGAAGTTTTCGAACTCGACGAGGACGCTGGCAAGGCAAAGGTCATCCGGGCAGAGGGTGCGGAGTGCGCTCAGGAAGCTGCCGACAGTTGTCCGGTCGGCTGCATCACGGTAAACGAATAGTTCCGTTTTGGGCCCATAGCTCAATTGGTTAGAGCCACCGGCTCATAACCGGAAGGTTCCTGGTTCGATTCCAGGTGGGCCCACCAGCGAGCGAAATAAAAAGCCACCAGACGGTGGCTTTTCTTTTTGCAAGGGGGGCTTGGCAATGAAGCTGCGCGAGTTTGCGGATCGACTTGACCGCCTGATCCCCGCTGCATGGTCGGAGCATTGGGACAATCCCGGGCTGCTGTCGGGAGACCCGGACGTACAGGTCGGGAAAGTTGCCATCAGCCTGAACGCCTCTTTGAACTCGATCCGGAAGGCTTGTGATATCGGCGCGAATGTCCTGGTCACGCATCACCCCGTTTTGATTCAACCGACACTCAGGGTCCTGCCCGAAACGCTATCGGGGGCATCCCTGTTCTATTCCATCAAGACGGGAATTGCTCTCTATGCCGTTCACACCAACTGGGACGCCTCTCCGAAAGGGGTCAATCGAATCCTCTCCGAAAAGGCCGGCCTTCAAGACGTGCTTCCTCTCCTTCCAGGCCAGAACGGAGCCTGGGGGACCGGTGCCGTCGGAGTACTGAGAGAACCCCTCCAATTGGGAGAACTGTCGGTCTTTCTCCTAGAAAACTGGGGCTTGTCCTGGGTTCGGGTTCTGGGTAAAGGCGATTCGGTTATCCGGAGGCTCGCCCTCTGTGGTGGTGCCGGAGGCGGGTTGATAGCCGAAGCCCGCCGAATGAATGCCGATGCCTTTGTTACCGCGGACCTTCGTTATCATGAGATGCTTGAAGGGCAATTCTTGGGGCTTTCGCTCCTGACCTGCGATCATGGAGAGATGGAAGCAGCCTCCCTGGAAGGCCTGTGTCAGCTTATAATGGCAGGAACGGGCCTTCCGGCCGAAGTCCTTCCTGAAGAGGAACCGGCCGGTTTTTTTGAATTGGCGAACAGACCCACAAACGCATGAGGAGTGATCGATCGTGAAAGAAAGGGTTTTCAGCGGAATGCGCCCCACAGGAAAGCTGCACCTCGGACATCTGGCTGGAGCTCTGACGAACTGGGTGAAACTCCAGGACGAATACGAGTGCTTCTACTCGATCGTGGATTGGCATGCTCTCATGTCAGAGTATTCAGACTCGGGACTGATCAGGTCGAACTGCCGGGAAGTGATCCTTGACTGGCTGGCCTCGGGCCTGGACCCAGAGAAGTGCAGCATTTTCGTCCAATCGATGGTGCCCCAGCACACGGAAATCCACCTGGCGCTTTCCATGATCACCCCGCTTGGGTGGCTGGAACGCTGCCCGACTTACAAGGACCAGATCCGGAACATGCAGAACAAGGACCTCGGAACCTATGCCTTTCTTGGATACCCGGTGCTGATGGCTGGTGACATCCTCCTTTACAAAGCTTCCCGGGTTCCGGTAGGGGAGGACCAGTCCGCCCATCTTGAATTAACCCGGGAAATTGCCCGGAGGTTCAACTACTTTTACGGTCCCATCTTCCCTGAGCCTGAAACCCTGCTGACTCCGACACCAAAGGTCCCGGGAACGGACGGGAGGAAGATGAGCAAATCCTACGGAAATTCGTTGAACATTTCTGAAGATCTGAAGGAACTCTGGGAAAAACTCCGAACGATGAAAACCGATCCCCAGAGAGAACGCCGGAAGGATCCGGGAAACCCTGACGTTTGCCCGGTCTGGGACATTCAGAAAGTTTTCAATCCTGATCTGGAAGAAAGAGAACGGTTAGAAACAGGCTGCCGAACAGCGGAAATTGGCTGCATCGAGTGCAAGATAGCCCTTTTTGCCCATCTGGAGAAGCTTTTGACCCCGATCCAGCAACGGCGGAAATACTTTGAGCAGCATAGCGACGAACTCGGGGACATCCTTCGGGAAGGAGCCCGCAGGGCGAAAGTCGTTGCGGAGGGCACGATCGACGAAGTCGTTCAAGCGATCGGCCTGTTCCGGTAGGAAGCCTTCACCGGGGGATGGCACTTTGGCGTTTGAGATCGAGCTCGAGGATTTCTCCGGCCCCCTCGATCTTCTCTGCAGGCTCGTTGAATCGGGGGAAATCCAGGCCAGCAAAATCCAGGTCAGCGACCTTATCCGGACTTATTCTTCCTACCTCCTGAACGAGAAGGCCCTGCCTTTCAGGGCGGTCAGCGAGTTCATCTCGCTGACCGCAAGGCTGCTTCTGGGGAAGGTGCGCGGGCTTTTTCCCCAGCCCTGCGAAGAATCCGATCTTCAGGTCGAACTGGCGGAAGAAAACCCGGATGAAATCTTGAGGGCCGCGATCCAGCGCTATCGGCCCTTTCGTAAAGCCGCGATCGTCCTCGCGGACCGGCTGGAAGAAAGACAGAGATTCCACGTCCGGCTGATCGAGGAAGACAGCCGCCTTTACGACTATGGGGATCTCTTCAGCCTCTCCCGACTTTGGTGGGAACTTCTGGCTTCAAAAACCCCCGTTTCAAGAGAACCGGAGGATCGAGTTACGGATGAAATGCTTGGATTTGAAACCCTGGAAAGCGACTTTCTCCTGGTTGAGCGGAAAATGACTGAGCTCGAGGAAGACTTTCATGGAAGGGGCCGCGTATCCTTTCGTGTTCTTTTCAAGGCAAGGACACCCAGGCGGAATTTCATCGTGACCTTGCTTGCCTTGCTTGAATTGGCAAGACAGGGCAGGTTAAAAATTATCCAGGAGGATTCTTTCGGTGACCCCTGCATCCAGTTCTATTGAATCCCGAACAGAAATCACCAGAATCCTTGAATCGCTTTTGATCGTTTCCGCAGAACCGTTATCGGTCGAAGAGGCCTGCCGCATGCTGAACGTAGGAGAAAAGGAGGTCCTGGAGGGATTCCGGTCCCTGCAGGCCCATTATGAAAATGAGCACGGTTTCCGGTTGGTCCGCCTTGCGGGGGGGTGGCAGCTTGCATCTGCCCCTGAACTTTCGGGAATCGTTTCCCATTTTCGTGAAAGCGTCCAGAATCCACCGCTCCGGTTAAGCCGGGCTGCCCTGGAAACACTTTCCGTTGTTGCCTACAAACAGCCCGTCACTCGAGCTGAAATCGAAGAAATCAGGGGAGTGCGTTCTGACAAGGTCCTTGAAACGCTCCTAAGACTTGGCCTGATCCGGATTGCGGGCAGGAAAAAGGGCACTGGGACACCGCTGCTTTTCAGGACAACAGCAAGTTTCCTGGATGCCTTCAACCTCGATTCGATTTCCGATCTGCCGACCTTGCAGGACCTCGAGGACGAGCAGGAAAGCGAAGATCCCCTTTTCATGGGAGAAAGGAAATGAAGCCGACCGATACCACGCAAGCAAGAAGACTGAATCGGTTTCTTGCCGAATGCGGGCTCGGCTCCAGGCGAAAGGTGGAGGAACTAATCCGGTCGGGAAGAATCGCCATTGAAGGAGAAACACAAACCGAACCCGGGGCGAAGGTTCTCCTCGGACAGCAGGTAACCCTGGATGGGAGTCCCGTTTCTCCAATTACAAAAAGGTATTTTCTTCTCAATAAGCCTCGAGGTTTCGTCTGTGCGGTTTCCGACCGAAGGGAAAAAACCATCTTCGATCTGCTTCCTTCCTGGTACAAGGATTTGGGCCTTTTCCCGGTGGGGAGACTGGACAAGGAAAGCGAAGGTCTCCTTCTTTTGACGAATGACGGAACCTTCGCGCAAAAGGTGATACACCCCTCCGGGGGGATACGGAAGATTTATGAGATTCGTCTGGATCGGGTTCCGGCCGCAGAGGATCTGAAAAAATGGGAAAAAGGAGCTCTCGTGGAAGGCAAGTGGGTTTGCCCCGTCCGGGTTGAAAGAGTTCCTGGCAGATCCGGCTACTGGATTCGAGTGACCCTCAGGGAAGGAAGAAAAAGGGAGTTGAGAGTCATGGCGGCGGCTCATGGGTTCCGGGTGGTCCGCCTGATCCGAACCGCGATCGGGAAACTGGAAATCGGCAGTCTAGGAACGGGGGAAATTCGCGAACTCGGGCAGGATGATCTGGCACGAATAGCGGGATGGGGAGAAAACGGATGAAAGGGAATGAGAAAGACAGAATCAGGATCGTTACCATCGACGGCCCCGCGGGCTCCGGAAAAAGCACAGTGGCAAGGGCTGTCGCTTCAAGAACGGGTCTGCGATACCTCGACACGGGGTTGCTCTACCGGGCGATCGCCCTTTTCCTCTCTCGAAGGGGGATTCCTCCGACTGAAACGGACTCTTTGCGTACCGCCCTTGAAGACCTCCAGCTCAGGCTGGAAGATGACCGGATCCTCATTGATTCTGAAGACGTGTCGGAAGCCCTCCGCACGGCCGAAATCGATCGGGTCGTTTCCCTCTATGCCGCCTTGCCGTCGGTTCGGAAACGCTTGTTGCACCTGCAGCAGTCACAGGCAGTCCTTCCAGGACTTGTCGCTGACGGAAGGGACATGGGAACCGTCGTTTTCCCGGAAGCGGGCCTGAAGATCTTTTTGACCGCCGGCGCTGAGGAAAGAGCAAGAAGGAGGTTCCTCGAGCAATCTTCGAAGGGGGAAAAAGTCCTTTTCGAGCAAGTGCTCACCGATGTTCTCTCGCGGGATGAAGTGGATTCGACCCGTGAGATCGCCCCGCTTTCGATTCCCGAAAACGCCATCGTTGTCGACACGACCGAAAAGACCGCGGAAGAGGTTGTCGAAGAGATCCTCCGCCTGATCGACGGGACGTTCGCGGAAAACGGTTCGGGGGTGGCCGGCGGTGCTCTCTAAGATCTTTTACTTTCTCGTCAAGAATGCCTACTTGATCTTCTTCAGGATATTCAACCGGCTGACCGTGCTGAACAGGGAAAGAATTCCCAAAAAAAGACCGCTCATCCTCGCTTCCAATCACTGCAGCAACCTGGACCCCCCCGTGGTCGGGAGTGTTTTCGAGGAAAGGATGAGGTATATTGCCAAGGCCTCTCTTTTTCAACCCGCGCTTTTCGGCTTCGCTCTCCGGGCGCTGGGGGCGGTGCCAGTTTCGAGGGAGGACGAGAGGAAGGCGGCTTTGGTCCTGAAAACCTTTCTCGGGTTTCTCGAAAGCGGGCAGAATGTCCTGATCTTTCCCGAGGGGAAGCGGTCCGAGGACGGAACTCTTCAGCCGCTAGAGGGAGGGGTGGCTCTTCTCAGCCAGAAATCGGGATGCCCGATCCAGCCTGTCCATGTGTCCGGGACTTTCGCCGCACTGCCAACGGGAAGCATTTTCCCAAGACCTGTTAAAATAGTGATGAATTACGGCTATCCGATCGATCCTGAAGAGATGCCTGCTGCCCTTTCTGAAAAAGCGGGAAGGGCATGGATTCTTGAGAGGCTTTCCAGTGAATATCGAAGGCTCGAGAACGAGTCGGCTGCTTACCGGAATGGGCGCATCTGAAGAACGGGTGCTTCTTGTTTCCCTGGACACGGGAAAGAGAGATTCTTCTGTATTGGAATTGCAAGAAGAGCTGGAAGTCCTCCTGGAAACGCTGGGGAAAAAAACCGTACGAAAACTGGTCCAACACCGGGATCGAGAGGATCCGGCAACATTCATCGGCAAGGGCAAAGCCGACGAACTTAAGAAAATCTCAAAGGAAGCTGGAGCGCGTCTCGTGGTCTTCGACACCTCCCTGACACCGGTCCAGGCGAAGAACCTGAGCGAAAGTTCCGGCTGCATCGTCTGGGACCGGCCGCGAGTCATCATGGAAGTCTTCCGGAAAAGGGCACGGTCGAGTGAAGCGAAGCTCCAGGTGGAACTCGCACTTTGCCGCTATGAAATTCCCCACTTGAGGGGACTCGGATTGCAAATGTCTCGAACGGGAGCCGGAATTGCAACTCGGGGACCCGGAGAGACAGAATATGAAAGGCACCGTCGAAAGCTGGAAAGGCGGATCCGAAGCATCGAAAAAAAGCTGGAGGGAATTCGAGGAAGGAGGGAAAACCAGAGGAAGCGGAGGAACCGGTCGGGGCTGCCCCTCTTTTCCCTGGTTGGATACACGAACGCCGGGAAATCTTCGCTTTTCAAAGCCCTTTCCGGCGATTCTTTCGTTCTCTCGAAAGACCAGCTATTCACGACACTCGATACGACCGTTCGGGCTTTTTGTCTCCCCCATTTCGGGTCAGCCCTGATCACGGACACCGTAGGATTTATCAGAAACCTGCCTCCGGACCTGATTGCCGCTTTCCGCGCAACCCTCGAGGAAATCCGCGAAGCCGATGCCCTGGTTTGGGTGGTCGACGCCACAAAGATCGGGGATGAAACGGTCCTGGTTTCGGTGGAGGAAATTTTGAAAGACCTGGGAGTCTGGGAGATGCCGCGGATCATTGCCCTGAACAAGATTGATCTCGTTGGCCGAGAAGTCGCGGAAAAGTTTATTCGAAGCTACAGGCGTCAGGGGGAATCGGTGATCCCGACCTGTGCGCTCACTGGGGAAGGCCTTCCTGAGCTGATGATTGAAATGGAACGGGTTGTATCGGAAGGGAAACTCTCAAAAGTGAAGAGGTGATTCCAATGGCCTACCATCTGGTCCATATCGGGTTTGGTAATATGGTTGTCGCTGAACGGATCGTGGCGATCATTAACCCTTCTTCCGCCCCGATCAAAAGGCTGAAGGAGGAATCGAAAGAAAGCGGACTTCTGATCGACGCGACACAGGGAAGGAAAACCCGGGCGATCCTGGTCATGGACAGCCGGCACGTGATCCTTTCGGCAATTCAGCCGGAAACGATCTCTTCTCGATTTGAACCTCAGCCCAATACGGAGGAGCGGGATGAAAAGGGGCCGGCTTTTTATTCTGTCAGGGCCTAGCGGCGTTGGCAAGGGAACGGTGAGGGCCCGCCTGTTCGAGAAAATCCCGGATCTCGTCTACTCGGTTTCCTGCACGACCCGGCCTCCCCGCGAGGGGGAGTCGGAGGGGATCCAGTATCGTTTTCTGGATGAAGATACGTTTCGGGTTTTCGCCCGGGAGGGCCGTTTTCTGGAATGGGCAAATGTGCATGGTCACCTTTACGGAACGCTCCTTGAGGATGTCGAAAGGCAATTGGAGAAGGGGAAGTCTGTCATTCTCGAGATCGACGTTCAGGGAGCGCTACAAGTCAAGGAAAAAGTTCCGGATTCAGTGATGATCTTCATCTTGCCTCCAAGTTTTCAGGAACTGGAGAAGCGTCTTTCAGCGCGCGGCACGGAAGCAAAAGAAGCTTTTGAAACGAGGCTCAGGAACGCGTCTTCCGAAATTTCCTTTTCGGGGCGGTACGATTATTCGGTTGTCAACGATCAGGTCGAGCGTGCAGCCACGGAAATCGCGGAAATCATCAGAAAGGAAATGGACCGATAGAGGGGAGTGGGCAGGATGATCTTTTATGACATCGAGGAAATCATCCGTAAACACGGAATCGAGAACAAGTATCTTTTGACGGTAGCGGTTGCGGAAAGAGCCAGGCAGCTCAGTGAACAAAAAGGCCGATATCTGGTTGAAGACACCACCAGGGAGAAGTTCATTTCCCTCGCCCTGGAAGAAATCGCCGGAGGCAAGGTGGTATTCCTTAAAACTGGAAAATCTCGAGAGACGGAAGGTTCTTGAGGATGGAATGGAAAAAAGGTCGCCGGATTCTTCTGGGGATTACCGGGGGAATTGCCGCGTACAAGATTCCTGAGCTCGTCCGGCGCCTGAAGGGCTCCGGGAACGAAGTGGAAATCATTCTTACCGAATCAGCGGAGAGGCTTGTGAGCTCTCTCGTGCTGTCGACTCTTTCCGGGCGGCGTGTATGGCTCCAGAAAGACTTTCTTGATTTTGAAAACGGCTGGAAAATTCCCCATATCACCCTGGCTGAATGGGCAGAAATCGTTTGCATTGCGCCCTGCACTGCAAACATGCTGCGCAGGGCGGCCAACGGAGAAGCCGAAACGCTTCTTGGAGCGACCCTTCTGGCAACGAGAGCCCCGGTACTCCTGTGTCCGGCGATGAACACGAACATGTGGGAACATGAGACGACGATGAGACACAAGGAAACCTGCCTCAGAAACGGGTATCGGGTCCTTGAGCCGGATTCGGGTTTTTTGGCTTGCGGTGCGGAAGGGAGAGGGCGGCTTCCTTCCAACGAAATCATCCTGGAGGAAATCTGGCGCCTGCTTTGCCCGGTCTGCGACCTCGAAGGGAAGAAAGTGCTGGTAACTGCAGGACCGACCTGGGAGTTTCTGGATCCCGTTCGTTTCATTTCGAACCCGAGCTCTGGCAAGATGGGATATGCAGTCGCCCAAAACGCATGGTACAGGGGAGCGGAAGTCACGCTGGTTTCGGGACCGGTCTCGATTCAGCCTCCCCATGGGGTCACTGTCGTACGGGTACAGAGTGCCCTCGAAATGCTGGAGGCAGTTCTGGATCAGGCCGAAAGGGCAGATTACATCGTGAAAGCTGCTGCGGTCGGAGATTATCGTCCGAAGGAATTCTCCCCTGAAAAAATCAAGCGAAGGGGGAAAAATGGCCTGGTCGTCCAGTTCGAACAGAATCCTGACATTGCCGCCACAATCGGGGAGAGGAAGAAGCCCGGCCAAGTCCTGATCGGATTTGCCGCGGAATCCCACGCGCTAGAAAAAAACGCGGCAGAGAAAATGGTTTCGAAAAACCTCGATTTCATTGTTGCGAACCGGATCACCGGTCCGGATGGGGCATTCGGCTCCGAACGCAACACCATCCATGTCCTCGACCAAAAAGGCGGAAAAGAGACATTCTCCGGGTCAAAAGAAGAAGTCGCCTGGAGATTGTGGGATTTCATCCTGGGAGCGGGTCAGGCTGGTGCTCCACGAAATTGACGTCGTTCTTCCCTCGCCTTGGTGGACGCCGTTGACCTATTCCTTTGAAACCCCGCTGCAGGAAGGGCTGCGAGTAGTTGTTCCACTGGGCAAAGGGATTCGAATCGGTTTTTCCTGGAAATCCTCGGCCTGTTTGGATTCTTCTCGAACCGAAAAGTCCCTTCGCAACCTTATTTCCGTTCTCGACCAAACTCCATGCCTGACCGAGGATCTCTGGAGAACGGTCCAGTGGCTGGGAGCGGCCCTTCCCTTCGGGATCGGCCAGGTTCTGAAGGCGGCCTGTCCCTCGGCACTTCTGGATGGACAGGAGGTCAAGCCGGCGGAAACAACGCCCTCGATTTCTCGGCAAGCCGGAACTCCGTCCTTCTGTTATTACCCGCGGGAATCCGATCGCTTCCGGATGTACACCGAAGCGATCGAGAAAAACGAAAAAGGCACACTCGTTCTTTTCCCTGATCGGGAGCGGCTCAAATCGTTCTACGAAACCCTGCCGGCGGGCCTGAGGGAGAGCTCCTGCGTCTGGCCGGTTGGGGGAGGGGATCGGTTATGGGAAACCTGGCAAGCCGTTCGCCGTTTTGAAAGAAAGATCGTGCTCGGAACTTCCGGCGCTGTCTTTGCCCCTTTGGGGGCGTTATCTCTTGTCATTGTCGAGGAAGAGGCCGATCCAGGGCACCAGATGCCGCTTTTCCCTAGGCTCAGCGCCAGGAGCGTCGCTGCAAAACGGGCTTCTTATTCCGGCGCATCTCTGATCCTGGGCGGCACCTTCCCCTCTTCCCGCGTTCTTCTTTCTTCCGCTGTGATCGCCTCGGAGCTTCCAAAGGGCCGGGTTTTTTTTGTCCAATCCCCTTCCTTGAGCAGGAGCGGGGACCCTTCATTCTCTTCCTCTCGGGAGGTTCCACTTTCCAGGAAACTTCTTGACGAAACACGCCGATGCCTTAAAGATGGAAGAAATGCCCTGTGGCTCCTTGACCGCAAAGGTTATGCCGGCGAATTGCACTGCCTGGAGTGCGGGCGAACGATCCTCTGCGGTCGGTGCGGGGGAAGGACAAGATGGCATTTCGAGAAAAAAAGCGGAGAATGCCTCTCTTGCGGCGAAGAAATTCCCTGGCCTGAAGTTTGCCCGTTTTGCCGCAGCCCCTTGCTTGAAGCCCGTCAGTTGGGGCTTGAATCCACCTATCAAGCTGCGCTTGATCATTTTAAAGAGGAGAAACAGGTCTTTCTCTTGGCCGAGTTTGCTTCGATGGGGAAAAGAGCCAGGAAGGAACTGTACAGGGAACTGGGGCAAAAGGCTGGACTTCTTCTCGGGACCCGCTCTCTCCTTGGTTTGTGCAGAAACATGGATGTCGGCCTGATTGCCTGGCTTGATGCAGACACGTCAAACTGGAAACCCGATTTCGGCGCGAGGGCCGAGGGTTTCCGTATCATCTGGGAATCTTGCTGGGTCGGCAAAAACGCTGAAACGCGCAAGGTCCTCCTGCAAAGCCGACGGCCCAGGCAGGGTTGGCAAATCGCTCTGGAAGCCGGTTTCCATTATTTCTGGAACCAGGAGCTCAGGGAAAGGAAGGAGCTCAAGTTGCCTCCTTATTCCTTTCTTGTCGAGGTTTCCCACCGCGGGGAAATGCTGAAAAAAATCAAGGACGCGATGGAACAGGAAGGGATTGAAGTCCTCTCTGGAATTCGCGCTGCGGATTCGATCCAAGTCAAGGTCCTGGATTTGGGGAAGCTCCGAAGAATCCTGGAGCCCTTTTTCTCAGTAAAAAACGTCTCCAGGAACAACGTCCCTCGCCTCTGTGTCGATTTTGAATAACGGGAGTGGGTTTCCATGGCAATCGTCACCATCGTCGGCAGGCCGAACGTCGGCAAGAGTTCACTGTTTAACCGGTTGACGGGGACCCGGAGGGCCATCGTCGACAATATGCCCGGGGTAACCCGGGACCGACTCTATGCTGAAGTTGAAGAAGGGGATCTCCGCTTTTACCTCGTCGATACGGGGGGACTTTTGCCCGAAAGCGGACATCCCCTCGATGAACTCATTGCCCGGCAGGTGAAAGTGGCGATCGAGGAGAGTGATGTCATTCTTTTTGTCTTGGACGGACGGGAAGGCCCCATTGGAATCGACCGGGACATCGCGATGCTGCTGAGAAAGTCCGGGAAACCGGTCATTGTCGCGGCCAATAAAATGGATGACCCCGTCCACGAGAACGAACTCTGGTCTTCAATGGAACTAGGGTTCGAAAGGGTGGTCGGCATAAGCGCCGAGCACCGAAGAAACATCGAGGTCCTTCTCGAGCACATCCGGGAACTTCTTGCAGGGAAGGATACCGAAGAAGACCAGGAAACGCTCCGGGTCGCCCTGATCGGAAGGCCGAACGTGGGAAAATCAAGCCTGCTCAATTTCCTAGCCGGAGAGGATAGAGCCCTGGTCAGCGATCTCCCCGGAACGACCCGGGACGTCGTTGATTCCCTCGTGCGGCTCGACGGGAAACTAATCCGGCTGGTGGATACCGCGGGCCTCCGAAAGAGATCTCACGTGGATTCCGCACTAGAATATTACTCGACGGTTCGGACCTACCAGGCAATCGATCGTGCGGACGTTTGCGTTCTCGTCATGGATGCCCAGGAAATCGCCACAGAACAGGATCAACGGGTCGCTGGGCAGGTCCTGGAGCGGGGGAAAGGCCTGGTTTTCCTGGTGAACAAGTGGGACTTGCTGCCGAAAGCTCCCAGGCTGGGCGACGAAATCAGAGACCGCGTGCGCGAGGGCTTTTCTTTCGCTTCCCATGTTCCGGTTCTTTTTGTTTCTGCCCTGACAGGAAGGGGGATCGAGAAATTGCCGCCCATCCTTTTCCGGGTCGCGGAAAACCGAAACCGTCGGATCTCCACCGGTAAGCTAAATAGGTTGCTGAAAGATCTTTTGGCTTTTGAGAGGATGCCCTGCAGCCGATCCGGTAAAGTCCTTCGCCTATCCTATTGCACGCAGGTTTCCGTGGCACCCCCCTCTTTTGCCTTCTTCGTCAACGACCCGAAAATCGTTACAACCTCCTTCAACCGTCACGTTGAAAAGAAATTGCGAGAATTGGAAGATTTTTCCGGTTCCCCGTTAAGAATCTTTTGGCGCGCTCAAAATCCCGAGAACCGATAGAAGCGGTCTCCATCGTGTTTTTTTCGATCTTCCTCTTGACCTTCGTGGAACAAGCTGGTAATAATAACTTATAAAAGCTTTGTGAGGCGTCCAGTTTCGCCTCAACAATCCGTGGAGGAGGTGCGTTGGGAATGACCAAGACCGACCTAGTCAATGAGCTCGCCAAAACAACGAACATGAGCAAGAAAATGGCAGCTCATGCGGTCGACGCCCTGGTTGGCGCGATCCAGGGAGCGCTGGCAAAGGGAGAGAAGGTCCAGCTGGTGGGCTTTGGAACCTTCGAGGTAAGGGAAAGGGCGGCCCGTCAGGGGCGCAATCCCCAAAACCCGAAGAAAGTCATCAAGATCCCCGCGAAAAAGGTTCCCGTTTTCCGTGCTGGCAAAGCACTCAAGGATCAGGTCGCAAAGTAGGGGAATCCCTCCACAGTTCATGCTTTCATCCTTTCAGAAAGAAAAGGGGCGGTCCTAGGACCGCCCCTTTTCTTTCTCCGCGATGGTTTCTCTCAATCGGTCCCAATCCTCGAGAGACAACTCCTCGGCACGGACCTTTTCATTGAGGGCAAGCTCTTTCAAAAGGCTTTCTCCATCGATTCCCCGTATCGAGAGCCAGTTTTTGAGGTTATTCAGAAGGGTCTTTCTTCTCTGGTCAAAAGCGCGTTGCAACAGTTCCCGCCAATGCGCGTCCAGAGCCAGGTCAAAGCGATGTTGAACGAGAATCGAAACAACGGTCGAGTTCACCTTCGGTGCCGGTCGGAAAGCAGACGGTGGAACATCGAAAAGACATTCAACACGCCCCATTTTTTGCAGCGTGATCCCCAAGGGAGAACGGCTTTTTCCGGGTCTTCCCCAGGCAAGTCGGTTCGCTGCTTCTTTCTGGACCATGAGGGTCATTTTCCGGAGTCCGACCGGAACGAGTTCCTCAAGAAGCTTCCAAAGAAGAGGAGTTGTGATGTGATAGGGCAAGTTGGCAACCAGCCTTCCTGGACAGGGCTGCAACTGTTCCGCGAGGTGCATTCCAAGGACGTCCCCCCACAGAAGGACGAATGAAGGGTTCTTTTCCAGCGGGTGAAGGAATGGGGCCAGTCGACGGTCCATTTCCACGGCATAGAGACGCGCCGGGGACCGGGAAAGAAGGCGTTTGGTCAGAACCCCATTTCCTGCCCCGATCTCGAGAAGGATCTCTCCGGGCTGGGGATCGGCCGCGGCGATGATCCGGTCAAGAACCGCCGCATCCACCAGGAAATTTTGCCCGATATCCGTATTGGCCCTGAAAGAAACCGATTTCGCCTCCATGCCGTCACCTCAAACAAAAAGCGGGAAAACCGAAGTTTTCCCGCTTGGATCCTGGTCGGGGCGAGAGGATTTGAACCTCCGACCACCTGCACCCCATGCAGGTACGCTAGCCAGGCTGCGCTACGCCCCGAGAACAGCGTGTATTTTAGGGCCAAACGATCGGACGGTCAAGCCATTTGCCACGAACGCCAGAACGGATAGAATGAAAGGGCGTCCTTGGGAGGGATCTGGATGTACGAATCGTTTCCTGACATCTGCTGGTCGGCCCGTAAGTTTTGCCTCGAAGCTGCAGCGTTCGGTGTCTCGGATTACTCGAAAAAAGTGCTGGAAATCGGCTTCGGAAATGGAGATTTTCTTGTTCACCTAGCCGAGAGCTATGGAACGGAAACGCTGGTCCTCGGGATGGAGGTTTCGGCCGTTTGCGTTCTGAAAGCCGCGAAGCGACTTTCTTCGGGAAAGATCTCCAATGCTCGGGTCGTCCTTGGCGATGCTCGATATCTCCTTGAAAAATGCGTCCCTCCATCAAGCCTTGATGCGATATACATGAACTTTCCCTGTCCCTGGCCGAAAAACCGCCACGCCTTCAGAAGAGTTACCGAGGGAAGGTTCCCAGAGAGCCTTTCCGCCTCGCTGACCGAGGGGGGAAAATTTACCCTCGTGACCGACGAGGAATGGTATGCGCTGGAGGCCAGAGAGAAGCTCTCTCTCTCGCCCCTCCTGGAAATCGCTTCATTCGAGGTCAACCCGGCGCTCGAACTGACAACGAAATATGGCTCGAAATGGAAAGCCATGGGGAAAAGCATTTATCGCCTGACGGTCCAGAAGAAAAGCGTTGACAGGGACGTTTCAACCTCTCATCAACCCGAGAATCCGGAGGATATCATGGCCATGCATTCAAAGCTGTTCATCAGCGACCCGAAACGGACAAAGCAGAGAGCGGAGGAATTGGTTGGGAAAACGGGGGCGGCAGAGAAGTTCCACTGGTCTTTCAAGGCGGTCTACTGGTCTTCCGAAGGGCATGCTCTCCTTAAAACCATCACATCGGATGAGGGTTTCGAACAGACATTTTTCTTCCGCCTTGTCTTCCTGGAAAACGAATGTCTCGTCAAACTTGAAGATGCCGGGGCTCCGCTGCATACCCCGGCTGTTCGGCTCGCCATGGAAGCAGCAGTAGGGTATCTTTCGGATGAGCCGGAGCAGGTTTTTCAATTCCGCGGGTAGGAGGCCCGTTCCATGAGACGCATCCTGTCCCGCCGGACGGCACAAGGGAAAAGTTTAACGATGACAGACCTGGAAGGCCCCCGATGAATCCCGTTCGTCCCACTTCCGGAAAGCTTCTCCAGGCCCTGTTCAATCTTCTTGGCGAACCTTCTGCCGGCCCTTTTCTGGACCTGTTCGCGGGAACCGGGAGGGTAGCCCTTGAAGCGGGCAGGCGCGGGTACAATCCGGTCGTTGCTGTCGAAAGCAACCGCACTGCCTGCAGAGAATTGAGGGATCGCCACCGCGGCAGGGACGTCTCGTTTCAGCTCGAGCTTCTTTGCATGGATGTACGCAGGGCTTTGGCGCTGCTCGTGAAGAATGGCAGATCCTTTCAAGTGATTTTTGCCGACCCTCCTTACGAAAACGGCTGGGTACAGGAACTGGTAGCCGGCGTCAGCATTTCGTGGATGAAGCTTCTTGCGGATGGCGGAGTGTTCGTTCTAGAACATTCGTCGAGGGAAAACCTGCCGGATTCCGTCGTTGACTCCGCCTGGACTACGCGCCAATACGGAGACAGCAGCCTTTCTTTCTACAGGACCGGCCCAAGGAGGCAATCGCGATGATCAGAGCCGTTTACCCGGGTTCTTTTGACCCGATCACCAATGGTCACATCTACATCGCTGAGAGAGCTTCATCCCTTTTTGACGAGCTGGTTGTCGCAGTCTTGCACAATCCCCAGAAACGAGCCACGTTCAGCGTGGACGAAAGGCAGGCCATGGCAAGGGAAGCAACTAGCCACCTCCCGAACGTCCACGTGAAATTTTTCGAAGGACTTCTCGTCGATTTCATGAGAAAGGAACAAAGCCGCATCATCATCCGGGGACTGAGGGCTCTTTCTGATTTCGAGTACGAGTTCCAGCTTGCGCTCATGAACCGTCAGCTGGCGCCTGAAATCGAAACCCTTTTCATCGTAACGGACGCCCAGTATTCCTATCTCTCGAGCCGGGCGATCAAGGAAGTTTTTCATTTCGGCGGTTCCGTCCAGGGAATGGTGCCTCCCGGAGTGTTCCGGAGGCTCAGAGAGCGTTTCCCACCGAAAAGCAGTTTCAGGGAACCAGGATAGGAACCGCCCTCTTTTCCGCGTCGGGCCGCGGGCAACTCGTCAGGCTTTCCCAGATTTCCGTGGCCTTCCGCTCAAAACTCATGAGCGAGGCAATGGGGCCTTTTTTCGTTTCATCACACCGGCAGAGGACGGGGAGCGAGGCTTTCCGGCGGATTTCCCGGAGGAGGAGACGGCCCTTTCCGTTCGCGCCCAAAACGCGGATGCAAGGTGGGCCAAGACGCTGGTACGCCCGGTTTTCCCAGTGTTCGAAACCGAGCAGGGCATGAACGAAGTGCCGGCAGACCCTTCCTCGCGGGTATCGCTTTGAAACGCACTCCGAAATCAGGTTTTCGAGATCGGCGGAGCGCGCCACCGCAGACTTCATCCTGGCTTCAAACCCCTCCCCCATTTCTGCCACTCTCGAGAGGTCCTCGCGAGTGGATCGGGCGAGAAGGATGCGGTAGGCGCAAAAAAGCCTCCGTTCATCCAACGTGCAATGTCCCTCTGCAAGATCCTTTTGAAGCCTCTGAAAACTGATGCGGGGCAGGGATCCCTTCACCTGTTCTAGTTCTCCGTTTCGAAGCCGGCGGCGGATTGCCGAGGCGCTCGCAATGGGACCGATTTCCTGGGAATGAAAACCGCCTCCCTTTCGCATCACCGGGGTGATCTCAAGCGGCGCCCTTCGTTTTCGGACTTCAAGCAAATACGCCAGTGCCAGGTTGTTGTTGGGTGTCGAAAGAGCATCCTTGACCCCCGGCAAAACTGCATCGATCGCGTTTGCCCGGGCCTCGACGTACGACATCCCCTGGTCGAGCGAGGATTTCAGCTTTTCCTTGAAAGGAAGAGGCTCATGCAATAAAATGTCCAAGATCGCTTCCATTTCGGGGATTTCCCCTTCCATGCCGAATGATAGGTGGGTTACGACTCCGGTGGAAGCGAGGATTCCTACCGCCCCTTTGGCAAAGACCCCGGCATTGTGGCAGGAAAAGGGAACGGGAAGCTCAAGGACAAGGTCGGCTCCGCAGCGCAAGGCGGTTTCAGCCCGGGACCATTTGTCCTGAAAGGAAGGTTCTCCTCTTTGAACAAAATTCGACGAGAGGACGACCATTGCGGCTTGTGCTTCTGACCGCTCTACCGCCTGCTGAAGGTGGTAGGCATGCCCGTTGTGGAACGGGTTGTATTCCGCGATGATTCCGACGACATTTCGTTGGCGCAAATTGCTTCTCCTTTTTTTTTACTAGGTTAGTGGGGTGCAACCAATCGGTCAAGGGAGGTTTTTCAATGAAGGTTCTTGTTCTGAATTGCGGTAGTTCCTCTCTCAAGTACCAGCTTTTCGACATGACGGACGAATCGGTGCTGGCAAAAGGTCTTGTGGAACGCATCGGGATCGAAGGATCGACGATCAAGCACACCAGAACGGGATCAGCGGCAGTTTCCTCAACGACAGAAATTCCCAATCACAAAGTGGCGATTCGTCTCGTGATCGAACACCTTCTCGATCCTTCCCATGGAGCCCTTTCAAGCCTGA
>JAJUIT010000183.1 GCA_029267465.1 Synergistaceae bacterium
GAAGCGGCTGGAAACCGGGGAGGTCGACCTGATGGCGGGTGTGGCCGTCACACCCGAGCGGGAAGCCCTGTTCTCCTTCAACCGGGAAACGGTTCTCTCCAATTACGGGATTTTCTATGAATCCAGGGGAAACCGTTTCAATTCCCTCCTGGACCTCGACGGGAAGCGGGTGGCAGTGGTCCGGGGGGACATCTATGCCAAGACGTTCCGGAACCTGGCCGAGCGTTTCGGGATCCGCTTCGAGGCCGTTGAGGCGGACGATTACCCGGACGTCTTCAGGGCACTGGAATCGGGGATCGCCCAGGCGGGCCTGGTCAGCCGTTCCTACGGGCAGGCCAACCAGGCCCGTTTCCAGGTGACGCGCACTCCCATCGTGATCGCCCCCGTCGAGCTCCGGTTCGCGGCCCCGAAGGGGCGGAGCGCCGTCCTCCTGCAGATCCTGGATTTTCACCTGGGGCAGATGAAAACCCGCGAGGATTCCCCCTGGCTTCGTTCGATGTCGAAATGGATCGAGGGCGAAGGAACCGGCGGCGGTCTTCCCGGCTGGCTTATCCCGGCGGCGTGGGGGGCCGGCTTTCTTCTCCTGGTCCTTTTTTCGGCGGCTTTCCTTTTCCGGAAACAGGCCCTTTCGCTTGCCCGCCAGCTCCTGAAAAGCCGGAAGGCTCTCCGGATTCAAAAGGATACCCTCGAAAACCTTTTCCAGAACTCCCCGGAAGCCATTGCCTTCCTGAACCCGGAGGGACGGTGAAAGTCAACCGCCCCTTCGTTGAACTGTTCGGCTTAACCTGCGAAGAGTGCCGCGGGGCGCACCTGGACGATCTCCTCGTCCCGGAAGACCTGAAAGAAGAAGCCCTCCGCATCACCGACCGTGCAAGAAACGGCCTGCCAACCTCCTTCGAGACGGTTCGCAAGGCGAAGGACGGAACTCGCATCGACGTCCAGGCCCAGGGGGTTCCGGTCTTCAGCGAGGGGGGCAAGATCGGCGAGTACTTCCTCTACCGGGACATCCGGGACCGGAAGGCCGCCGAGCGAGCCCTGGCAAAGGAAAAGGCTTTCCTGGAGCAGCTTTTTGAAAACGCGCCCGAGGGGATCATCGTGACGGACCGAAACGGCCGGATCCAGAGGGTCAACCGGGGGTTCGTCGAGATCTTCGGGTACGGGCGGGACGAACTGATGGGGTTCGAGGTGGATGACCTCATCGTTCCCCGGGAATACAGGGCGGAGGCGGCGGATTTCACCCGGCGCGGCGACAGGGGGGAGAAATTCTCTTTCGAAGGGGTCAGGCAAAGGAAGGACGGGAGCCTCCTGGACGTCTCCTTCCTCGGGGTTCCGGTCTTCTCTGAAGAGGGACAGCTGGGGGTCTACGCGATCTACCGGGACATTTCGGCCCGCAAGGCGGTGAAGGAGTGTGTCGACATGATTAAGTTATTGAAACGTCTCGTTACTTATAAATGGGCTGTTCTGATGGTTTTATTGTTTGTGTTCGCGCAGTCGTTAGCAGATTTATTTTTACCGACGTTGATGGCGGACATTATCGATA
>JAJUIT010000134.1 GCA_029267465.1 Synergistaceae bacterium
CCGGGGCGCATTCCTCCAGAGCCTCCAACGCCGTTTCCAGGGCGCATTTTCGAAGGAAAACCATATCCGGTGTCATGGAAGATCCCCTTCCTTTCAGTTTTCCTTTTTATCCTACCACTCCGCGGAAACGATTCGGGGGGACAGGGTAACCCCTGTCCCCCCGAATCCGATTCGATTCTGGATCAGGCGGGAATGCCCTCCGCCGGGGCTGCCACATTCTCAACCGGATGCGCTTGCCTCCAGGTTTTGATTGGCAAGCCCCAGATCTTGATGAACCCGACCGCCGCCTTGTGGTCAAAAGCGTCGCCCTCGGAGTAGGTCGCGAGGTCGTGCTTGTAAAGTGAGCAATCGGACTTCATGCCCACGACGATCGCCTGTCCCTTAAAGAGTTTCACCCTAACGATTCCGGAAACCGACTGCTGGGTATGCTCGAAGAACACATCCAGCGCTTCCTTCAGAGGCGAGAACCAATACCCGACATAGGTGAGTTCCGCGTATTTTGTCTCCAGTTCTTTCTTCGTGGTCAGAAGGTCCTTGCTCAAGGTAAGGGTTTCAAGGGCCTTGTGCGCCTGCAAAAGGGTGATTGCCGCCGGGCATTCGTAGACCTCGCGGCTCTTGAAGCCGACGAGCCGGTCTTCGATCATGTCGACTCGTCCAACACCGTGTGCGCCGGCGATCTTGTTCAAGGCAAGGATAAGGTCGACCCCGCCCATCGTTTTTCCATTCAAAGCGACGGGAATCCCTTTCTCAAAGGAGATCTCGATTGTTTCGGGCTCGTCGGGAGCCTTCCAGGGGTCTACCGTGAGCTTGAAGGCATCGGAAGGAGGCTCGTTCCAGGGATCCTCGAGGGAGCCACATTCAATCGATCGACCCCACATGTTTTCATCAATGCTGTAGGGGCTTTGCTTGGTCAGCGAAACCTCAATTCCGTTCGCGATTGCAAAGTCAATTTCCGCCTCCCGGGTGAACTGCCAGTCTCGAACCGGAGCGATGCACTCCAGTTTCGGATTCAGGGCTGCCGTGCAGACCTCGATCCGCACCTGATCCTGGCCTTTTCCCGTGCAGCCGTGCGCGACGGCTACCGCTCCCTCAATCTCGGCCACGCGGGCGAGGTACTTGGAAATCAACGGCCTTGAAAGAGCCGAATTCAGCGGGTAGGTGCCCTGGTACATTGCGTTGGCCTTTAAGCTGGGCCACACGAAATTCTCGACAAATTCCTCCTTGAGATCCATCACGTAGGCGTTGCAAGCACCGGTCTTAAGAGCCTTCTCCTTCGTCGCGGCCAGATTCACCGCCTGACCGACGTCTGCCGTCATCGTCACGACATCGTAGCCCTGCTCCTTGAGCCACAGAATCGCCACCGAAGTGTCCAGTCCGCCGCTGTACGCCAAAACAACCTTTCCCTTGTAACCCATCGATCTTCCTCCTTTTTGGTATAAAAAAAGCTCGTCCCTCTCTGGAGGGACGAGCGTAATGCCCGCGGTGCCACCCTGATTGCGGCCGTTTTAAACGGTCCGCCTCTTTCTGCCCTTTATCGGGGGCAAATCGCGCTCCTACTTGGCAATGCCTTTCTTCGGAGCGGGCTCAGGGGTTCTACTTGACTGCTCTCCTTCGAGAAGCGCTTTCAGCCTCAGGCACTTCCTCTCTGTCGACGAGTTCGCAGCCAGCGCTTCCCTTCATCGCCCTAAGGTTCAGGTTTTCGATGAAGCAGCCCAGTCTTATGCGTCTGGCTCGTCTTTCCAGAGTCCGAAGCATTCGGCGTTTCTCCTTCCTGAAGTCAACGATCGTGTCGGAGATTATACAAATCGTCTTGGTCTTTGTCAACTTTTCCGGATCTAGAGCCGGAGGGACTCCAGGCCGTCCTGCCGTAGCCTTTCGATGGAAGGGAAGTGAGTCATGTCAAGGTGCACCGGGGTTATGGAGACCTTCCCATGGGCAACAGCGTAGACGTCCGTTCCTTCCTTCATTTCATCTTCCGGCCTGCCAGCGATCCAGTAAGACATGATACCATGGGGACTGCGAAACTGGGTAACTTTCCCCTCGTAGGTTCTCAAGCCCTTCCGGGTGATCTCGAAACCGTTGATCTTTTCCTTTTCCAGGTTCGGCACATTAATGTTAAGAAGGACCTCTTTTGAAAGTTCATGACACCTGAGCCAATCCAGGATCCTTAGGACGACCCCGGCGGCGGTCGGGTAATGGTGAACCGGATCCGTACGTTGACAGTTCAGGGATACTGCGATGGCCCCTTTCCCCAGAATCAGGCCTTCCATTGCGGCTGAAACCGTGCCCGAGTAAGTTAGATCGTCTCCCAGGTTCGGGCCTCGATTGATTCCTGAAATCACCAAGTTTGTTTCCTTTGCTGCAGTTTCGACCCCTAACACGACGCAATCCGATGGAGTGCCGTCACAACTGAAAAGCTGGACTCCGGGTTCATATCCTCCCCTGTCGGCTTCCCAAAGACGGATCGGGCGGTTCAATGTCAACGCATGCCCGACACTGCTTCTTTCGCGGTCTGGCGCAACGACGGTCACATCATTTCCAGCCCCGTGAAGCGCATTCGCCAATTCGATGATGCCAGGCGCATAAATTCCGTCGTCATTCGTCAAAAGGATTTTACAGGTGTTCATAGGGGGAACCACCCGGGCAGTGCGAGAGAGGCGATGAACAGCACGATCGGGCTCATCACTCTCTGGACGACACCCAGAATCACGAGGAGCATCAAAATCAGCATCCCGTAGCGCTCAAGAAAGTAGAAACCCTTCATCCAACGCAAGGGCAAAAACACGTACAGGATTTTCGATCCATCCAGAGGGGGGACAGGAAGCAAGTTGAACACCGCCAGCCCTAGATTGATAAAAACCATGAGCACCAGAAAATTCAACGCTGCAGGATTCATCAGGATCGAGGTGGGGAGAACCCTCATGAGGAGGCCGACTCCGAAGGCAGTGGCCAGGTTCCCGGCCGCCCCCGCCAGCGAAACGAGAACCATGTCTCTCGCGGGGTTCCTGAAGTACCGTGGATCAATCGGGACAGGCCTGGCCCACCCGAATCGGGCGATCAGGAGCATCAGAGCTCCGAGGGGGTCAAGATGGGCCAACGGGTTCAGCGTCAGCCTTCCGCTTCGCATCGCCGTCGGGTCTCCCAGTTTGTAAGCCGCATAGCCATGACAAAACTCGTGAAACGTAATTGCCCAGAGAACTGCGGGAATGCTAAGAAGCAGTTCAGCGAGCCTTGGCATCGTGAACATCAAGATCACCGAGCTTTCCAGGCGGGAAATGGTTCAGGGCCCACTCCACCTCTTCTTCCCGCGTTTCGACCTCGCCCTCGAGGCGGGCAAACTTGAGCCCCTCAAGAACGTCGCCGATCAATGGCCCCTTGCGGTAGCCGAGGTCGATCAGATCACGACCCGTCAGCATGGGCCTGACCCGGTGAAGGCGAAGAAGGTAGACCAAAAGTCGGCGCCTGACTCTCCAGCGGTTTGTGGATGCCGCCCAGAACAGGATAACCGGAAAGGAAACATTTTCAAGAGCCTTGACGATTTCGGAATTCTTCTTTTCCTGCCTTCCGCCCAGAAGCTGCTCGATTGCCCGCAGCCCTTCCAGCGCTTCTCTGACGATTCGTCCTTCCTCATGCCCGAGATGGAGCCTGAAAATTGCGGCTTCTGTGGCCTGGAGATCAGACTCCAGCAAAAGAGCGCACAGGAAAGCCAGCCATTCATTTTTTCCAAAATCTGGCAAATCACGGCCCATTCGCTTCAGAAAGAAGGAAAGCCTGAGAAAAGCCTTGCGGCATTCCTGCCCGATTTTCAGGCCAACCGCAAGATTTTGCCAAAAGCCCAGTTCGGAGAGCCTCCTGACAATGGGGAAGGGTTCCTTCTCTGTCAGGATCAGTTCCAGTTCGCTCCGGAGTCGAACCCCCGACAGTCTTGCCAGCAAGCCTCCCCGTATACAGCTTTCCAGCAAACGAAGGGTTGTCGGGCCAATCCGGAAATGGAGCCTCTGTTCCAGGCGGACCCCTCGCAGGACCCGAGTCGGGTCTTCCACAAAGCTCAGGTTGTGGAGGACATTCAGGGTCCTCTTCTGAAGATCCCTTCTTCCTCCGAAATAATCGTGAAGCTTTCCCCATTCATCCGGGTTCACCGTGATCGCCATGGCGTTGACGGTGTAGTCTCGCCTGAATAGGTCATGTTTGAGGGAATCCGTCGTCACTTCAGGCTGAGCGACAGGGAACTCGTAAAACTCTCTCCTCGCGGTCGCAACATCAACCTTCCGGCCGCCCGGGAATACGATCGTTCCGGTTTTAAACCGCTGGTGGATCGCGATCCGGCACCCGTCCCGCTCCCAGGATCGGGCAAACTCGACGGCATCTCCTTCGATCACCATGTCAAGGTCTAGGTTAGGTCG
>JAJUIT010000120.1 GCA_029267465.1 Synergistaceae bacterium
GGTCCGCAGCTCGTGGGAGATGTCCCGGATCAGCCTTCGCTGGGCCTCGAGAAGGGTGGTCAGGGTGGTTTTCATGGCCTCCAGGCTTCGGGCGAGCTCTCCGATTTCGTCCCGGCGCTTTCGGATCGAAAGGTCGACGGGCGTGTCCAGTTGCCCTTCGGCGACCGAGCAGGCCATGCGGCTCAGTTTGACCAGGGGCTTAGAAAGGTGGTGGGCCAGCAGTCCGCAAAAAACCAAAGCCGCCGCCAGGAGGCCAGCAAGGTGGACCAGGACGGATTTCGGGTTGTCCGTGATCAGCCGGGCCATCGAGGGGGGACGTCGGAAGAGGCCGACGAGAAGGTACGTTTTCCCCGAGGAGGACGTCAGGCGCCTGTAGACGGAAACCGTTTCCCTCCGGATGAGAAACGTCCGGCCCTGGGCCAGTTCGCGAGTGGCTTCCCGGCCGAGCCGGTTCAGGAATTCCATCGGCGGTCCCTCCCGCAGGCGGATCGGCACCCCGTTGCCGTCAAACAGAAGGATAGCCAGCCCGGTTTCCCGGCGAATCCTGTCCGTCAGCTCAAACGCTTCCGCCCGCCCCGCCTTCTCGTAGGTTTCCACGAGTTTGGGGCCATGGCGGTCCAGGGCATCGGAAAGGACCTCCTGGTGGCCGGTCAGCAGGATTCCCTGCCGGCTCATGAAGACGGTGAGGGTTACGCTCACGGCGGCCATGAGCAGCATGGACCCGAGGAACCAGAGGAAAATCCTCAGGAAAAGGGCGTGTCCTTTCAAGGCCGAGTCTCCTCCGGGGGAAAGGCGAGGATATAGCCGACACCCCGGACCGTCTTGATCCGTTCCGAGCCGTCGGGGTAGGCTCCGATTTTCCGGCGCAGGTTGCTCACGTGGACGTCGAGGCTCCGGTCAAACGGCGAGAACGGCCTTTTCAGCACCTGGCGGACCAGGTTTTCCCTCGAGAAGGCCGTTCCAGCGGATTGGGCCAGGGCTTCCAGGAGATCGAACTCAACCGTCGTCAGCTCGATCGTTTTCCCGTTGATGCTGACGTGGCGGGCGGCCGGGTCGATGACGAGGTCGGCGACCCGCAGGATCCCTGCTGCGCCCTCACCGGCCGACTCCATCCTTCCCCTTCTGAGGATGGCCCGGATGCGGGCCACGAGCTCCCGGGGGTTGAAGGGCTTGGGCAGGTAATCGTCGGCGCCGAGTTCGAGGCCGACGATCCGGTCCACCTCCTCCCCGCGGGCGGTGAGCATGAGGACCGGCACGGCAGACTGCCGCCGGATGGCTTTGAGCACCTCGATTCCCCCAAGGCCCGGAAGCATGACGTCGAGAATGACCAGCGAGAACCGCTCCGAAAGTGCGCGGTTGACGGCCTTTTCTCCGTCATGGACGGCCGCGACCGCGAAGCCCTCGCTTTCCAGGAATTCGCCCAGCAGTTCGCAGAGACTTTTGTCGTCGTCCACGAGCAGGATCCGGTCCAACGCCTCCGCCTCCTTTTCAGGGTTCTTCCCTCCATTCTATCCTTTCCCCGGGAACCTGCCGTCAAGAAAGGTTGACTCGTGTAAAGGAGCCTTTACGATTCTTTACGGAAAGGCAACAGGACGGAACACCCGCTTAAAATCTCCGGGCTACAATGGAAAAGGCCGGCCGAAAGGCATCCGCGTCTCGAGGAGGTTGATCGCAAGTGAAAAAAATCCCGTGGGTGATCCTGCTGCTGCTGATTTCATCCTTTGCCGCCTGGGCCAATGATTCGCCTGCTCTAACCGGCCCTGCCCTGACTCTCGAGCAATGCCTGAAGATGGCGTTCCTGCATCATCCCGAAATCGTGTCCTCCGCCTGGAAGGTTCGCCGTTACGAAAGCCAGGCCCAGCTAGCCAAGTCCTCCGCAAGACCGACGGTTGCCATCGGGGCCACCCTTTCGGACTCGGAAAATGCCGGGGCACGGTCCGCTTCGGACCTCACCGTGAAACAGCTTCTGACGGACGGCGGAAAAACCCGTGCAACGATCGCCGGGGCAGCCCACGACCTTTCCGCAGCCCGCAAGGATGCGGAGCGAACCTGGCAGACAAGGGCCTATGCCGTGAAGGAGGCGTTTTTCAACCTCCTCCGGGCGCGCGAAGACGCGTCAGTCGCCGTGGAAACGGTTGCCCTTTACGAGGGCCAGCTGAAGCAGGCCCAGGCTTTTTACAGGGCGGGCTCCTCGTCGAAGATCGACGTGACGACCGCCGAGGTCAACCTTAGCCAGGCAAAACTGGAACTCGCCAAGGCCGAGTCGGCGGCCGAATCCGCCGTGGCCGTCCTGGAAAACGAGATCGGGACGGTCCTGCCGGACAGGAAGATGCCCCTTGAGGTTCCGGAAGAACGCAACGGTTCGATCCCGTCCCTGGAGACGGCGCTGGGGGAAGCCCTGTCGGCCAGGGTGGATGTGCAGGCGGCCGGGGACCGGGTCCTCTCGGCAAAGGCGGCACTGGCCGCCGCGGCCGCCGGGATGAATCCCTCGCTTTCCCTGAGCGGGGGATGGGGGTTTTCCGACTCTTCCTCCGGCTGGGAAGACGAGTGGAGCGCCGGGCTTTCTCTCTCGGTTCCTCTCTATGACGGAGGGGCGACGGCAGCCCGGATCGAGGCCGCGAGGGCGGAACTCAAGATCGCCCAAAGCGACCGGGAAAAACTGATCAACTCGGTCCGCCTTGAGGTGAAGACGGCCCTGCTGGACCTCGAAACCGCCTCGCAGCAGGTGAAGACCGCCGGGGCCGCCCTGCGCCAGGCCCGCGAAAACCTCGAACTGGCCCGGGGAAGGTACCGCGTCGGGGTAGGAACCAGCCTGGAAGTGACCGACGCGGCGGAAAAATACAGCAAGGCTGCAAAATCCCTGGTCCAGGCCCGCTACGACCGGCAGGTCGCAGCGGCGGCCCTGGAAAAGGCTCTCGGCAGGACGGTGGAAATCCCGAAGGAGGAAACGAAATGACAAGCCTGACGAAAACGAAGAAGAGGCTCCTGGCGGGGCTCGTCCTCATCGCGGCCCTGGCGGGAGGAGCCTGGGCCTGGAAGGTGA
Source organism: Synergistaceae bacterium (assembly GCA_029267465.1). Lineage (GTDB taxonomy): Bacteria > Synergistota > Synergistia > Synergistales > 79-D21 > 79-D21. Next base: position 3,044 of record JAJUIT010000120.1, read on the forward strand.
AGTTCGCGGAAAAACCGGTCCAGTACACGACGGAGATCGTTACCAGGGGGGACATCACCCGGGTCGTTTCGGCCACCGGAACGATCCAGGCCGTGAACACTGTGACGGTTGGCAGCCAGGTTTCTGGAACCATCCGGAGGATCCTGGTGGATTACAACTCGCCCGTGAAAAAGGGCCAGCTCCTTGCGGAGATCGATCCGGCCCTCTTCCTGGCGCAGGCCCGCCAGGCGGAAGCGGAAGTGGCCCAGTCCAGGGCCAGCCTGGCGGAAGCGGAGGCCAGCCTCCGGGAGGCCGAGCGCGAGTACGAGAGGCAGAAAAAGCTGTTTGCCTCCGATTTCGTGGCGAAAAGCGCTCTCGAATCGGCCGAAACCGCAGTGGCGACAGCCCGATCGAGGGTTGAGTCGGCCCGGGCCGGTGTCCGCTCTTCTGCCGCGACGCTGAACCAGAGGCTCACCAACCTGGGGTACACGAAAATCCTTTCCCCCGTAAACGGGGTCGTGACGGGGAAAAAGGTGAGCGAGGGACAGACCGTGGCGGCGAGCCTGTCGGCCCCGGAATTGTTCACGATCGCCGAGGACCTTTCCAAGATGCAGGTGGAGGCTGCCGTCGACGAGGCCGACATCGGCTATGTCCAGGAGGGGATGAACGTCACCTTCACGGTGGACACCTATCCCGAGGACACGTTCTCGGGGAAGGTCCGGCAGGTTCGACTCAGCCCGTCGACCACGGAAAACGTCGTGACGTACACCGTCATCATCTCGGCGGCAAACCCCGACCTGAGGCTGAAACCAGGGATGACTGCGAACGTCAGCATCGAGACCGCGTCGGTGAAGGATGTCCTGCGAGTCCCCAACGCGGCCCTGCGGTTTCGGCCGCCGGCGACCCGGGCGAAGACGGAAACGGCTTCCCAGGTTGCCCCTCCCCCGCCTCCGGACGGCGGAAGTGCGGGGGGAGAAGGGGTCTCGAAAAAAGCGAGCGGCCTGACCGGGAAAACGGCGGCTTTGCAGCCTTCCGTCTGGGTTCTCGAATCGAAGAAGGGATCGGTTCCCTCGCTCCGCCGGGTGCCGGTGAGGGTCGGCCTGACGGACGGCAGCTGGACGGAGGTTTCGGGAGACCTTTCGGAAGGCGAAGCGGTCGTGACGGGAACGCTCGGGAACGGCTCAAGGGGTTCCTCCGGCGGGAACCTCCCGCGAAGGATGTTTTAGCCATGGCGCTCATCGAACTGGCCGGCATCCGCAAGACCTACTCCCTCGGGGAGATTTCGGTGGAAGCCCTTCGGGGGATCTCCCTCTCTATCGAGAAGGGCGAGTTCGTGGCGATCATGGGGCCCTCGGGCTCGGGCAAGTCCACCCTGATGAATCTCCTGGGCTGCCTCGACACCCCGACGGAAGGGACTTACACGCTGGACGGCTCCGACGTGAGCCGCCTCGGCCGCGACGAGCTGGCCGTCATCCGAAACCGGCACATCGGGTTCGTCTTCCAGGGTTTCAACCTCCTGCCTCGCACCTCGGCCCTGGAGAATGTCGAGCTCCCGATGCTCTACAAGGGGCTGCCGAAAGCGGAAAGGAGGCGCCTCGCGGCGGAGGCCCTTGAAAGGGTCGGCCTGGGAGGCCGGGAGCACCACCAGCCCCACCAGCTTTCCGGCGGGCAGCAGCAGCGGGTGGCGATTGCGAGAGCCCTGGTGAACGAGCCTCCCCTCCTCCTGGCCGATGAGCCCACGGGGAACCTGGACACCAAGACCAGCGTGGAGATCATGGAGTTTTTAACCGGGCTGAACCGCACTGTCGGGATCACGATCGTCCTGGTGACCCACGAGCCGGACATCGCGCGCTTTTCGCGCCGCCTCATCATGGTCCGGGACGGGCTTGTCGTGGGCGACCGCCATCCCGACGAGGGGGGAATGCACGCATGATCGCCTTCGGAGAAATCCTCCACGTTTCCCTTCGCTCGCTGCGGGCCAACAAGATGCGCTCGGCCCTCACGACGCTGGGCATCGTCATCGGCGTGGCGGCCGTCGTGGCCATGTTCGCCATCGGGACGGGAGCCAGCCGTAACGTGGAGGCCCAGCTGGCAAGCATGGGAACCAACCTCCTGGTTGTCCGTTCGGGCAGCACGACGAGCGGGGGGGCGCGGACCGGCTGGGGCGGCTCCCCAACGCTGACCTTTGCGGACGCGGACGCGATCGTGAAGGAATGCCCCGCCGTGGGGAAAGCCGCTCCCACCGCGGCCGGATCGGTTCAGATCGTCTACGGGAACAGCAACTGGTCCACCCGGGCGGAAGGGACCACTCCCCCGATGCTTGACATCCGCAACTGGACCATCAGCTCGGGCCGCAGCTTCAACACTTCGGAAGTGCGGAGCGCGGCGAAGGTCTGCCTTCTCGGCCAGACGGTCGTGGACAACCTGTTCGGGGGCGAGGATCCCATCGGGAAGGTCGTCCGGGTGAAAAAGATCCCTATGGTGGTGGTTGGCGTGCTGGGGAAAAAGGGCACGAACGCCATGGGGCAGGACCAGGACGACACCCTGATCATCCCCATCACGACGGCCCAGAAGCGGGTGTTCGGTTCAC
>JAJUIT010000002.1 GCA_029267465.1 Synergistaceae bacterium
ATTCTCCCGTTTTCCGTCAATCAGAGGCTTTTTCCAGTCATCGTCAAAGAAACGGTCCGCATAGCCGAACCCGTCGATTCTCCAATGATAGAATTCATTTGTGTACGGCGTCACCTTGTAGGGGACCATCTTCTCGAAACTCGAAAGCGGCTTTCCCCATTCAATTCCCCGGAAACCGCCAGGGTCGTTTCTCAAATCAGCCGTTTTCAGCGAGGCCGCTGCCGGGCTGAAACTGAAACAGATCCCCAGAACCAGTCCAATCACCGCAACCAGGGTTTTCTTCTTCACTTCGATCCCTCTCCCGTCATCCTAGGCATTCGAGAACAACCTCCGCCCTTCCCCCTGTCCGTGGGCAAGAAGATAACAGATCGTCAGCATCAAAACATCCATCGGCTTATCAAAATCCAGCCCGATGAGGGCCTGGATCTCGGAAATGTAGTTTCGAATCGTGTTGTAATGCACATGAAGGTCCATGGCAGACTTTTTTGCATTGAAGCCGTTCTTCACCAGGGTCTCGATCACCTGGACAGGCTTCAGGGTCCGGTTTTCTTCCGGCAGCTCCAGGAGCGGCCGCCAGTAGCGTTCGACCAGGACCTGCCCTTCCCCCGACTTGGCAATTTTCCGGAAAAGGGAAAACAACACGGCTTCCTCGTGGGGGTAGGCACCCGGCGGCAGAAAGGTCTTTTGTAGAATCGCGATGGACTTCTTGCAGTCCAGGTAGGAATCCTGAAGTTCGATCAGGTGCTCGGCCTTTCTTCCGACAACCCCCCAGAGCTTCGCCTTCTGGCAGAACCCGGAAATTCTCTCGAAGTGCGCTTCCCTTTCCGACCATGGGGTGATGGAAACCCTCAAGTGCCCGATGTGAAACACGAACGATTCTTCCTCCCCCTTTTCCAGGGAATCCCTTGAATCCGCCAGTTGAAGGATCGTGACAAAGCAGGGTTCGGGAACTTTCAGGCCAAGGGCCGAGGCCCGCTGCAAGGCGACTTTCTGGTCCGAAAAACCGCCCAGGCACAGCTTTTCCAGGAAGGCCGCCTGAGAGCCCGCGGAAACCTGGTTTCCCAGGATTTTTTCCAGGGCAAAGGATCGAATCAGGTTCAACACAACCATGGCAAGGCGCTCTTGCCTCAAGGAAGGGACCTTTTCCTCGGGCTTCAGGATCAGGTGAACCTCCGTTCTCGCCTGCCCGGTTGAGCGGTACACGGCGCTCACCGTTTCGGGAGGGATGTTTCTCGTCGTTCTCGTCACCTGAATGGTACCGTGAGCGGGCAACTGGTCTTCCGCCAGGACCTCTCCCTCGAAATAGGCGTTCGCCTCCTCGAGAGAGAGCGCCGTTCCTTCTTCAGACACAAAAAGCTGAAGGTCCAGCGAAGGACAATAGATGTAAACGGAATGCTTCAATTCCCGGGCAAGAGCGCAAGCGAGTTCGGTCGGCTCGAGGAAATCTTCCAGGAAGCGGATTTCTGTCCCTTTGTCCGGGCTCGGGCCTTGCGGGGCATTGAGGTGCCTCTGGACCACTTCGATGATATCGGCCCAACGGTAGGAAAACGGGATCAGAATGAGGGGAAGTTCGATCTCGTCAGCAACATCGATGATTCGCTTCGGAAGCTCCGACAGGAACCTGTCGAGCTTGATCCCCAGGGCGGACGCTCCATGTTCCCGGATCCTTCGGACGAAATGCTCCAGTTCCTCCGGGTGATCCTTGAAAATATAGGCGTTCCCGATGAGGAATTCCCCTCCCCTGAGCCACTTGTGAATATCCGGGGAATCAAAAACCGTGATGGTGGTGATCGGGTTCAGGACCCCTCCGCTTCCCGCAAGAAGACGGAAGTCCGGGAAAAGGTTCATTTTGTAGAGATCAATCACCTGCATCCGCTTCCCTCGCTTCATGCCAGAAGTGCCAGGAGAAGCCCCCCGGCCAGGACGGACCCGATCTGTCCCGAGACGTTGGCGCTGACCGCGTGCATCAGCAGGAAATTCTGGGGATCCTCCTTCTGCCCAAGCTTCTGGATCACCCTCGCAGACATGGGAAAGGCGGAGATTCCTGCCGCTCCGACCATGGGGTTGACCTTGTCCTTCCGGAAGAGATTCAGCAGCTTGGCCGAGAGCACCCCCACCGCCGTATCCAGGACGAAGGCCACAAGCCCCATGGCAATGATGACCAGGGTTGTGGGCTGAAGGAAACGCTCGGCCGCCAGGGTGGTCGAAATGGCAAGTCCCAGGAGAAGAGTGACGATGTTGGCCAGCTCGTTCTGGGCTCCCTTTGAAAGCCGGTCCACGACGCCGCTTTCGCGGATGAGGTTGCCGAACATCAGAAAACCGATGAGGGCCACCGAGGCCGGGGCGAAAAAGCCGGAGATCGCGGTAACCGCGATGGGAAAGCCGATCTTTAGCGCCCTGGAGACTTCCCGCTCCCTGTAGGCCATGGAGATCCGGCGCTCGGCCTTCGTCGTGAGAGCCCGGATCACGGGCGGCTGGATCAGCGGGACCAGCGCCATGTAGGAATAGGCCGCCACGGAGATCGGGCCCAGGAGGTGCGGCGCGAACTTCGACGCGACGTAGATGGACGTGGGGCCGTCCGCCGCGCCGATGATTCCGATGGAAGCCGCCTCGCGGACGTCAAAACCGAGAACGAGGGCCAGTCCCATCGTCAGGAAGATCCCGGCCTGGGCCGTCAGGCCGAAGAGGAACATGAGGGGGTTCAGGAAAAGCGGCGTGAAGTCGATCATGGCTCCCACTGCCAAAAAGATCAGCAGCGGGAAAAGTTCAGTGGCGATCCCCATGTTGAAGAGGAGGCTCAGGACCCCTTCCTGCAGCTTGCCGTCGAACATGTGGTTGACAGCGGCGGAAAGCGGGATGTTCACCAGGATGGCGCCGAATCCCATGGGCAACAGCAGGGCGGGTTCATATTCCTTCGCGATGGCGAGGTAGATCAGTAGTCCCCCGATTCCAAGCATGACCGCCTGCTTCACGGTCAGGGCGGCAAAACCCGCCAGAAAAGCATCCATTCGTTGTCCCCCCTGGTCGTTCTCCCGGGTTGATTCGGCTCTCCCCGGATTCGAAATTGGCACACTCAGTAATTATCCCACACAAAGCCCCACAAGGGGGAGGGGCGTCCCCTTCGGCCTTGACACCTTTTCCGAAGTCCCCCTAGAATTGAAGGCAATTCTTGATTCGCCTCGAGGGGAGGGCATCGCATGATCCGCAAGGACGCCTGCCGGTGAAGCCGGATCGGTGGTGCGCGCGGCGCGCGCACGTCGGTGCGGTGTTCCGACGCTCCCCTCCGCTTTCTTCCCTGAAGATCCCCGCACCCCATCCGGCCTGAACGCTCAACCGCCAGCGGTCTGTTGCGGCATGCTCCCTGTTCTCGCGGCACACCATTCCAGGGAGGTGCTTCGCCTTGATCAACCGTTTCCTGATGTCCCGCTTCGGCCCTTCGCTGACCGGAGCGGTCGTGGGGGTTCTCGCCCCCGTCCTCGTTTTTCTGGGCAACCCCGGGAACATGGGGGTTTGTGTCGCCTGCTTCGGCAGGGACATCGCCGGCGCACTCGGAATGCATCGGGCAGCCGTCGTCCAGTACCTGAGGCCGGAGATTGCGGGCTTCATTCTCGGCAGCTTCGTTTCGGCGCTGATTTACCGGGAGTATAAACCCCGGGCTGGATCGGCCCCGATCATCCGTTTCTTCCTGGGCGTGTTCGCCATGGTCGGAGCCCTGATCTTCCTGGGCTGCCCGTGGAGGGCCTACTTGCGCCTTTCAGGCGGTGATCTGAACGCTCTCTGGGGAATCGCAGGCCTTGCTGCGGGAGTCGGCATTGGTATCGCCTTTCTCTGGAACGGCTTCAACCTGGGCCGCAGCGCCCCCACCGCGAAGGCTTCCGGGCTCGTCATGCCCGCCTTCTCCGTCCTCCTCCTCGTGCTGCTTCTTTTGGCCCCCCAATTCGGGCGGGACGCGGCGGGCCTTCCCACCGGCCCCATCTTCTTCTCGAAGGAAGGCCCCGGCTCCATGCACGCCCCTGCTTTCATTGCCCTCGGAGCAGGCCTTTTGATCGGGTGGATGGCCCAGCGAAGCCGCTTCTGCACGGTGGGAGCCCTCCGGGATCTTTTCATGCTGAAGGACCCGCACCTGTTCTACGGGATCCTGGCCCTCCTCGTCGCCGCCATCGGGACCAACGTCGCGCTCGGCCAGTTCAAGCTCGGTTTCGCGGGCCAGCCCGTGGCCCACACGAACGCCCTCTGGAACTTCCTAGGAATGCTTCTCTCGGGATTGGCCTTCACCCTGGCCGGTGGATGCCCTGGGCGCCAGCTCATCATGAGCGGCGAGGGAGACAACGACGCGGCGCTTTTCGTGCTGGGGCTGATCGTCGGGGCCGCCGTGGCGCACAATTTCAGCTTCGCCAGCAGCGCCAAGGGACCTGGTCCCTACGCTGCGGTCGCCTTTGCGGTCGGCATGGTCTTTTGCCTGGCCGTCGGCTTTTTGAACCGCGGACGCGTGTCCGCCTAGGGAGGGATTCGGTCATGACTGATAAGATACTCGTGGACGCGCGGGGACTTTCCTGCCCGCAGCCCGTCCTGGAAACGAAAGCCGCCCTGGAATCCGCAAGGGGAAACACCGTCGAAGTCCTGGTCGACACCGTCACTTCAAGGGAAAACGTCCTCCGGCTGGCTTCCCGGATGAACTGGAAGGGGACCTGGGAGGAAACACAGGAAGGAACATTCCGCATCACCCTGGAAAAATAGGCTCCACAATGGGAATTCGGACCCCCCAAAAAGGAGGCGATCCTCCGTGAGAAGGCTGACGGAGATGGCGCGGACCAGCGGCTGAGCGGCCAAGATCGGTCCGGCGGACCTGGAAAAACTGTTAAAATCCCTGAAACCCGATACCGGGGGACGCCTGCTGACCGGTTGGGACCACGGGGAGGATGCCGCGCTGTGGGCCATCGACGAAAACCGGGTCGGGATCCTGACGCTGGATTTCATCACCCCCATCGTGGACGACCCTGAACTTTGGGGGCAAATCGCCGCGGCCAACGCCCTGAGCGACGTTTTCGCCATGGGGGGAAAGCCTTTTGTCGCTCTCAACATCGTGGGTTTCCCGGTCCACTGCGAACCCCTCGAACTGCTCGAAGCCGTACTAAAAGGCGGGCAGTCGAAGGTCATCGAAGCGGGAGCCGTCCTGGCCGGCGGCCACAGCGTGGAAGACGAGGAACCCAAGTACGGACTGGCGGTATTCGGCGAAGCTGAAAAGGCAAAAATCTGGCGCGTGTCAGGGGCTCGCCCCGGGGACGTCCTGATCCTCACAAAGCCCCTGGGAACCGGGCTCTGCACCACGGCAATCAAGGCCGGCATGGCGGACCTGCTGGACACGAAACCCGTGTTCGATTCCATGGCCCGGCTGAATGACCTGCCGCGCCACCTGGACAGGGAACTTCACCAATCGATCCATGCCTGCACGGACGTAACAGGCTTCGGACTTGCGGGACACCTCCTTGACATGCTTTCCGGGTACAGGGTCGACTGCCGGCTCGATCCCGAGGCACTGCCGGCCTTCAAGGGCGTCCTGGACGTGGCCGACCTGGGATTGATTCCAGCCGGGGCCTACCGAAACCGCGAACTCTATTCCTCCCGGATTGACAATCTGGAGAAGGCCCCCCTGAGCCTCCAGGACCTGCTCTTCGATCCCCAGACCTCGGGAGGGCTGCTGCTGGCCGTGGACCCCGAAGCGGCACAGGCCTTCTTGGAGCTCTGCCAAAGCGGGTGCGCGCCGGAAAGCCGGGCGATCGGACGTTTCCTGGATGGAACCGGGAGAATCCGTTTCTGAAGCTGGCCTTTCGAAAGGAGGAACCATGGAACAGGAACGCTCTCTTTACCTGAACAACGCGGCCACGTCGTGGCCGAAACCGCGATGCGTTGCCGAAGCGATGTCGGCCTTCCTGGAAGCGAGGGGAGCCAACCTCGCCAGGGGATCGGCATCTACGCGCGACCTCGACACCCTCGACATGGTCACGACCTGCCGCTTGAAAATCGCCGCCTTCTTCGGGGGACCGTCAACGGATCCCCGAAATGTGACCTTTACGGCCAACGTGACCGAGGCTCTGAACATCGTCCTGAAGGGCTTCCTGAAACCAGGCATGCGGGCCGCCACGTCCTCTATGGAGCACAACGCCGTCATGCGGCCGCTACGCCGCCTGGAAAGCGAGGGAGTCTCGGTCACCGTGATGCCCTGCACGAAGGAAGGAGTCCTAGAACCCCATACGCTTGAAAGGGAACTTGGGAAGGGGCTCGACCTGGTCGTATTCACCCACGCGAGCAACGTCTGTGGAACCGTGCAGGACCTGGACCTTCTTGCCCCGCTCTGCAATTCGGCCGGTGTCCCGCTGGTCCTGGACACGGCCCAGACGGCAGGGGTTCTGCCCATCGACGCCGCCCGCTGGAACCTGGCCGCCTGCTGCTTCACGGGACACAAGGGCCTGATGGGCCCCCAGGGGACGGGCGGAATCCTGTGGAGGGAAGATTTTGCAGCGGCGTGCCGTCCCCTGATCGAAGGGGGAACCGGCAGCTTTTCCCACGAGGAGGTTCAGCCTTCGGTCCTTCCAGACAAATTTGAGGCCGGAACGCCGAACCTGCCCGGGCTCGCCGGTCTTTTGGCCTCGCTGAACTGGCTGGAGGAAAAGGAAGTGGAAACCATCCGCCGGAGGGAGGAAGAACTGGGCATTAGACTGCTCGAAGGGCTTTTACAAATACCCGGGATCAGACTCTATGGGAAACGGACGATGAGGGGCCGTCTTCCCGTCTTCGCCGTCAACTTCGAAAACCTGGACAACGGCCGTGCCGCCCTGGAACTGGCCGACCGCTGGGGTATCGAGACCCGCCCCGGCCTGCACTGCGCACCGGCCGCCCATAAGACCCTTGGATCGTTTCCCCAGGGGGCCCTCCGAATCGCCCCCGGTTTCTTCAACACCGAGGAGGAAATCGATCTCTGCCTGGAAGCCCTGCGGGTCCTCAGCCGTGAACATCATCCCTGAGCTTCGAGAACCCCGGCACCCGGACGGCGGTCCGCGACGCGGATCGAGAGGCGCCCGACTTCAAGACCCGAAATCCTGACATCTCTGCTTCAGTTTTGTTTCAAGTACTAAACAGCCTTGTCTTTACCTGGAAGAACGTCTAAAATAACAGGTGAAAAGGGGCTCGGGGGGATGACAGGATGCCGGGAAAGAACGGCAGGATAGCTCCGGAAAACCCGAAAAGGCGAACAGAGTCCGCTCTCGAGGCGGCAGGGGATTTTTCTCCCTGCCGCCTTTTGTGTTCTACGGGGAGGTGATGACCGTGGAAATGAACCAAAAAGATAGGGCCTTGGCCATCGACATCGGCGACACCTACCTGTTTGCGATGATTTCCAACGCACCCCTGTCCCGAGCGGTCCTCGTGAAAAACCCGCTCGACCGTGCAGCGATCGACCGGGCACGGCGTTCCATGCAGTCGGACCCCGAGAAATTCCACTCGGAAATGGGGCGCATCGCCTCCTGCGTGGACGCGACCTGCGACCTGGTCCTGAGAAAATGCCTGGAGTGGCAGGTTGGTTCGATCGCCATCGGCACCCGCTCCATCAAGAACCCGTTCTCCATCCGCCCCCGGGCCCTCCGGGACAATCCGCTCCTCAACCTGAGCCTTCACTTGCTGAGCACGCTTCGTTTCCGTTGCGCCCTGGCAAGGATCGACGTCCACCTCGTCGATGAAACGAATACCAGCCGCATCGACGCCCTCGGCCTGGAACCCGTTGCGGGGACTGGAAGCCGAAGGAAAGACCGGGCGACGGGCCGCCTGACACGAAAGGAGTACCATAGCACCACGGGCGCTGCGATCCACCGGGATATCAACGCCGCCATCAACATCGGGAGGCTGGTTTTCGGGGATTCCTTCGCGGAGCCCATCCTCCGGGGGCGCCAGTGGGAGCACCCGGAGGTGGAGTTTATCGAGATCGAAAGCCCGGCCCAGGAGGTCCGCTCAAAGGCCTTTTCCCGGCGTCTCGCGGCCGAGGAGGTCGACAGCCTCGTGGCCGAACTTGCCGGGATCGCCCTCGAGGAGGCTCGGGATGCTTTCCTCCGGCAAAAGCTGGAGGAAAGCCTGGCCGGGCTTATCCACACCGGACTGGATTTCGGCCAGCTCGACAAGGAGTCGGCACTTCAGGCGGAGACCGTTCGCGGGCTCAACACGAAGCGGCTCAGAAGGTACCTGAAGCGACGAAGGGACCTGGAGGAAAACGCCAGGAAGCTAGGACTCGTCGTGTCCAGGAGGGCGAAAAAGGTCCTCGTCGAATGGGAGCCCGGCGAAGAGGAGGTTCTCCAGGCCGAGGGAGAAGCCCTGGCGCTGGAGGCCGAGAAGGGAGGGGCCCGTTCGCTCCTGTCAGCCGCCCTTTCGCTGCAATCCCGAAGCGAGGCCCGGGCCGCCCGCAGGGAAACCCTTGAAAAGATCCTCACCGAGCAGGTCCAGGCGGGCACCACGTATCGCCTGGATTCCCCGCCGGCCCGCGTCCGGTTCATCCGCACCCGCCGGGACACCTACGCCTTCCCCGACATCCTGGAGGTCCTGCCTCCGAGTGCGAGGCCCTACCTGGTCGAGACGCCCGCCCGAAAACCGGTCCCGGTCAGCGGCTGACCTGCCAGACGCCCGCAGTGATCAGAGCCGCCCCCAGGATCATGGCCGCAGAAACGGGTTCGCCCAGACCTGAAACCGCAAGAAGGGTGGCAGATACCGGGTTGAGGTACATCAGGACCCCCGCCTGCGAAGCGGGAAGGATTTTCAGTGCGTCGTACCAGAAAACGTAGGCCAGCCCCGAGCAGAAAATCCCCAGGAAAAGGACGGACACCCACGCCTGGAAGTTCATCCGGAGAATCGTCCCCAGGTCTCCCTTCACCGCGAACAGGGCGGTTGTCATGAGCCATCCGGCGAGCATGACCTTGAGCATCATGGGGGCCGGCTCGTGCCGCTTGAGAAAATTGCGGGACATGACGCTGAAGACGGCCCAGTTGAGGGCGCTCAGGAGAACGAGGAGGTCTCCGAAAGAACCGGGGTTCGAAAAGCGCAGGCGGCCAGGATCCCCCCTTGTGACGACGAGAAGGACGCCGCAGGCGCCGCAGGCCAGGCCGAACCAGCGGCGGAAGGACATTTTCTCTCCTAGGAACAGGCTTCCCAGGATCGCGATGAAAACGGGCATGCTGGAAATGATCCAGGCCGACGTCGCGGCCTGGGCGGTTTTCAGTCCCGTGCTCTGAACGAGATGGTGAAACGGGACACCGAGAAACCCGAGGAGGACGACAAGCCCCCATTCCCGAGCCGATAGGGGGTCCTTTTCCCTGCGGAGGGCAGAAAAACCCCAGAGCACCGCCGTTCCGAGCCCGAAGCGCAGCCAGACGAGAGGAAGCGGGGTCAGGGTCCGGAGGGCCACCTTGATGGCCACGAACGATGCCCCCCAGGAAACCGCCGCGGCGATTCCGGCAGCCAGGGCCTTCCTCCTTTTCCGTTCCATGGGTTTTCCCTCCTCTGCAGGGCCATTATCGGCATTGACCCCGGGGAGGCGCAAGGGAATTTCATGCTAAACTCAAGACATGGCAGAATCCGGAAAACCCGTTCTCAATCCAGTGATCGCGCTTACCGTTGGCATCGCGGCCATTTCGACCGGAGCCATCTTCGCCCGGGTCGCGGAAGCTCCCGCTCTCACCATTGCCGCCTATCGGGTCGGCCTGGCGACGCTGGTTCTGGCGCCCTTCTGTTCCCGAAAATGCCCGAAAGAGCTTTCCGCCCTCCATCATGGGGATTGGCTGTCCGTCCTGGGAGCAGGTTTCTTCCTGGCGGTGCATTTCGGCACCTGGATCGCTTCCCTGGGCTATACCTCTGTTGCGAGCAGTGTCGTTCTCGTGGAAACCATCCCCCTCTGGGTTGGGATCCTGACCCCGCTGGTGACCGGGGAACGGCCCGGGAAGGCCACCCTTGCGGGAATTGCCCTGAGCTTCACCGGGGGCGTCCTGATCGGGGCGGGCGATTTCGCCCTCGGCGGCCGCGCCCTTCTTGGAGATGCCCTCGCACTTGCGGGAGGGTTTTCCGGGGCCCTGTACATCATGCTGGGGCGCAGGGTGCGCCCCAGGCTTTCTCTTTTGGGTTACGTGACGACCTGTTACGGGACAGCCGGAGTTCTCCTCTGGATCCTGGTCCTCGCCTCGAGAACTCCCTTCACCGGATTTTCGGCGCCAACCTGGCGGGCTTTCGCCGGCATGGCCCTGATCCCCCAGGTCATCGGCCACTCTTCCTACAACTGGGCCCTCCGCTGGTTCTCAGCGAGCACGGTCGCCGTCTGCCTTCTGGGAGAACCGATCGGAAGCACCCTTCTGGCCTGGATCTTCTTCGGTGAAACCCTGACTCCCTGGAAAACCGCAGGCGGCGCGCTCATCCTGGCCGGGATCGTTCTGGCCGCCCGGGGCGAAAAAAGCTAGAAAGGGCTCCTGGAAGGGTGCTCTCCCCTCCCGTAGGCACGGTGGATCGCCAGCAGGTCGGACAGGAGCGCCTGCCCGGTTTCGATGCGTCCGGCCCCCGGTCCCACGATCGTGATGTCACCGAGATGGTCCGTCGTGTACGTGATGGCGTTCATCGCGCCCATGATTCCCGCCAGGGGACGCGTGAGCGGAACCGCCACGGGGGCAACCAGGGCCTTGACGCGGTCCTTTTCCCGGTAGACCTCCGCCACCAGCTTGATGCGCTTGCCCCTGGAAAGGGCGGTCTGGATCATTTCGGGGCTGACTTCCGTGATTCCCGTTCGTTCCACGTCCTCCAGCTCCAGCGTCGCGTCCATGAACAGGACCGCCATGATGCAGGCCTTTACCGCCGCGTCCCACCCCTCCACGTCGGCAGTCGGGTCCGCTTCGGCAATCCCGATCCGCTGGGCCTCTGCAAGCGCTTCCTCGTAGGTTTTTCCCTTTTCCATCTCGGTCAGGATGAAGTTGGTGGTGCCGTTGACAATCCCCTGAACGTGCTGAATGTCGCACCCGGCCAGGGTTTCCCTGACCAGGTTCAGCGCCGGTGTCCCGCTCATGATCACGCCCTCGTAGCGGAACGCAACCCCGCTTCCCTCGGCCAGGGCCGTCAGCTCTGACATTGCCCGGACCAGGGGCCCCTTGTTGGAGGTCACGACGTGCTTCTTCGCCTTCAGGGCGGTGCGGATATGGGTCAAACCGGGCTCCCCGCGCACGAGGCTGGTGGGGGTGGTTTCTACAAGGATGTCCGTATGGGGGCTCTTGATGGCTTCAAGCGGATCGATCATCCGGGCTCCCTCGCATCCCCAGAACCCCCCGTCCCTTTCCATGGCTTCCAGCAGCATCGCTGGGTCGAGCCCCTGATCGTTGGCCAGGCACCCCCGCCGGGCCGTGACAACCGAAGTGATCCGGAATCCGAAACCGTATTTCGCGGCAAGCCGCTCCCTCTTGTCTGCGAGGATGCGGGCAAGGCCCTGGGCGACATTGCCGAATCCCACCAGGCAAATGTTCCACATGGTTACTTCTCCCCTTTCTCCAGGATGGACTCCCTGAAGCCCTCCGCCAGGCCCAGGCGTTTCAGGGTCGATTCCCTGGGGTGTCCCTGGGCATCCCAGCCCCGCAGGGAGTAATAATCGTCCAGCATCAGCTTCAGGTCCCAAACCGTCAGCGAAACGGCCGTTTTCCCCTGGGGCGGCATGGGCAGGGGCTCCCTGAGGAGCCTTGGCGGAAGGGTGTCCTGGGTGCCTTCCGGCCCGGCATGCCTGAGGTTGAACAGCCTGGCCAGGTTCCATACTCTTTCTCCGATCTCAAGGTACCCCGATTCGTCCAGTTCGATCCCGCTGGCGGCCTTGAGCCCTTTCAGGGCATCCTCCGTTTCCATGGGGAGAAAATCGCAAACCACGAGAGAATAGGCCGCGGCACGGTCATCCTGCAGGTTCTTGACGATCCTGGCGGTCCCTTCGGCGGAGAACCGCTCGACCGCCCCATCGATCTCGGGCATGACCGTCCAGGCGCGCTGGTGGCATCCGCCCCGGTCCGCTGTCGCGTAAGCCAGGGCCATTCCCCAGCTCGATCGAGGGTCGTACCCCGGAAGCTCCAGCCCCTTCACTTGGACAGCCAGTTCCCAGGCCTCCACGCCGATTGCTTCGGACGCCTTCCTTGACCCCTCCGCCAGGAGGTTTCCGATCCCTTCACGCCTGGCGATGGCTTCCAGAAGCCTCACCTGCCCGGCGGCGTCCCCGAACTCGGGGACTTCTTCGAGCAGGCCCCGGGATGCGGCATCCATGGCAAAGGCCGCCACGCCGCCCGCCGAGATCACGTCCATCCCCATGTCGTTGCAGACAGCGATGGCCCGGGCCACGTCCTCCACGTCGGTCAGACCGCAGGAGGCCCCCAGCAGGGCCAGCGCCTCGTATTCGACCTTCACGTCGCGCCCTTCCGAGGCCATCACGCGCCCGCAGACGATGGGGCAGTTGAAGCAGCCCGCGTCCCTTCTCGCATGGTAGCGGAGGTTCGCGCCGTTGAGAGCATGGGCGTTTTCCAGGAAGCCCTTGCGGAAATTGAAGCAGGGGAGAATTCCCGTGCGGTTCATCGGTTCCACGAGGGCAGCGGTCCCGAGAACCCGAAGGCTGTGGACCCCCGGATTTTTCATCACCCGCTCGAGGAGGTCCTTCACGAGGACCTTCATTCCTGCCTCGTCCGCCAGTGGGATCGGTTTGGAGCCCTTCAGCGCCACGGCCTTCAGGTTCTTGGAGCCCATGACGGCCCCGGCGCCTCCCCTGCCCGCCATCCCCGCCCGCCAGGGATCGGCGTCGCAATCGATGGCGATGGAGGCAAAACGGACGAGGTTCTCGCCGGCCGGGCCGATGGAGGCCACGTGCGCCTTGGGGTCGGTTTCCTCCCGAACCCCGCGCACGGTTTCTTCGACCCCCTTTCCCCAGAAGTCCGCCGCCTCACGCAATTCGGCCTTTCCGTCGCAAAGCCACAGGTAGACCGGGACATCCGCCCGGCCCGTGAAAACGATCCCGTCGTAGCCGGCCTTTCTGAGGAAAGGAGCAAAGTGCCCGCCGGCATGGCTGTCAAGCCAAAGCCCCGTGAGGGGGGAACGGGTAGCGACGGTGAAACGGCCGGAGGTCGGGAAGGGCGTACCGGTAAGAGGTCCGGTCAAGAAGCAGAGCGGGTTGCCGGAATCCAGCGGATCGCCACCAGGAGTGGACAGTTCGTCAAGAAGCGCGATCCCGAGCCCCTTGCCTCCCAGGAAACGGCTCACGGCAGAAGCGGTAAGGAAACGGTCCCGAATCGTTCCGGACGCGAGGTCCACAAAAAGCAGTCTTCCAAACACGGCCATCACCTCCTGTCAGGGGAATGATAGCATGTTAAAGCTCCATAAGAAAAGAAACTGCTAGAATAGCGTCATCAAGAAAAGATTTTTCAGGAGGCGATCGATGTGGAAGTTCGGGCGATCGAGATCACCCTGGGAAGCTGGCCGTGCGATTTCCTGGCCGCGGCGGTTTTCGAGGACGACTGGAGCACTCTGGAACGGTTGGAAACCGGCTGGACGGAACGGCTGAAATCCCTGGCGGAAAAGCGAGCCTACAAGGGCAAGGCGGGGGAAGTCCTGATTCTCCCCATGCCCGGTGAGCCCACGCTGGCGATGGTGGGGCTGGGCAAAAGGGGTCCGCTTGGGCAGGAAACCGTGAGGCAGGCGGCCGGCGAGATCGTGCGGGCCGCTCTTCGGGACCGGGGACCGCGGGTCCTGTTCGTTCTGCCGGAAACCCCGGGGTGGGCCCTATCAAAGGCCGCCGCGGAGGGAGCCCTCCTGGCAAGCTACAGCTTCGAGAAATACCGCGGCCGGGGCGAGGACGAACCGCCGCGTTTCGAAGTGGAGACCCTGCTGCTGGCTGACGGGGATGAAGCGGGACTTCAAACCGGGGCGATCCTGGGAGAGGCCCAGAACTACGCCCGCGACCTTGCCAACGAACCAGGCAACGTCATCACCCCGGAATCGCTGGCGGAAACCGCCAGAAGGGTCTCCGAGGAATCGGGGCTCGAGTGCACCGTCTTCGACGACGAAGCGATCCGCCAGATGGG
This sequence comes from Synergistaceae bacterium, assembly GCA_029267465.1. Classification (GTDB taxonomy): domain Bacteria; phylum Synergistota; class Synergistia; order Synergistales; family 79-D21; genus 79-D21. The sequence goes on from JAJUIT010000002.1 coordinate 14,112, forward strand.
AATGGAAGCCCTTTGGAGTGTCGGAAAAGGCTCGAAGAACAAGCCCCGCCTCATCCACCTGTCCTGGAAGCCGGGGGAGGCCGCGCGAGAGCGGATCGCCCTGGTCGGGAAAGGGCTGACGTTCGACAGCGGAGGGCTGAACATCAAGACCGGCGATTTCATGAGGACCATGAAAGGCGACAAGTCCGGGGCCTGCGCAGTCCTGGCTGCCATGAGCGCCGTCAGCGCCCTGAGGCTGCCCCTGGAGGTCCACGGGCTGATCGGAGCGGCCGAGAACATGCCGGGAGGGGATGCGTACCGTCCCGACGACATCCTTCGGGCGAAGAACGGCAAAACGATCGAGATCGACAACACGGATGCCGAGGGGCGCCTGACCCTGGCGGATGTTCTCTGCTACGCCAGCGATCTCGAACCGGCTGTCTTGCTGGATATCGCCACCCTCACGGGATCCTGCCACATCGCCCTTGGAGACTACACCGGGGGCCTTTTTTCGCCCGACGAAACGCTCGTTGATCAGCTCATGGAGGCTTCCCGCCTTTCCGGCGAGCGTCTCTGGCCTTTCCCCATGGATGACGAGCGGCTTCGCAAAAAATTGAAATCAGACGTCGCCGACCTGGTGAACGCCGGCAGCCGGTACGGCGGGGCCATCTTCGCCGCCATGTTCCTGCAGGAATTCGTGAAGAAGGGCATTGCCTGGGCCCATATTGACATGGCCGGCACCGATCACAGCAAGGAGGAGTACGGCTACGTTCCGAAGGGCTTTACGGGGTTCGGGACACGGACAATGCTGGAATTTCTCCTTAACCGGGCGGGAAGGACCGGAGCATGAACGAGGACGACTGGACCTTCGAGGGGAGAAAAACCTGGCCGCCTTTTCACGGAGAAGCGCCCGAGAAATCTCCCCGGAAGCCTTCCGGACGAATCTTCGAGGGGAGGAGGCGCCTCTGGATCCTCCTCCCCTTCCTTCTTCTCCTTTTCGTTGCCTGGCCCGCTTTCGCGCGTTTCTACACCGACTGGCTCTGGTTCTATTCCCTGGGGTTTTCGGCCGTCTTCCGGACGCGTGTCCTCACGAGGATCGCCCTTTTCGTCGGCTCTTCGCTTTTGCTGTTCGCCTTTCTGGCCTTCAACTGGATCACCGCATGGCGGCGTTCGAAGGACGAACTATCCGAAACCTGGTCGGTCCGATGGAACCCGCGCTTTTTGCCCTGGCTCATCCTGGGTGCGGCTGCCGTTCTATCTGCGGGCAACAGCCTGGGAGGGAGTTCGGCCTGGGAAACGATCCTGGGTTTCTTTTACGGGGGACCGTTCGGACAGAAAGACCCGATCTTCGGGAAGGACGTCGGGTTTTATGTCTTCACCCTTCCCTTTCTGGCGCTCCTCCGAAGCTGGCTGCTGAACGGGCTCTTCCTGGCGCTGCTGGGAACCGCGCTCCTCTCCCTTCCAGGAAGGCTGGGGCGCTTCTTCGCCAGTGACTTCAGCCTCCGGCCCCATACAAGGAGGCACCTGTCGGTTCTCGCCTCGCTTCTCGTGCTTGCCTGGGGCAGCGGATTCCTCCTTGACCGCTGGAACCTGCTTTATTCCCCCTCCGGGATCGTCTTCGGCCCCGGCTACACAGACATCCACGCGCTTCTGCCCGCGCTGAGCGTCCTTTTCGCCCTCAGCACCGCGGCGGCGGTCCTCGTCTTCACGGGAACCGGGCGTTCCCGGAAAGCCCTCTGGTGGACCCTGGGCAGCCTGGCCGCGGCCGTCTTCGTCCTGAGGAGCCTCGTCCCCGGGCTGATGCAGTCGTACATCGTCAAGCCCAACGAGTTCGAGCGCGAAAAGCCCTACATTGGTTACCACATCGCGGCCACCCTGGAAGCCTTCGGACTCAGCGAGGTGACCATCCTCGACATGACCCCGGAGAACGACGTGACCACCGAGGGAATCGCGGCCAATTCGGACACCATCCGGAACATCCGCCTCTGGGACTACGGTCCGCTTCTTCGGACCTACAAGCAGCTCCAGGAAATCCGCTCCTACTACGATTTCACTGACGTGGACATCGACCGCTACCGGTTTGGCGGACAGATGCGGCAGGTCATGCTATCAGCCAGGGAGCTGGATCCCACACAGCTGCAGAACCGTACCTGGGTCAACACCCACCTCGAATTCACCCACGGATACGGACTGGTGATGAACCCGGTCAACGAGGTGGGACCCTCGGGGCTTCCCATCCTCTTCATCCGGGACCTCCCTCCGAAGGTGGACGTCCCTCTTTCGATCGACCGGCCCCAGATTTACTACGGGGAGAAGACCAGCACCTACGCCCTGGTGAAGACCGACGTGCGGGAGTTCGACTATCCCATGGGGGAGTCGAACGTCCGGAACACCTACGAGGGGAAGGGCGGGGTAGGGATCGGAACCGCCTGGCGGAGAATCCTTTTCGCGACCCGCTTCGGAGACACGGAAATCTTCTTCACGGGTTCCCTGCGTCCCGAAAGCCGGATCCTGTACAACCGGAACATCCAGGGAGCCCTGAGGCAGCTGGCCCCCTTCCTTCTCTACGACGCGGATCCCTACCTCGTCGTCCTGGGAGGGAAGCTTTTGTGGATCCAGGACGCCTACACAGCCACAGACCGCTATCCCTATTCCAGGCCGGTGTCCCTCTCCGACCCGACGCTCTCGAATTTCCAGGGGGCGAACTACCTGCGCAACAGCGTGAAGGCCACGGTGGACGCCTATGACGGCACGGTCACCTTCTACGCCCTTGACGAGAAGGACCCCCTGCTTGCGATGTGGCGTTCCGTCTTTCCCAGTCTTTTCAAGCCCGCCTCCGCCCTGTCCCCGGAGCTCAGGGAGCATCTGCGGTACCCGGAAGGGCTCTTCGAGATCCAGAGCGCCGTCTACCGGACCTACCACATGAAAGACCCGAACACCTTCTACAACAAGGAAGACGTCTGGACCATCACCCCCGAGGGGAGCCGAAAGGCGGTTTCTCCCAACTACACCATTCTCCGGCTGATGGGAGAAAAGGCCCCGGAGTTTGCGCTGATCATCCCTTTCATGCCGGTGGGCCGCAACAACATGATCGCCTGGATGGCGGGGCGCAGCGACGGGGAGAACTATGGAAAGCTCGTGGTCTACAAGTTCCCCAAGCAGAAGCTCATCTTCGGGCCCGCACAGATCGAGGCCCTCATCGACCAGAACCCGGAGATCTCTGCCCAGCTTTCCCTGTGGAGCCAGAGAGGATCGGAGGTCATCCGGGGCGACCTGCTGGTGATCCCGGTCGGCAAGGGGCTCCTCTACGTGCAGCCGCTCTACCTGAAGGCGGAGAGGGGAGACCTTCCCGAGCTGAAACGGGTCATCCTTTCCACCGGGGGGCGGGTTGCCATGGCGGAAACCTTTGACGAAGCCTTGAGGCGCGTCGTGGGAATCCAGGCCGGGAAGCCTGCGGCCTTGCCAAAACCGGGAAGCGTCTCACCCCCCGCGTCCTCCGGCTCCCGGGAAGAGGATCTGAAGGCATTGGCCCGGGAGGCCCGAAAAGCCTATGAAGCGGCGGAAGCGGCCCAGCGGGCCGGCGACTGGGCCCGCTACGGAGAGGAACTCAAGCGCCTTCAGACCCTCCTGGAACGGATGACGCAAAACGGCACCCCCTGATGCGAAAAGGGCCGGCCGAAAAGGCCGGCTTTTTTCATCTGGGAACCGTATCCGTTCGTTATAATAGGAGAGGAATGCCGGAGCAGAGCTTCAATAAACCATCTCACAACGATTGGAGGCTGGAAAATGGGAGGCTACTTCGGAACCGCACTCATGGTGGATCTCACGGAACAGACCGCGGAGGAGTCGCTCCTTCCCGGAGAGTGGTACCGGGACTACATCGGGGGGGAGGGACTCGGCGTCCGCCTCTTGCTGGACCTGGTAGACCCGGAATCCGAACTTCTGGCTCCGGAACAGCCGCTGATCTTCACCACCGGGTCCCTGACAGGCACTGCGGCACCGGCGAGCGGGCGCTGTGCCGTCGTGTTCCGCTCCCCCCTGACGGGAACGCTGGGAGCCTCCAACGCCGGCGGGCATTTTGCCCCGGCCCTGAAGCGGGCGGGCTACGACGTCCTGGTCGTCACCGGAAGATCGGAAAAGCCAGTCGTTTTGGTTATCGACGACGACGGCGTCGACTTCCTGGAGGCGGAAGAGGCCTGGGGCAAGGGAGTCGGCGCAACGGAAGACTGGATCCGGGGCCAGCTCGAGGGTTCCGGCTGGCAGATCGCATCGATCGGACCGGCCGGGGAAAAGGGAGTCCTCTTTTCCTCCATCATGACCGACCGGCACCGGGCCTTCGGCCGCGGTGGCGCCGGGGCCCTCATGGGCAGCAAGAACCTGAAGGCCATCGCCGTTCGGGGAACGGAAGAGCTTCCCATCGCCGATCCCGAGGGGCTGAAGGAAGCAGCCAAGGCCGCCCGGGAGGAACTCTTCAACGAGGCCTTCGTCCGGGACGAGATGAAGCCCTACGGGACACCTTCCTTTTACGACGCCATTTGCGGCCTGGGGATCCTGCCGACACGCAACTGGCAAAGGGACACCTATCCAGAATCGCTTCCCGAGATGGCCTACAAGACCTATCACGAAACCCTGGAAGTGAAGCCCTACGCGTGCTTCGGCTGTCCCATCGCCTGCGGGCGCCACACGAAAATCAGGACCGGCAAATGGGCGGGGATGGAGGGCGGAGGCCCAGAATACGAGGCCATGGCCGCTTTCGGGAGCAAGTGCGAGGTGAAGGACCTGAACGCCGTAGCCGCTGCCAACCACCTGGCCAACGACATGGGCCTGGACGTCATCTCCACCGGCCAGGTCATCGCCACGGCCATGGAGTGGGCGGAAAAGGGCATCCTGACGAAAGAACGTCTCGGCGGTCTCGACCTGGCTTTCGGGAATGGAGAAGCTGTTGTGGAAGCCGTCCGGCTCATTGCAAACCGGGAAGGCGTCGGTGACCTGCTGGCCCTGGGCAGCGTCCGTGCCGCCGAGAGGCTGGGACCGGGGGCGGAAGGGGCCGTCATGGCCGTCAAGGGAATGGAGATGGCCGCGGACGGAGTCCGGGCCAGCAAGGGCGAGGCCGTCGTCCACGCGGTTTCCCCTCGGGGAGCGGATCACCTGCGCCCCTACGCCTCCACGATCGATGCCTTCGGCTACCGGGAGCCGGAGCTGGGCATCGCCCCTGACGCGTCCATTTCCATCACGGAGGACGGAAACAAGGGCTGGGTCAAGCCCCTCATGGCCAACGCCATGATCCCGAACCTGCTGGGGACCTGTCTCTTCACCAACATCACCCTGGGAATCAAGCCCTCCACGTGGGCGAAACTGCACTCGAAAGCCGTCGGCAGAGAGATGGAAAAGGACGAACTGCTGCTGGCCGCCGAGCGGGTGATCAACCTGGAGCGCATGGTGAACGCCATTTTCGGGTTCGATGGGAGCGACGACACCCTGCCGGAACGCTTCCTGAAGGAACCGGGGGCCGACGGCCCCGGCGCGGGACAGGTCGTCGACCTGAAGACCGCCCTGGAGAGCTTCTACCAGGCGATGGGGTGGGACCCGGAGGAAGGGCTTCCCTCCGTGGAAACCCTGACACGGCTCGGGCTCGACTGGATGCTTTACGGTTGCGAATGATCCCTCTGGTTCCGAGAAAAAAGGGGGGGCGGGCCCTGGAGCCCGCCCCTTTTTTTCGGAGGGTTGTCTTTCAGGCCAGGTCCTCGAGGATCCGCCTTCGGACCGCCTGGTCATCGTCGAGGTAGGCGTTGATTTCGGCGGTGAGGTTGTAGAGCAGGAATAGCCAGTAGATCCCCAGGGTCAGGACCATGAAAACCAGGGAAAGAAAGAGGTTCCTGTGGCGGATCCGCTTCGGCGGCAGGTCGGGGTCTTCTCCCAGCACATGGGCCACCAGTTTCTGTCTCAAGTCCTGGACTGCATCGGTGAGCCTGAAGACGGAGTTCAGGTAGAGGGCGATGAAAACGAACGCCGCGAACCCCACCAGCCTGCCCAAACCGCCGGGGAGAATTACGCTGACCAGGTGCAGCAGGATATACCCCCAGAAGAGGACAGTGGAAACCCCCATTCCCGCTAAAAGGTCAAGGCCGTTCTGGTAATTGACCCGTTCGGTTTCATCGCCGGCATGGGCAATGAGGTGGGAAAGCAGAAGTCGGAGGTTCGCCAGGTTCGTGTTCAGGGCTCCGCCCCACTGGTAGACGACTACCAGCTGCAGCACCGTCCCGATCACCCCCAGCAAAAGGGAGATCAGCAGGATTCCTCCTCCCCCGACGGCACCCAGCGGGCTTGCCGCCATCAACGCACCCATGAACCCGAAAAAGCCGATGGCCGTTCCGAGGATCCCGACGATGCTCAGAACCACCGAGGCAACCGCCAGGTTCGAGTTAACCCGTTTTTCCACCGAGAGATCCAGCATCGATCCTCAAGCCTCTGTCAGGAAGCCCGCCCGCTCCTGGGCCTTCCTCACCAGCGCCTCCCGGGAAACGACCACGCGCTCGTGGCGTCCGTGGCAGATCTCTCCGAGCCCATCCCAGCCCACGAAAGTGAAGTGCAGGTGGTTCCCGTCAATCCCCGTCAGGACGATCCTGTAATGAACGTGAACGCCAAGGAGCGAAGGGGCCGTATGCGAGATCTCGACCTTCCTGCCGACGGAGATCATCCCTTCGGGAAGGAACCGGTCGATCATGTCGATCGCCATCCGGATCATCGTGTTGACACAGGCGGACGTCGAGAGGAACTCGTTCAGGCTCGGAGAAAAGTTCCCAACCGTATCGGAGGCTTCCACCGTCTTCGAGGTTTCTTCCGTCATTCCGACCGCAAACGCATCTCTCAGGTCAAACATTCTCCCCACCCCTTTCCGCGGCTTTGCCGAGGGCCCAGAAGCAAAACCGGGCTCCCGGTTTCCCTTGATTCTCATCTTTATCTTAGCAGAATCCATGTTCGAGTTCCTTACCGCAACGTATAATGGGAGCGGATTCTCCGCGGGAGGAAAAACAACCATGAGAAAACACCGGCTGAAGATCTTCATGGAGCGCCCCCAGTCGGCCGTTTGCTGAGGCGGATTCAGCTACGGGAAAGAAGAAATGGAATCTTTCCCGATGAGGACGGACCGTGAGTCCGTCGGCAGGCTCCTTGTGAAGGTGCGGGACACCTTCGGGGACCGGATTGAGATCGACATCCTGGATCCTCGGTGTTCTTTCTGGATCTTCGATCTGGTCCGGTTCAGGGTCAAGAGCACAGAACCCGTCTGGATCCTTGACGGCAAACTGCTTTTCCGGGGAATCCCCGGCTGGACCGAACTGGAGGGTGTCCTCGCGGAAAGGCTAGGAATGGAATGAAACCCTGGAGAGAACGGGCCCGGCGGATGATCGAAACCCAGATCCGCCCCAGGGGAATCCGCGACACGCGGATTCTTGCCGCCCTGGAACGGGTCGACCGTACGGAATTTGTGCCGGAAGACCTAGCGCCCCTGGCGGATGCGGACGGGCCGCTTCCGATCGGTGAGGGACAGACCGTTTCACAGCCCTACATGGTCGCCCTGATGACGGAACTTCTGGCCCTCCCGGAGCGGACCCGTGTCCTGGAAATCGGAACGGGATCAGGCTACCAGGCTGCGATCCTCGCAGAGATGGGAATGGAAGTCGTTTCCGTTGAGCGGATCGGCTCGTTGGCGCGAGCGGCGCGCGAACGCCTGGCAAGGCTTGGGTATCGTGTTTCCGTTGTTCATGGTGACGGGCGCCTGGGGGTCCCGGAGATGGCCCCTTACGGAGCCGTTCTAGTGACGGCAGGGGCCCCCCGGGTCGAAAGGGCCTGGACGGACCAGCTGAGCGAAGGGGGGAGGCTGGTCGTCCCCCTGGTGATCCAGCCGGGGCTGGAACGCCTGCTCGTTCGGTTGAAAACCCCGGCCGGTTTTCAGGACAGCTGGTCCGAATACTGCCGTTTCGTGCCGCTGCTTCCCGGCACGGGGAATGATTCTTACGAGCACGACGGCCCTCCGCCGGGGAGCCGATTTTCCAAGTAGGGGGGAAGTGCCTTGCCGAAACGCATCCTGGTCTGTCTTGATTTCAGCCGCCTCGGGGACGATGTGGTGACCTACGGGCACAGGCTGGCGCACCGTCTCGACGCCGAGGTTTCCTTCATCCACGTCATTGAATTCACCCAGGCCTTCAGGGGCTACGGGAACCCCTCGACGATCAGCCTGCCCGATGCAGTCCGCACCAAGGCCCGGGAACACCTCGAGCTTCTGGTTCTTCAGTCGGAAGCCAGAATGCCCACGGGAAAGGACCACCGTCATCCCCTGGTCGTACGGGAAGGGGAACCGGCGGAAGAGATCATCGCCTTTGCCAGGGAGGGGCGTTTCGACCTGGTGGTGGTGGGGAACCGCGGCAACAGCCGAATCACTAGCCTGGTGGTCGGATCCACCGCGTCGAAAGTGGCGCGTTACGCCCCCTGTTCCGTGCTGATTTACAGACCGGGATTTGAGCCCCTTTAACGGATGAACGGCGGTGAAGGCTTTTCACCCGCCTCACGCAGGACTTTCTTGAGACGTCGGCCCGTCACCATGAAGTAGGCCCGCTCCGCGATGTTGACGGAGTGGTCGCCGATTCGCTCCAGGTGACGGGCCACGGCGAGGAGCGCCGTGGAGGACAGGAGTGCGTCGGGGTTGCCTTGCGCAGGGCCGGCCATGATTCCCAGCAGTTCGTCAAAAATCGAATGGTAAAGCCGATCCATTTCGTCATCTGCCCTGAACACCACCTCCGCCAGGGCGGAGTCGCCCTTCTCGAAGGATTCAAGGGCCTGTTCCAGCATCTTTGAGGCAATGTCCCTCATCCGGGGAATATCGATCAGGGGTTTCAGGAGGGAGCGCCTGTTCAGCCAAAGTGCCCGTTCCGCGATGTTTGACGCCTCATCCCCGATCCGTTCGAGATCGGTCACGATCTTCAGGACCGAAAAGGCAAAGCGAAGATCCTCCCTCACGGGTTTCCGCATTCCGATCGATCGGAGGCATTCCAGTTCCGCATCCACTTCCAGCTCATCGATCGCGTCATCCCCCTCAAGGACTTCCTGGGCAAGTTCGCTGTCGCGCTCTTCCAGGGCCCGGACAGCATCGCGGAACGCCTTCCCGGCGCGGCTTCCCATCTCCATCACCAGGGCCGTCAGGGCGAGACGGTCTTTCTCGTAGAGGAAATGATCCTGAGAGTTTTCCTCATTCCTTGAGCCGAAGATCATGCGAACCCCTCCCTAGCGTTATCCAAGCCTTCCCCCAATGGACTCGCTCCGGGCGATTTCACAAGCCGCCCGGACCAGGTCTTCCGCTGCAGACAGGAACTCCCAGGCTGCGACTTCCGACCGGGAATCGAACAACCCTCCCTTTTCCAGCAGGCGGGACCGGAGCGATTCTGCATCCTTCCGGAAGTCTTCTGCCAGGTCCAATGCCCTTCGCGAGAGGTCGGAATCCCCGAGGACAAAGGACCCGAGCGCAAACCCCACCAGCCTCACCAGGCGCCGAACCGAGTTTTCCCAGTTGCTTTCCTTCAGGCGAGCGGTGAGAATGCCGCACTCTCCACCCAGGCAGAGGGGCGCCAGCCGCTGGGCCGTCACCCAGACAAGGCTCCGGAGGGCGATCAGGGCATAGGAAATGCTGGCGTAGGCCATTCTCGCCGGATCCCCCCCTGGCGGGGCAGGGATCTCAAACATAAAGTCAAGGCAGGATTCCGCCAGGGCCGGGAGGTCTTTCCGCAGGGCCTCCACCCTCGCTTCAGGCTCCAGGGCCAGGAGGATCCTCGTCAGAAGTTCATCGGCATAGCCTGCAAGCCTGGCCATTTCCTTGGCAAGAAGGTGAAGCGCGACGAAGGGCAGTGCCAGGGCGGCCTCGTCCAGGTAGAGCGGTTCCGAGAGGGTTTCCCGCTCCCGAATTGGAAGTTTTTCCAGGAACCTTGTGAAGGTACCGGTGAAAGGGTACAGGAGAAGGGCGTTCAGCACGACGATCAAGCCCAGGGCAGCGGGAGGGGACATAGGCGGAGGAAGTGTCGCCACGGTCGCGCGGAGGGGCAAAAGCCCCCAGGCCAGGCTTGCGGCGGCAACCCCGCACAGCCGGTAAAGCAGGTTGGCCCAGGCCAGCCTCCGGGCATTTCGCTTCCGCGTTCCAAGAGAAACCAGGAGAACGGGTGCGGCTCCCCCGACATGCACTCCCAGGGCGATCGGAAAGACAGCTGCCGCAGGAAGCAGTCCCGCGGTGATCAGGGCGATCGAGAGAGCCACCACGGCGTTGCCCCCCTGAAGGATCGCCGTGAGGACCGCCGAAACCCCCAGAACCGCAATAAAATTCCCCTCCGCCGCACCGATGCAGCTTTTGAGGAATGCGCTGTCGGAAAGGGGTTGGATTCCCGCCCTGAGGAGCGCCATGCCCGTCAGAAGGAGAGAAAGCCCCAGCAGCTTTTCGGAGGTGTTCCGGACTTTGCCTTCCGGCAGCCTCGTCCCGGCGACGCAGACGGCCAGGAAAAGGGGAGAGAAAACAGTCCAGTCCATCCCCAGGAGAAAGGTCACGGCCATCGCCCCGACACTGGCCCCCATGAGTACGGTCAGCGCGTCTGAAAAAGGGAGCAGCCCCGCGTCCACGAGGCCCACGGCCAGTGAAGTAGCGACAGAACTGCTTTGGGTCCCCCCGGCCAGGAAAACCCCGAAAAGGAAAGCCCCGGGCCGATGCGCCGTAAGGCGGGCAAGGGCGTTCTTCGTCTTTCCCCCAAAGGCTTTCCGAAACGATTCGGTCAGAGCCTGGGCTCCATAGAGAAAGAGCGCCAGGCCCCCGATGAAGAAGGTCAGTCCAAGGGAGGCGGACACGGATTTTCCCCTTTCCACGCATGCCCGAAACGTTCCGCCATCCGGCCGTGCCGGATCCCCCAGGCAGACGCGACAAGCCCAGGAAGAGCAAGGGCTCTCAGGACTTCCCCGACAATGACCGCCCCTGGAAGGGCAAGATCCTCCCGGTCCTTCGGGAGTCCTGGAATTTGCAACCTTTTCTCGCGGGGAAGCCCCTGGAGCTTCAAGATGAGCGAATCGACCGAATCCCGCGAAAGCCAGGTCCCATGGAGCTTTTCGGGTTCGAAAGAGGGGAGGCCGGACTGGATGGAAGCCAAAACCATGACGGTTCCTCCCATGCCGACAAGGCGAGGGCAGGAAAGGCCCAAAAAGTGGCGCCGCACAAGCATCGAAACGGTTTCCCGCATGTGGAAGATTTCGTCCGCCCCAGGGGGATCCGCAGGGATGCAGGCCTCCTTCAGCCGCAAGGCCCCGATGGGAAGCAGGGCACGCGAGCCCGCTTTCCCCTTCTCGCTGGAGATGATTTCGGTGCTTCCTCCTCCCACGTCAAGGGTGCATATGGGGACTTCCCGGTCGGGAAACAGCAGGACAGCCGAAAGGAAAGCAAGACGCGCCTCGGTTTCGGGCCCGATGACCTCAAGCGGGATTCCCGTTCGGCAAAACAGCCTCCGGGCAAAATCCCCGGGGTTTGAAACTCTCCTTAAAGCCTCGGTTCCAAGGGCTTCCATTTCAGTCGCGCCGAGGGCGGCGGCTTCCGCGGAAAACTCGGCCACGGCATCGAGGGTCCTTTCTACAGCCTCGGGCAAAAAGTCCTTCCTTCCAGCCAGCCCCTCCGCCAGGCGAGTCACCCGAGCCCTTTCCAGGAGCGGGATGAACCCTCCCCCCGGCTTGCCTTCCGCCACGAGCATCTTGACCGAGACGGAACCGATGTCGAAAACGGCGGCTCTTTTCACGAACCCTTTACCCCGGAAAGCCGGGCAGGCAGGCTTTCAGCATTTGTTCTGCAAAACGGCGGACCTTTGGCCTGTACGCCTCCATGGATTCCACCCTGCCTGGCTTCACGACGATGGGAAGGGAGGCGATGGGTTTTTTCCCGCAGGCGGCTTCCATGGCTTCGAAAGCACCCCGGTCACCCGAGCCTCCCATCGTGCAAAAAAACCCTACGTTTCGGGCGTTTCGGCAATGACGATCACAGAAGGTCCGGATTGCTGGAGCCGCGGTGAAGGCCCAGACCGGCGTTCCGATCACCACGAGGTCGAAGTCTTCCGGCTTCGCCCGAGGGGGCTTGATCCGGGCTTCCGCTTTCAGTGCGGCGTCGCGGCCTGCCCCAAGGTAGCCGAGAATCCCCGACCGTTCCTTGAGGTCGATGATTTCCTCCGTTTCGACCGAGACGGACTCTCCCCCCAGTTCCTTCAGAACCGAAGCCGCCAGGCCGGCAATCGACCGAGTCACGCCTGTCCGGGAATAGAACACCACGAGAATCTTCACCAAAATCCCCTCCTATTTCCCCAGAAGTTCCCTTCCCCTGGAAAGCATTTGTTCGAAAATCCCCTCCGGCAGGAAGAGCCCCCCGGTCAGCCAGGCCACGTGGTTCGTTTGCGGTGTTCCTCCTGTAACGATCGGCCCCATCAGGGCGCTTGCCGCGGAAGGCTCCGCCTTCCGCCTTTCTGAATCCCAGAGGATGGCCAGGAGCCGGAAAAGCTCGTCGTCCTCGAGGGTGAAAGCCCCATCCACGAGGTCCTTCACGAGTCCCCAGACGAGGGCCGATGGCACCCCCACCGCCAGGCCGTCGGCTTCCGTCAGGCCATGGAGCCCCAAGTCCTTCACCGAAACTTCCGGCGTCCCCCGTACCAGGGCCAGCGTCATGCAGCAGGCCTGGACCGGCTCCACAAACCAGCATTTGACGGCATCCCCGAACACTGACTTCAGGCCGAAGGTGATCCCACCCGGCGCGCCTCCCACTCCGCAGGGCAGCGTGACGCTCAGGGGGTGCGACTCGTCGACCGTCACGCCGGCCTCCTCCAGCTGCCGCTTCAGGCGGAGAGCGGCGACGGCATAGCCCATGAAAAGGTCGATGGAACGCTCGTCGTCGACGAAGTGGCAGTCGGGATCCGCTTCACACTTCCGGCGCCCCTCCGCCACCGCTTCACTGTAATCCGACTCGACCTCCACCACGGTGACGCCCCTGGCCCGAAGAAGGGCCTTCTTCCAGGCCTTGGCGTCCCGCGACATGGTGACGGTCGCCCGAAACCCCAGCGCTGACGCCATGATCCCGATGCTCATCCCCAGGTTGCCCGTGGAACCGACGGCGATCTCCTTTCGGGAGAAGACCTCCCGCGCCTTCGGCAGGGCGAGGCAGGAATAGTCGGATCCCTCCTGGACGAGGCCGGCCTCCAGGGCAATCCTCTCGGCGACTTTCAGGACCTCGTGGATGCCCCCCCGGGCCTTGATGGATCCCGCAACGGGGAGTTCACTGTCCGCCTTGACCCAGAGACTGCCGGGAATCGGTTTCCCGTAGGCCTTCTCCAGCGCTGCCTTCGCTGCCGGGACAAAAACCAGGGGGGATTCGATCAGCCCTTCCCCGGTCTCCGGGAAAACGCTCCGGATGAACGGGGCGAAGCGATTGAGCCGGGCTTCTGCCTCCAGGACGTCGGCCATCCCGATGGGCAGCCGGCCGAGAACCTCCCTTGCAGGGGGTTTGCCGCCGTTTTTCCAGAAAACGGCTTTGCCCTCCGCCATCTCTTCAAGGATCCCGGAATGTTCAGGCATGGTCTTCCCCTCCCTTGTAGACCCGGGCCACCCTCCTGGAAAAAAGGGTCATGGCCTGGGCTGGTATGCTGTCGATCCGGCCCGCGTACTCCAGGGCCGTGATTTCCTCCCCTCCCTGGCGGCCGATGAGCACGGCCTCGTCCCCTTTGCGGGCCCCTGGGACACCGGCCAGGTCGACCATCATCTGGTCCATGCAGATCGAACCCACCACGGGGACACGGACTCCCCGGATGAGAATCTCTGGGTTTCGGGTCCCCCTCAGGAATCCGTCATTGAAGCCGACTGGGATCACCCCGATCCGGGTCGCCCCTCTCGTCACGTACCGAAGGCCGTATCCAACCGGGTGCCTGGCGGGAAGCTCGCGTACCGCCACGAGCTCGCTCTTGACCTCGAAAACGGGCGCGAGGCCGATCGGCCGAGCTGCGTAGCCGCTGGGCAGGCCGTACAGGAAGATGCCGCAACGAACCGCGTCAAGGTGAAATTCGGGGCAATTCAGGATCCCCGCGCTATTGCAGGCGTGGCGGAGGGGAATCCGGATCCCTTCCTCTTCGAGTGCGCGGAGAACATCAAGGAACCTCTCCCCCTGCCACCGGGCATAATCGAGGTTCGGTTCGTCCGCGGTCGCAAAGTGCGTGTAGATCCCGGAAATTTCCGTCCCCTCCATGGAACGGATCGCCTTGACGGCAGACAGGATTTCTCCCGGTGCAAAACCGATCCGCCCAAGGCCGGTGTCGACCTTCACGTGCAGGCGGGCGGGCCGGCCTGCCTGCAGCCCGGCCTGGGCAAGGGTCGTTGCGAGAGCCAGGTCCCCGCAGGTGGCGCAGAGGTTCCACCGGGGGATCTCCGCCGCCTGTCTCTCAGGGATGGAACCCAGGACGAGGATCTCTCCTCCCACTCCCTGGCTCCGCAGCTCAACGGCTTCAGCGACGGTCGCCACGGCAAAGTGAGAGCAGCCCTCGGAAGCGAGGACCCGGGCAACGGGACCCGCCCCCATCCCGTAGGCATCCGCCTTGACCACCGCAATGATCCGGCATTCCGGCTTCAGGAGACGTTTCACTGCGCGGTAGTTCTCCCGGATTGCAGAGATGTCGATTTCCACTCTTGCAAGCCTGAAATCCTGCATTTCGATTTCCGATCCCTCCCGGCGGGACTCATCTTTCGCCCTTGCTTCCATTCTATGACAACGAGGCTGTCGCGGTACAATGGGAAAGAAAGTGGGTCCGGTGAGAGGAGAGGAAGGGGATGTCCCTGGGCTTTTTCCTTTACAAGCTGGCAGGATCGTTGATCGTTCCTCCCGGGCTTTTCATCCTGGCCGCCGCCGCGCTCGCCGCGCAGAACCTTCGCCGTCGGGAAGGCCGGGCCGCGGGCTTTTTGGCTTTGTTTTTGGCTGTCGGGCTTTTCCTTTTCTCGACCCCGGCAGGCGCCCGCTTTCTCGCCGGCGACCTGGAGGAAGTGAAGGCGTCCCTGCCCAAAGCGGGAGAAAAGGCCGCTCTTCTCGTGCTGGGAGGGGGAGTCCGGTACGGCGGGGCATTATCGGGAGACGAGCCCGGCCCTTTGACCACCCTTCGGATTCTCTCCGCGTTCGAAATCTCCCGAAAGCACCCCTGGCCCGTCATCGTAACCGGCGGCTCGCCGTGGAGAGCCAGTGAGGCAACGACCTCAGAGATCATGGCGGGAAAGCTCCAGGACCTCGGCTATTCCGGGGCACTGCTCCTGGTGAGCCGTTCCCGGACGACCCGAGAAGATCTGGCCCAGGCCCGTGAGGTCCTCAGAGCGAAGGGGATCCGCCAGGTTGTTCTCGTCACCAACGCGTTTCACATGAAACGGGCGCTCTGGATCGCAAGTAAAGTCATGCCTGAAGTCCTCGTCTACCCCTTTCCCGCCGGGCACCTGCTTGACCGTGTCCCGCTACAGCCGGCGGATTTCCTGCCCGCCCCCGAGATGGCCGGGTACCTGGCCTTCAGGGAGAAAGTGGCACTGGCTGCCGAACGTCTGATGGCCCCGTTTCGCTGACAGGCCGTTGAGATCCTAGCTGCTCCCGGAGAAACTCGAGGGTTTCGATCCAGGACATCCGGACGGCTTCCGCGGTCTGGGCGGCGGTCCCCCCGTAGGCGATGGCAAAACGGGCCAGGGGGTGAAACGTGTGCCGAACCGTGGTCGGCAGGCCAGGCAGAAGATCCGAGCCGATCAGGTGACCCGCCCCGGGGTAGGTTCGATGCCGAAAAGGCCTTGCAAATCCAGCTTTTTTCAGGCGCATCTCGATCTGGCTTCCCATCAGGGCGGAGGGCATCACGGCGTCTTCTTCGGGAGACAGCAGGAGAACCGCCGCGGAAGTCCGCTCCAGGGGAATCCAGGCCGGGTGATCTTCGGGGATTTCAGAAAGTGCCGCACGGTACATGGGTTCGAGGTGAAGGGGCCCTTTCGATCGCGGAGCAAGGCGGTCATACCGGGGGGAAACGAAGGGCAGGGGAGTCCCGCCCAGCGTCCAGGACGCCCTCTTTTCGTACCCCCTGCCCACGCCGGACCAGAGGACACTGCTCGGCATGAAGGCCACCACGGCCTTCACCTCGGGAAAAATGGAAGCCGCCAGCAGGGCCAGCTCCGCCCCCTTGGAGGTTCCGCTCACCCCGATTCTTTCCGGATCGACCCCCTCTGCCGCCGCAAGCCGCTTCAGGGCCGCCCCGACCCTTTCCACCGGGATCTCCACGAGAGCCCTGGAGAGGGGCGGAATGCCGAACGGGGCCAGGGCCAGTGCGGCAATCCCCCGTGAGGCCATAAGGGCGGAAAACGGTTCGTGCCGAAGCCCCCCTCCGGAATGGACGATATCCACCACGCCCGGGAAAGGACCTGGACCGGGAGGGAGGAACAGGGTTCCGACCAGGTCGTTCTCCCGGATCTCCACGCGACGGACCCCTCCGGCGACAAGAACCCGCGTCAGCATCGCCCGGGCCAGGAAACTCCCCTGGCCGTACGCCTCCAGGTCCAAAGTCAACGGGAAGAGGTCATGAAGAGAGAACTTTCCCTGTCCCTTGACCTGAGGCTCGGGGAGCATCGACCAGAAAAGCCCCCGGGAATCCAGTCCCTCGTAAGTCCCGGAAAGAGAGGGGATTTCCGCCGGATCGACCGTTCCCTGGGCGGAAGCCTCGAACTCGGCTTCGGACACCCAGTCGGTGCCCTTTTCGTCGTGGAGGCGGCAGACAAGCCTGATCCTGGATCCAGGTTCGACGCCTTCCAACCGGATGCGGACGTCTTCGTCCAGAAGGCTTTCCGCCGGAAAGACCCGAAGGGCCGGGGACGTCACAGCGTCACTCCGGCTTCCGGCGGCCCTGGGCCGCTTCCAGGTGGGGGCAGTTGCCTGACTGCCGAAAGCGATCGCACGAGCAGGAGCGGTGCCGGACATCGACTGCGTAGACCTCCCCGTCCGGGTCCGATGCAATGGCGATCCCGTCGTGCACCCATTTCAGGGGTTCCGGCGAGACCCCGGGTCCGTCCAGGGCCCTGTTGGACAGCAAGTCAGCCCGGCTGTTCTGCTCTCGGGGGATCCAGGCAAACCGGACCGTTTTCCCCTCACAGAGCGTCCAAACCCGGCTAGCGAGCTCGCGGAGCCTGGGTTCGTTGATCTTCCAGAGCCGTGAGACCTGGCTGACCACGAGGCGGCTGTCCCCGTAGACGTCCATTTCCCGGATCTGCCTTCGGTCGGCTTCCTCGAGCAGGAGGATGAGGGCCAGGTACTCCGCCTCGTTGTTCGTCCGGACACCCAGCGGAACCGCCGTTTCCCAGACCACCTTCCCCAGGTCGTCCACGATCAGGGCTCCGGCCCCGGCTTCGCCTGGGTTGCCCCTCGATGCCCCGTCAAAATATCCCTTCATCGAGATCGCCCTCCCCAGTACGGATCCGTTCCGCTTTCGCGGGCCTCGCAGGCGATCTTCAGGCAGGCTTCGACCGCATCCGGAGCGTACAGGGTCCCGGCGCCCCGGCGGAGTTCCTCGCAGACCTGTTCCAGCGTGAAGGCTCCCCGGTAGGGCCGGTGCGACTGCATGGCATCGAACACGTCCGCGACCGCCAGGATCCGGGCTTCCGGGAGGATGGCCTCACCGGGCAGGCCGCAGGGATACCCGCTCCCGTCCAGCCTCTCGTGATGCTGGCGGACGATGTCCGCCAGGGGCCAGGGAAAGCGGATCTTCTTCAGGATGTCGTAGCCAACCTCCGCGTGCATCTGCACCAGCTTCGATTCCATCGGGCTCAGCCGGCAGGGCTTGTTGAGGATCTCGGCCGGGATCCCCAGCTTCCCGATGTCGTGGATAAGCCCGGCGAGGGAGAGGACTTCCCGGGTTTCCTCGTCCAGCCCCATTTCCTGGGCGATCATGGCTGCGATCCGGGAAACGTTCTTCTGGTGCTCGGCCGTGAAGGGGTCACGGAAATCGACCGTGGAGGCCAGAACGCTGACCGTGTCGATCCAGAGGCGGCGCATCGTTTCGGCGTTCTCGCGAAGCTTCCGCTCCGCGGCTTTCCGGTCCCGGATATCCTGGTAGATCCCGTAGACGGCACGCCCCTCGCCTTCCACCTGGAAGGACAGCCCCTGGAGGAACACCTCCACGGGCATGCCGTCCTTCCGGTAACGCACGGTTTCCGTGCTGACACGGCCTCCCCCGTGGACCTCCCGGGTGATGCGGGAGGCTTCTTCGTGGCGGTCGCGCGGGGCGATCAGGTCGTCCACCGCGACCCCGGGGGAGGCGTCCTCCGGATCCAGGCCAAAGAGTTCAAGGAAGGCGGGGTTCACCCGGCGGATCCGGCTCATCTCGTCCGCCAGCACCACGGCCTCCGGGGAGTGGTGGAAAAGATTCTCGAAGTAGGCCTTTTCCCTCCGGATTTTCTCCTCGTACCGGACTCTCTCGGTGATGTCCGTCCCGATGCCGATGATCCGAACGTCACCGTCGAGCTCGATCCGTTCCCCGGAAAGCAGGCAGTGGATTTCCGTCCCGTCCTTTCTCCGGAACCGGGCTTCGAAGTCCCGCACGGTTCCCTTTTCTCCCAGCAACCGGTGGAAACGGACCCTTTCCTCGAGGTCCATCCAGGCCCCCAGGTCGGCGAACGTCTTCCCCCGGATTTCTTCCAGGCAATAGCCGGAAAGGGTTTCCGCCTGGGCGTTCATGTCCAGGACTCTCCCCTCCGGGGCTTCCAGGATGAACACCGCGTCGGGAATGGCCTGGAAGACCCGGTTCATCCGGTCGGCCGCCTCCCTCTGAAGACGTTCCTTTTCCCGCGCTTCCGTCAGGTCCAGGTACACGACAAAATCACGCACGGGGCCGCTCCCGATCCGCGTCTTCAGGTTGTAGACCATCACCGGAAGGAGCGTCCCGTCCTTCCGTCTCCTTTGGGTTTCAATCCGGTAAGTCCCGCCGGAATCCGCTTCGCGCGTCAGGCGTTCCGCCTCTTCCCTGAGGGATTCGGGGACGATCAGGTCGTCGAGCGTTCTCCCTGCGGCCTCTTCGGCCGAATAGCCGAACAGGTTTTCAAATTCCCGGTTGACCTGCCGAACGACGCTTCCCGATTCCACGATGCACACCGCGCAGGGGGCTCCCCCAAACAGGGCTTCCAGGCAGGCCCGGTCTTCCGAGGGAGTGTCCGCCTCCCGACCCACCCTTTCCAGGTTTTCATAGATCGCGAAGTCGACCGCTGCTCCCAATCGCGGGGGAGTCCTGACCGCAAGGCAGCGGACGCGGACAGGGTCCCCGCCCTTGCGCCGCCGGAGCGCCCGGAAATCGAAACAATCCCCGCTTTCCGCCCGGCGGGTGAGTGTCCTGGCTTCGGCGTTTTCAGGCCCGAAGGCGATCAGGTCGTCCAGGTTCGCTCCCTCGGCTTCTTCCGGCGTATAGCCGAAAAGATCCGTAAAAGCGGGATTCACCTTCAGGATCGTTCCGCCAGGCCCCAGGACCACTACCGCAAGGGGGGAACAATTGAAGAACTGTTCCCCGAACAAACCGTCCATCGCTTTTTCCCCTCCGATCTCCTGCTCGGCTGATGCCGTGTTGATTGTAGCACCCTCTTCGAAGCGCAGGAGGCGCACCGGGAACGGGCCGCGAAAAAGGCCCGGCGCTCTTTCGGGCTTCGCCGGGCCTTTCCGGGTTCCTCCATCGCTGAAGCTACGCGTACTGCCGGGGCTTTTCCTCCCCCCGAAGAACGCGAAGGGCTCCCTGGGCCAGGGCCGCCGATTCGTCCTCGCCTGGATAGATCCGGACCGGGGCGATGAAGGCCACCCGGGAGGCGATCCGATCCGTGAACCGGCTGCTGTAGGCCAGGCCGCCCGTCAGGACCACGGCATCGACCTGCCCTTTCAGGACTGCGGCCCTCGCCCCGATTTCCCGGGCCACCTGGTAGGCCATTGCCTCATAGACCCGCTCTGCCTTCTCATCGCCTTCGTCGATGCGGCGCTCGACTTCCCGCAGGTCGTTGGTCCCCAGGTGTGCTACCAGCCCGCCGCCTCCCACCAGCTTTTTCATGATCTGGTCCAGGCCGTAGGTCCCGGAGAAACAGAGGCGAACGAACTCTCCGGCGGGCAGGGAGCCGGCCCTTTCCGGCGAAAACGGCCCTTCCCCGTCCAGGGCGTTGTTCACGTCGATCACGCGCCCTCTCTCGTGGGCGCCGACGGAAATCCCCCCGCCCATGTGGGCGATCACGAGGTTGACTTCCGTGTAGGCCTTGCCCAGGTCGCGAGCGGCTCGGCGGGCCACTGCCTTCTGGTTCAGCGCGTGGAAGATCGACCGCCGTTCGATCTCGGGAATGCCCGAGAGCCGTGCCTCAGGAACCAGCTCGTCGACCACCACGGGATCGACGATGAAGGCCCGGTCGTGCCCCGCTTCCGCCGCCAGGTGCGCTGCCATCGGGGCCCCTAGGTTCGAAGCGTGCGCTCCCCAGCGGCAGCTCTTCAGGTCCTCGATCATGGCCGGGCTCACGGTATACGTTCCGCCCGGGATGGGCTTCAGAAGCCCCCCCCGGCCGACGACGGCATCGAGGCTCGAAACCGGCGTTTCGTGACGCGCCAGGGCCTGCCGCACCGCATCCAGCCGGAAAGATTCCTGGTCCATGATGTTCGCAAAGGTCCGGACGAGGTCCGCGTCGTACCGCTGGGTATCGCTCCAGATCTCGGTTTCGTCCTCGAAAAGCGCCACCTTCGTGCTGGTGGAACCCGGGTTCAGCGTCAGGATCCGGTATTTTCCCTTATCCAAAGCTACTCCTCCCATCGGTGAAGGGGGCCTCCCTAGGCAGCCCCCTCGGCTGAACTCTCCTAGCCCTTGAAGACCGAGAGGGCGACGGCTGCGGCGATGGACAGCGTCTTGGCCTCGATCGTGTCGGAACGGCTCGTCAGGACCACCGGGGCCGAGGCGCCCAGAATCAGTCCCGCGGTCTTGTTCTCGGAGAAGTAGACCAGGGCCTTGACCATCATGTTGCCGGCGTCGATGTTCGGGACGAGCAGGATGTCGGCCTTTCCTGCCACCTCGGAAACGATGCCCTTGTGTTTGGCCGATTCCTCGCTGACGGCGTTGTCCAGGGCAAAGGGGCCATCCACGAGGCAGTTCTTGATCTGCCCGCGGCGCTGCATCTGCGTAATGGCGGCGGCATCAAGCGTCGCCGGCATGTCGGGGTTCACGACCTCAACGGCAGCAAGGACGGCGACCTTCGGGCACTCGACACCGAAGGAACGGGCAAGCCCGACGGTGTTTACGAGGATGTCGGCCTTGGTCTTGAGGTCGGGGTACATGTTGAAGGCGGCATCAGCAATGAAGAAGATGCGGTCGTACCCCTTCACTTCATGGAAGTAGCAGTGGGAAATGGTTTTGCCGGTGCGGAGCCCGATCTCCTTGTTCAGAAGGGCCTTGAGGAAGTAGTTGGTGTGGATCATGCCTTTCATGAAGATGTCGGCCTTGCCGGAGGAAACGAGCTGGACGGCCGTCAGGCCCACCTGGGCCTCCCCGCGGCGCTCGTCGACGACCTCGTAGTTGGCCAGGTCGATTCCCGCCTTGTCGGCCTCAGCCTTGATCTTGTCGCTGTTGCCCACGAGGATGCCGAAGGCGAACCCTTCCCTGCGGGCCGCCTCGATGGCCTCGAGGACCCCCGCGTCCTCCGCGAGAGCGATGGCGACCTTGCGGGGCCCCTTCTCGGCGCCGATCCGTTTTGCGTAATCCAGCAGTGCGGTGAGCGAACGAAGCTGTTCCATACGTTGAAACCTCCTTGAAAAGATAATTTTGACTCGCTTCAGGACATGGCAAGAACGGCTCCGAAAGCGATCGAAAGCCGCTTGGTTTCCGCGTTGTCGAACCGGCTCGTGAGAACGATGGGGCGGCGAGCTCCAAGGATGACCCCGGCCCCCTTGCCTACGGACATGTACATCATGACTTTCCCCACGAAATTGCCCGCCTCGATGCTCGGGACAAGGAGCATGTCCGCGTCGCCGGCAACGGGAGATTCAATCCCCTTGATCCGGGCTGCCTCGGCGCTGACGGCGTTGTCCAGGGCAAGGGGCCCGTCGATGAGACACCCCTTGATCTGCCCCCGCCGGTTCATTTGGGCCAGGGCCGCCGCGTCCAGCGTGGCCTGCATGTCCGGGTTCACGACTTCCACGGCCGCCAGGGCCGCGATCTTGGGGCACTCCACGCCGATCCGGTGATAGGCCCAGACTGCATTTTCCACGATTCCTACCTTGGTCGGAAGGTCGGGGTACATCGTCATCCCCCCGTCGCTCATCCCGATCACCCCGGGCATGCGAGGGACCTGGAAAAGGAACAGGTGGGAAAGCAGGGACCCGCTGCGAAGCCCCCACTCCTTGTTCAGGACGGCCTTCAGGAGAACCGCGGTTTTCACGTTGCCTTTCATCAGCAGGTGCGCTTCTCCCGAGGACACCATCCGTACGGCCTTTTCCGCGGCAAGGGCATCATCCGGCTCGTCGACGAACTCAAGCCCGGAAATGTCCAGGCCGAGGCTTTCGGCAATGGCCATCGTTTTCCCGCGGCTGCCCACCAGGACGGGATCGACGACGCCCTCTTGCGCTGCGTCCGCTACCGCTTCCAGGATGTCATCCCCCTGGGGGCAGGCCACGGCGAGAGTCATCCGCGGGGCGGCTTTGCATTTTTCCAGCAGGAAATCCAGGTTTTTGAGCTGCATCGCTCTTCAGGCCTCCGTCTTCACGAAATCCCCGTAACGCATCGGGGTTTCCTCTTTCCTGAGAACCCGCATCGCCCCTTCCGCCAGGGCGAGCAGTTCATCCTCGCCGGGATACAGCAGGACCGGGGCGATCCACTGCACCCTCCCGACCACCATTTCGACGAAATCGGAATCGTGAGCGACTCCTCCCGTCAGGAGGATGGCATCGACCTTTCCCCCCATCGCCGCGGCACAGGCGCCGATTTCCTTGGCCACCTGAAAGGCCATGGAGCGGTAGGCCAAGGCCGCGGACTCGTCTCCGCCGGCAATGAGGGCCTTGACCTTTCGCACGTCGCTTTCCCCCGTGTACGCCACGAGCCCTCCCTTGCCGACCAGGCGTTTTCTCAGGTCCTGCAGGGTGTAGCGGCCGCTGAAGCAGAGGCGGGCGAGGTCTCCGGCCGGCAGGCCGCCCGCACGCTCGGGGGAGAAGGGGCCGAACTCGTTGGCGTTGTTGGTATCGACCATCCTTCCCTGGCGATGGGCGCAAACCGTGATGCCGCCTCCCAGGTGAGCCACGACGAAATCCATCTTTTTCCAGTCGCCGTTCAGGTCCCTCGCCGCCCGGCGTACCGTCGCCTTGATGTTGAGGGCATGCCCCAGGGATCTCTTGGGCAGCTCGGGAAGCCCGGTCACGCGGGCGATGTCATCCAGCTCGTCCACAGCGACCGGATCCACGATCAAAGCCGGGATCCCGAGCGGCGCCGCAATCGCGTCGGCCAGGATGCCCCCCAGGTTTGAAGCGTGCTCCCAGGGTTTCCCGCGCCGGAGATGAACCTTCATGAGATCGTCCACGGCGTAGGTTCCGCCCGGGATCGGATCCAGAAGGCCGCCTCTTCCCACAACCGCGGCAAGCTGGCTGAAATGGTTGCCGTGTTCCTCGCAGGCTTTCTCGATGGCGGCCATCCGGAACCCGAACTGGTCGGCCATGGTCGGAAAGGCCGCCAGATCTTCGGGATCGTGAGTTACCGTACTGTGCCAGACTTCGACACCGTCATCGAACCAGCCCACCTTGGTGCTCGTGGAACCGGGGTTGATGGCCAGGACCTGGAAGCCCATGTCAGCGCACCCCGCGGGCCTCTCGCCGGCCAGATGCCCTGCCCCAACCAAACTTGCCTCCAACAAAGGATCTCTTCACCGGGCAGACCCCCTCCAGGAATCTCTTTCACCGGACCGGAACCCGTGTCCGGGCACACAAAAAGACAAAGCCTTTACAGGCCTTTTCCGAAAAACGATTATATCACTTTGGGAAAACACTCATTCCCATTGAAAAGCTGAAGCCTTGAAGAGGAACCAGGCTTCCGACCCTGGAACCAGGCCGAGTTCAGCGGCAGACGAGCGGGTCAGCCGTGCGGTCAGGATCCGGTCTCCGCAGGCTCCCTTCAGGAGTACGGCGCCAGACCCGTTCTCGAGGCTTAACTGGAGGATCCTCACCCGGACGGCGTTGCGCGTGGATAGCCCTTGCGGCTTCAAAACGGCAACGGTGATGTCTTCCGCATCGAGGAAACCGGTCCTCCCCGGAGAGGGAGGCTTCGTCGCGACAATGGACTGTCCGTCTCCAATTTTCATCGACACCAGGCCCCCCTCCTGCTCGAACCAGGGCCCCTCGAACCGGTTTTGCACCACGTACCGCCCCGGACGCCCTTCCTGGAACGCCAGAAGCCTGTCGGCCACCTGGCTCATCCAGGCCATGTCGTGACTCACCACCACCAGGGTGGCGCCCCACTCCTCCCGGGCCTTCAGGGCCGCCGATTTCAGGAGAACCGCGCTCCCGGCATCCACTCCCGCCGTGGGTTCGTCCAGGAGCAGCACCGGGGTCCGGAGGGCAAGCCGGGAAGCCAGGGCCACGCGTCGGGCCTCTCCGCCCGAAAGGGATTTCCAGGGGCGTCCCGCGAAGGAAGCCGGGCTGAGCCCCACGAGCTCGAGGCTGTGAAACACCCTGTCCTTCAGGCCTTCGCGGATCCCCCGGACCTTTAGGCCATAGGCGATGTTTTCGAAAACCGAGGTCCGCAGCAGGTAGGGATCCTGCAGCAAAAGGGTGACCTGCCGGCGGAGCGCCAGCAAGTCGCAGCTTTCGGCCGGGGAGCCCATGAAATGCAGGGAACCGCTTGAAGGAGTCTCCAGGAAAGCCAGGACCCTCAGAAGGGTGCTCTTGCCGCTGCCGTTGGGCCCCTCCAGTCCCAAAATCGAGCCCTCGCCGATCTCCAGGTGCTCCACGTCCAGCACCAGGCGGTCTTTGTAGCGAACCTGCAGGTTCTCGAGGCGGTAGACCGGGGCGCTCATGAGGCGGACCTCCTCCGGAAAAGGGAGAGGGCGCCGTTCAGCGCGAAGGAAATGAAGAGAAGGACGATCCCGAGGGCAATCCCCGTGGAGAACTCTCCCTTGCCGGTTTCCAGGGTGATGGCCGTCGTGATCGTCCTGGTGTGCCACTTGATGTTCCCGCCAAGCATCATCGAAACCCCGACCTCCGCCACGACCCGGCCGTATGCCGTAACGGCCGCTGCCAGGACGGCATAGCGGACCTCCCTGAGGATGGCAAAAACCATTTTCCCCGGAGGTGTTCCTAGAGTCTGGAGCGTCAGGAGCATCCGGGGATCCGCGCTCTCCAGTGCCGAAGCCGTGAGCGCCACGACGATCGGGAGCGCCAGGAAGGTCTGGCCGATGGCCATCCCGCGGACCGTGAAAAGCAGGTTCAAAGAACCCAGGGGGCCCTGCCTGGAGATGAGGGCATAGACCAAAAGGCCCACAACAACCGTGGGAAGAGCCAGGCAGGTGTCGACCGCCACGCGGACCCAAGCCTTGCCGGGGAAAGTCCGAGTCCCGAGCAGGATCCCCAGGGGAAGGCCCAGCAGAAGGCTGGCCAGCATCGAAAGAAAGGTGAGGCGCATTGAAACCTCGATGGCCGACCAGGTTTCCCGGTCCCCGCTTAAGAGCAACGTCAGTGCCTGGGAAAATCCCTGCGCAATGAATTCCACGAAAATCCCCCGCTTCACCGTTGGCGGATATGTCGAAAACTAGCACAGGACAGACCGGGGCGCAAGAAACCGAAAGCGGTCACGGTCTTTTCACGTTTTCGCCGTATACTGGCACGGGCTGCCTGCCCCCATCTCCTGCCGGAAAGAAGGGTTTCCTTTTGTCACTGGCGTATTTTGAAGGGAAGTTCCGCCCCTTGAACTCCGTCTGCATCCCAGTAAGCGACCTGGCCCTCCAGCGCGGGGTCGGGGTGTTCGATTCCCTGCGCACCCTTGGGAAAAGGCCTCTTGCACTATCCCTGCACCTGGACCGCCTCGAGCACTCCCTGCGGGAAGCCGGCATCGCGCCCCCGGCTTCCAGGGAAGAGATCGAGAGGGTCGTCCGAGAGGGCATTTCCTTCATGGAAGAGGAAACCTCGATCCGGATCTACGTTACGGGAGGAGACCGCTGCGAGGGGGGGAGATTTCTCTCCCCAAGGTGGTTCGTCCTGTTCGAGCCCATGCACCGGATCGACCCATCCGCGACGGCCGAGGGCGTGACCCTCTGGCCCCTGCCCCACGAACGGCCTCTTCCGCTCCTGAAAAGCATCAACTACATGGCCGCCTTCGTGGAAAGGGGACAACACCCGGAGGCCTTCGAGATCCTTTACTGTCCCGGCGGCGAGATCACGGAAGCCACTTCGAGCAACGCCTTCATGGTTATCGATGGGAAGCTGGTCACGGCCCCGCTGGAGCGGGTTCTCTCCGGCGTCACCCGCGCGTTCGTCCTGGAGGTGGCCAGGGAAGCCGGTTACCGGATCGAGGAACGGTGCCCCAGGCTGGAGGAGCTGCCCCAGGCACGCGAGTTTTTTATCACCGGCAGCGTCAAGGAAATCGTTCCCGTGATCCGGATCGGAACAACCCGGGTCGGGGACGGGCGACCCGGACCCGTAACGAGGCATCTGACGCAGCGATTGGCTTCTTCCATCGAACGCTGGGTGGAGTAAGCCGATGGCCGTCCTGGTCGCCTCGCGGTCTATCCCGGGTGCTGAACCCCTTCTCCGGTCTCTCCGGGCAGAAGGGATCGAGGGGCACGCCTGGGAGGTGGGGACCGAACTCCCCGGGCCGGAAGGCGCGCGGTGGGATGCGGTGATCCTGGACCTTCGGGCCCCGTGGCCGGTGAAGGCTCGATTTTTGCCGGCGGGACCACGGGTTGCCGTCCTCGATCCGGCCCATGAAGCCTTGGCTTCCGTCGCCCGGGAGAGAGGAGCGAGGCAACTCCTTCACGACGAGTCCCCCTCCGTCCTGGCAGAGGCCCTCCGGCGGCTTTCCGCCGAGACGATCGAGGCCCGAGGCAGCCTGCCTGAGATCCTCCTCCAAACCAGCCTGCCCGTCGCCCTCTTCCACCCGGTTTACGGACTGGAAAGCTGCAACCTCGCTTTCTGCGAACGGGTGAGAGCAAGGCGCGAGGAACTGGAGGGACTCGACCTGGTCAGCCTCTTCGGCCAGAAACAGGCCCGCTCGCTGTCCGGCCTTTTTACCGGCCTCCTTTTGGGGGAACGGGAAACCGAATGGAGAGATCTTTGTTTCTCCCTTCCCGCAAGAGGAGAAGTCCTTGCCGAGGCCTCCTTCTCCGCGGTTTTCCGCGATGCCATCGACCGGGCCCGGATCCTTGCCACCTTGGCCCCGGAAGGGAGAACCCGACAGTGGGAGGGATGCCTGGAGGCACGGTCCCGAAAGCTCGCGGTCCTTCAATCGCTCAGCCTGGCCTTGAACGAAACCTGGAATCCCCGGTCCACCCTGAAGGTCCTTGTCAACCTGATTCTTTCCCACGCAGACGTCGACGCGGCTGCCGTGTCCCTGCTGGACGAGGCGACGATGAAACTGAAATTCGCAGAAGGGGAGGGGTTTTGGGGATCAGCAATCCAGTCCAGGTTCTCTGACGTTGGGGAGGGAGTTGGCGGCGAGGCGGCCCTGCGAAGGGAAACCGTCCTCCTGCCCGACCTGGACAATCCCGGCGTCACCAGGGTGGAGCCTTTCCTCCTGAACGAAGAGGGGTTCAGGGCGGCCTGCGCGGCACCCCTACTGGCTCCCGACCGGCTACTCGGCGTCCTCGAGATCTTCAGCAGGAAGAGCCTGGAAGCCCCCGAGGCCCTGAAGGAAATGACCGAAACGGTGGCGAGGCAGGCTTCCGCGGCCCTGCACCGCGGTTTCCTGGTGGAGGAACTGGAACGGGCGAACCTCGAACTCAACCTCGCCTACGACTCCACCATCGAAGGGTGGTCGAGAGCCCTGGACCTGAAGTGCCGCGAACCAGAATGGCACACGAAGAAAATCGCCGAGCTGACCGTCTGCCTTGCCCGGCGGCTCGGGATGGAAGGGAAGGATCTCCAGGCGATCCGCAGGGGGGCGATCCTGCACGATATCGGGAAGATGGGAATTCCGGACGCGATCCTCACGAAACCCGGTCCCCTGACCGAGGAAGAGTGGAAGGTCATGCGCCTGCATCCGGTCTATGCCCTCCAGATGCTGCAGCCCATCGGCTTTCTGAAGGATTCCGTCGCTATCCCGTACAGCCACCACGAACGCTGGGACGGCCAGGGGTATCCTCTCGGCCTGAGGGGAGAGGGGATTCCCTTCTTCGCCCGGGTCTTCTCCGTCGTGGACGTCTGGGTCAGCCTGACGGCGGACCAGCCTTACCGGAAGGCCTGGACTCCCGAGAGGGCCCTGGCCTACATCCGGGAGGGTTCGGGACGCCTGTTCGACCCCCTCGTGGTGCAGGCTTTCCTGGAAATGATCGAATCCGAACCCGGGAAAAATCCCTGAAATCGAAAAAAAGAGGCCGAACAACCCGTCCTTCCAGGTCATTTCCCATGAATTTTCCAGGAAATGTTGACGGGCTGTCAATTTTCCCCGCCCCTTTTTATGAATCATTTTATTCTTTCCACGGAATCTTTATTCTTCCGAAATCAATCCATTCAAGCTGAAAACTCCTTCCCTGGACTTAGCTGGAATCGATCCTTGACCCGGCTTTCCTGAAGCCCGCCCCTCCCGTCGTTTTTTACAGTTTATAAATCATCCTATTCAATAATTCTTTTTAAAATTCGGCTGAATCCACTATTTGTAGATCTTGACGCCTTTTTGCGCCTTTTTATAATGAACTTTACAAACTTCCTTTCAGTCAGCGAGGCAGGATGGGGTTTCCGTTAGAAATCGGGGAGAGGACATTCAGTCTGGGAGGTGGACGAGATGATGAAGAAGCTGGTCGGTCTGGTTCGAGATGAAGAGGGACAGGGGATGGTGGAGTACGGCCTGATCATCGCCGTCATCGCGGTGGCTCTTGTGGCCGCCCTGGTAACTCTTAAGGGAGGCATTGCCGGGGTGTTTCAAAATGCCTCCGATCAGATGAGCGGCAGCAGCAGCAGCGGGTCCTGAGCAAAACCCAGGCGCGAGGCAGGCGAGAGAAAGGGGCGGGCCTCCGCCCCTTTTTTCTCCCCGGAAGGCGAAAGCCAACCCTGGAAGAGGTGAGAACATGGCGGGTTTCTGGATCTTTCTTCCGGCATCCCTTTTCGGGGGGCTTTGGGATCTCCGGTTCAGGAAAGTCCCGAACCTGCTGAACGGGACGATCCTGCTGGGAGCCCTTGCCTGGCACGCGTACCGCGGGGATTTGGTCTCGTCGGCCCTGGGAGCCGCTGCCGGGTTTTCGGCCCTTCTCCTTCCTTACTGGCTCGGCGGCATGGGAGCGGGGGACGTCAAGTTCATGGCGGCCCTGGGAGCCGCCGCGGGCTGGCCCTCCGCGGCGGATGCCCTTCTCTGGTCCGCCCTTTCGGGAGGGGTTCTGGTCGTCGTGCTGGCCCTCAGGCCGGAGGACTGGACGCAGGCATGGCTGGAGGCCGCCTCCGGCTGGAAAGAGGCGGTCCGTGCCCTTTGCAGGAACGCAGGCTCGAGGAAACGGGAAAAGGTTCCTTACGCCCTGGCGATGACGGCCGGTTTCATCCTTTCCCATTTTTTCCCTCTCCTCGGGAGGGTCACCGCATGAACGGGGAAAAACATCGCGGAGCCGCGCTGGTCGAACTGGCCCTCACCCTTCCCGTGCTGCTGGTCCTCGTCATGGGGATCATCGAGATGGCCTCCCTCTTCCAGCAGTTCCAGGTCGTCCAGCATGCGGCCCGGGAGGGGGCTCGCCTCGCGGCAGTCGGTGAATCCCCCGAGGAGGTGACCGCCGCCGTCCTGAATCTCCTCTCCCTGCGGTCTTTCGCCGGGACGCCGACCATCCGGGTGGAGGAAGTGACCCTCTCTTCCTACGTGGAATCGAAAGTCTCCGTCTCGGTACCCCTGAGGACGGTCACACCGCTCGGCCAGTTCGTTCCCGCTTTTTTGGGAACCTTCCAGCCAACGGCGGTGGCCGCTTTCCGAAAGGAGGGATGAGCATGAGGCACTCCCGGCAACGGCGGGGCGGCATCCTTGTAGTGACGGCGCTTTCCCTGGGCATCCTGCTTTCGGCGGCCTCGCTGGCGGTGGACTACGGTTACGCGGTCCTCATGAGGGAGCGCCTCCAGGGAGCCGTCGATGCCGCTGCCCTCTGCGGGGCCATGGAGCTGGCCATGGGAAACCCTCAAACAGCCGCCGGCCGGGCCGTCCAAATGGGCAGCGAAAACCTCGAGGCTTCCTATGCGGTCCGTTTCCCGGCATCCAACCGCTGCCACGTGGACGGGGAAAAAGCCCTCCGGACGTTCTTCGCCGTTTTCCTGGGGAAAGACACGATCCTGGTCCGAGCCCACGCGGAAGCCATCGCTTCCCCCGTTTCCGAGGTCCAGGGGCTGCGGCCTTTCGCCATCGTCCCTCCCGAGGGAGGATTCACCTACGGCGTAACCTACGTGATCAAGTACGGTCCCGGCCCTGGAAGCGGAGCCTACCACGGGAACTTCAACGCGGTGGCCCTGGACCCGACGGACCGCGGAGCCAAGGACTATCTCCAGAACATCAAGTACGGTTCCGACGGCTGGGTCCGCATCGGAAGCGAGATAAGCACCGATGACGACTGGATCTACACCGAGCCGGGCAACATGGCCGGACCAACCCGGGAAGGGGTGAACTATCTCGTGGGGCAGGATCCCCACGACTGGGACTATTACCAGTCCATGCCGGACATTGAGACAAGCAGCCGGCTGATCACGATCCCCGTCATCGAGTCCATGGCCGATATCAACGGCCGGGAGCTGGTCCACGTCATCGGCTTCGCCAGGGTTTTCCTGGAAAACGCGGTGGGAACGGGCAACGACGTGGACATCCATGCCCGCTTCGTGAAGATGGCGACCCCGAATTCCAGAACCGGGAGGAACGTCCCCGACTACGGAGCCTACGGGATCCGCCTGGTCGTCCCGGAATCCTGAGGAGGAAAAGGAATGCGAAGGAAAATCCTGCTTTTGACTCTATCGCTCCTTCTGGCTTTGATCGCAGCCGCGCTGGTCTTCGGGCAGATCCGGGAGTACCGGAAACGCCTGGCCGCCGCCGAGAACAGGATGATTCCGGTTACGGCGGCCGCCCGGGAGATCGAGGCCTTCAGCACCCTCACCCCGGAGGATATCGTGGTCCTGAAGATGCCCCGAGGGGCCTTCCCAGCGGAAGAAATCCCGGCCGCTGACCAGCTCGCCGGCAAACGGACCCTCTACCGCCTCGCCAAGGGAGATCCCATCCTGAAATTCAAGCTGGCCGAAGCAGGGGGGAAAGGAAGCCTGTCCCTGACCCTGCCGAACGGGATGCGGGCGATCGCCATGGCCGTGGACGAAGTCAGCCTGGTTTCCGGGCATATCCGCACCGATGACCGGGTGGACGTGGTCATCCTGGAAAAACGCCCAGGCGGAATCACCCCAGCCCGCAACCTGCTGTCGGGACTGAAGGTCCTGGCCGTCGGAGTGGACTCGGGCATCCCCGCGGAAGGGCGGAAAAAACCGGCCCCCGCCGAGCTGGCGAAATCGGTGGTCCTCGAGGTTTCGCCGCAGCAGGCCCCGATTTTGGCCTGGGCTCAGCGCCGCGGGGATCTCTGGCTTTCCCTTCGTCCCGCCGGGGACACGGGAAAGACCCCCGAAGCGGTCTACTCCGGGCCGGACCCAACGGCTTGGAAGGAACAGTCCAGGCCGGGCGGCGAAACGACGCAGGCGAGCATGAAACCCGCTTCTTCACCGACCCCGGGAACTCCCGTCCGACGGCCCGCCGGCGGCTGGTCCGTCACGGTGATGGTTCCCGGAAAGACGGAATCCGTGGCGGTTCCAGCGCAATGAGGAGGCCTGAACGATGAGGAAACATCGGACTTTTCCGGTTCTAGCGGCGGTTTGCCTGCTATTGTCCTGGGCCCTGCCTTCCGCCGCTGCTCTTTCCCGGCCGCAGCAGACCTTCCACCTGGAAACGGGGCAAAACGCCCCGCTTGTGTTCCAGTCCCTGACGCGGGTCGCCATCGGGAACCCCAACGTCCTGGACGCGCAGCCCGTCAGCCGGAACGACCTGCTCCTTTTTGGGAAATCCGAGGGGGTGTCTTCCCTCGTGGTCTGGGATTCGAAGGGATGTCACGTGTTCGACATCCTCGTCCACCCCTCCCGGCGAGTTCGGACCTGGGACCTTGAGCAGATGCTGCAGGATTCGGGCATCAAGGCCGCCTTGACGGAAACTACCGTCATCCTGGAGGGAACCGTCAGGACCCCGTACGAAAGGAAAAGGGCCGAGGCCATCGCGAGGGGCTTCGCACCCAACGTCGTCAACCTCCTGAACGTCGAGGGCGATCCACGCGTCAAAATCGAGGCCATCGTCATGGAGATGGCGAAAGGAAAAGGGCAAAAGCTCGGGCTCTCTTACCTGGAAGGCGGGAGGGGACAGATCGTTTCAGGGTCTGCCAACCTCGTCAACTCCGAGCTGGGGCAGATCGGGTTTACCTGGAACCGGGCCGCCGATATCCCCTCAAACCTCAAGGGCCTTTTCGAGGCCGTGGGCAACACCTCCAGCACGAGGATCCTCAGCCGTCCGAGCGTAAGCGGGCTCAGCGGAGAAAAGGCCTTCATCAACGTTGGGGGAGAAATCCCCGTTCCGGTCGGCGTCGAGAACAACCAGATCAAGATCGAATGGAAACCCTACGGCGTCATCATGACGATCGTCCCCGAAGTCCTCAGCGACGGGGACATCCTCCTGAACCTCTCCGCCGAGGTATCTGAACTGGACTGGGAGAACCGCATTGTCACGAACGGCGTTTCCATCCCGGCCCTAAGGAGCCGAAAGGTAGAAAACCGGACGGTCCTGAAAGACGGAGAGCCGCTGGTGATCGGGGGGCTACTGGACAACAAGCAAACCCGAATGGTCAAGAAGATCCCGCTCCTCGCGGACCTGCCTCTTCTCGGCAGCCTCTTCCGCAGCAAGCAGTTCCAGAACAACGAGACCGAGCTCGTGATCACGGTCGTTCCCCAGGTGGTGAAGAATCCATGATCCGCCTTTTCCTGGCAGGCATCGAAGAGCGTCGAAACGGGTGGAAGAGGGGACTTCAGGAAAGTTCCACGATCGAGGTCGCCGGCGAGGCCGGTTCGTTTGCGGAGCTGAGGTCCCTCGTGCAGGCCGCCAGGCCCCTCGTTCTTCTCATGGGATTGTGAGCCGGGGAACAGGAAGCGGCGGACCTCCTGGATGCGCTCAAGTCCCTCCAGTTCCTCCCGGGGATTATCGTTGCGGCCGAGGAGAACGATCCGGAGGCCATCCGGACCATCATCCGGCTCCAGGCAAGGGATTTTGTGCCTGCCGCCTGCCCCGTGGCCGAACTCGATGCCGCGGTGAACCGGGCCTATTCCGCTGCTGTGGGGCAAAACCGGGATCGGACGGGAATCCTCCTGGGACTTTGGGGATGCCGGGGGGGAGCCGGGACGACCTCTCTCGCCCTGGCGCTTGCCGGGGCCGCCCGCCGGAAGGGGCTCAAGGTCGCTGTAGCCGACGGGGACATCGCTCTGGGCGACGCTGCGTTCCTCATGAACGCGAGGCCAACCCTGACCTGGGTGGACTGGGCCCGGGACAGCGGAAGCGGGGAACGGGACATCCACCGCTACCTCCTGACCACGGAAGAAGGCTTCTCGATCCTGGCTGCCCCCAAATCACCGGCCCAGGCCGAACTCATCCGCCCCCAGGCGGTATCGGAAGCCCTTGACCTGCTCCAGAAGTCCCACGACCTCGTCATCGCGGACCTGCACAGGAGCTTTGACGAGATCACCCTGCTTTTCGCTGAAAAGGCGCAGCACCTCTGGCTCGTGACGGACGCCTCCCTCACGGGGGTCAAGAATGGCAGCCTCTTCTGGAACCTGATGGACCAGCTCCGGCTCGTCCACGAAGAGAGATGCGCCGTGATCAACCGGGTCAACAAGGGAAACGCCCAGACTGCCGCAAAAATGGCGTCCCTTTACAAGGCCTCGGCCCTGATCCCCGAGGAACCCGCCCTGGACCGGGCCTGGGAAAGCGGACGAAGCCCGGTTCTGACCCTTCCGCGCTCGCCGTTCGTGAAAGCGGTGGGAGAACTCCTGAACCGTCTTTTCCCTGATTCCTCCCCAGGCGGGAAAGGGAGGAAATCCCAATGAGCCTTCTCAAGCGGCTTGCAGGGCGTTCCGCGGAGGAACAGAAGGAAAGGATCCAGGTTTCCCCGGCCTTCCGGGCCGCGCAGAGGCGGCTTTTGGTCCGGCTTGCCGAGGAAGTCGACCCGAAGGACCTGGGCGGGTCGGACCCTGGAAGCCAGGGGAACGCCGAGCTTCGCAGGAAGGTCGTCCGAATCGTGGACAGCTTTCTTTCCGCCAGCCCGGAACTGTCGGCAGCCGAGCAGGAGCGGCTCCGCGAGGAAGTCCTGAACGAGGTGTTCGGGTACGGGCCCATTCAGCCCCTGATCGACGACGATTCGATCAGCGAGATCATGGTGAACGGGCCGGACATCGTCTACGTGGAGCGGCGGGGGAACATCGAGCTCACCGATGTCGTCTTCGCTGACGACGAACACGTCAAGCGGGTGCTCGAACGCATCGTCTCTCCCCTGGGAAGGCGCATCGACGAGTCTTCCCCCATGGTGGACGCCCGCCTGCCGGACGGATCCAGGGTCAACGGCGTCATTCCCCCTCTCTCCCTGGAAGGACCCCTGATCACCATCCGCAAGTTCCGGAAGACCCCCCTGACGACCGCTGATCTCATCGCGGGCGGAACCCTCTCCGAGGAAGCCGTGGCGTTCATCCGCACCGCCGTGGAGGCGCGTTTCAACATCGTGATCGTCGGGGGAACGGGTTCCGGGAAAACGACGCTTCTGAACGTCCTTTCAGGCTTCATCCCCGAAAAGGAACGGATCCTGACCATCGAGGATGCCGCCGAGCTCAAGCTCCAGCAGCCCCACGTCGTCAGGCTCGAAGCGCGGCCGGCCAACATCGAGGGAAAAGGGGCGATCCCCATCCGGAGCCTGGTTAAAAATGCTCTCCGGATGCGCCCGGACCGGATCATCGTAGGGGAATGCCGCGGAGGGGAGGCCTTCGACATGCTCCAGGCCATGAACACGGGGCATGACGGCTCCATGACCACGATCCATGCCAACTCCGCCCGGGACGCCCTTGCGCGGCTGGAAAGCATGGTCATGATGTCGGGCCTCGAGCTGCCCCTCAAGGCCATCCGGGACCAGATCGCCTCCGCCGTAGACCTCTTGATCTACCAGGAACGCCTGCGGGACGGGTCTCGACGCGTGATGACCGTCACCGAGATCACCGGCATGGAAGGAGAGATCATCCAGACGCAGGACCTCTTCCACTTTGACCTCCAGGGTTTCGACGAAAGGGGACGGGTTCGCGGAAAACTCCGGCCCACCGGGATCCAGCCGAAACACCTGGCCAAGTTCGAGCTCGCGGGTGTAGCCCTGCCCGCGGACTGCCTTGCGGGGCGCTGAGGGGGGAGAACGGTGCAGGACATCCTTGTGGCTCTCCTGTCGGTTGCCCTGGGGCTCGCTTCCCTTTTGTGCGTCTTCCGGGCCTTCCGTCCGGTCCCGGTAAACGATCCCCTCAAGCGGGTGAAGCACTGGTTCGCCCAGGACAAGCCCTCCAGCGAGGAACGCCAGCGCCTGCGATTCGTTTCCTCGCTGGCTCCCAGGCAGCTTCAGCGGAAAGTTTCCCGGCTCCTGCAGAACGCGGGAATTCCCCTGGAAGTGGAGGAAGCCCTTCTCCTGTGGGCAATCCTGCTTTTAGCCTGCACTCTTTCCGGGTTCCTTTCGGCCGGAATTTTGGGCCTTTCTGTCGGACTTGCATCCGGGGGGAGCCTTCCCCTCCTGTTTCTCCGGGTCCAGGGCACCCGGAGAAAACGGCAAATGGAGGGACAGATCCCCGACCTGCTGGATCTGCTCGCTTCCGGCCTAAGGGCGGGATTCAGCTTTTTCCAGAGCCTCCAGCACGCTGCCGGCCAGATGGAGGCCCCGATCGGCCCGACGCTCCGGCAGGTGATCACGGAGATGACGGTCGGTTTCGACGTCGAAACGGCCCTTCGGAGGTGGGTGGAACGCACGGGCAGCCTCGACCTGGAGCTGGCCGTTTCCGCCATCCTGATCCAGAGGGAAGTCGGCGGGAATCTTGCCGAGGTGCTGGACAACATTTCCGGAATCATGCGGGACCGGCGCGAGGCCCAGATGGAAATGCGCTCCCTGACGGCCCAGGGACGCATGGAAGGCTGGATCATCTCGCTGCTCCCGGTCGTCCTCGGGATTTTCTTCACCCTGACGCGGCCGGAATACATGGGCGTTCTTTTCCACACTCCCCAGGGAGTCCGGATGCTCACGCTTTCCGGGGTCTTCGGGGTGATCGGGATTTTCCTGGTGACCCGGATCGTCAAGCCCCGCTACTGAAGGAGGGGATCCGAATGGAAACGTGGGTCTCGACGGTTCTGTTTGCGATGCTTGGATTGAGCCTCTGGCTCTTTTTCCAGGCTTTTCTCCCGGGTGAGGATGTCCGGCTTCAAAGGGCTTCGGAGTACCTGGAAGTCCAGAGAAGAAACGAGACGCCGAGCTTTAGGCAGAGGATCCTCTCCCCGCTGGGGAAGGCCCTGGTGAATGTCCTGTCGCGCCTCTATCCCCCCAGGACGCTCGAGCGGCTGGACGAATACTGCGAAAGGGCAGGGCGCCCGCTGGGCATAACCGGGAAAGCTCTCGCGGTGTCCAAGGTGGTGTCGGCCTTCCTGCTCTGGACCGCCGCCGGACTGTTCGTCCGGGGCAGGTTTTTCCTTCCCGCCTCGATCCTCGCCGCCTGCGCCGGCTACCTTCTGCCCGGCCTGTGGGTGACCTCCCGGACCCGGAGGAGAGTGGAACTCGCTCGGGCCCAGCTGGCCGACGCAATGGATCTGCTCGTCGTCAGCGTGGAAGCCGGGCTGGGGCTCGACGCGGCCCTCCAGCGCGTCGCAAGCCGGTTTCGGCATCCCTTGGGGGAACTCTTCTCGAAGGCCATGGCCGAAATCAGCCTCGGTTCTCCTCGCGAAGCCGCTTTCAGAGGCATTGCCGAGGCGTTGCCCTTCGACGAAATCAAATCTTTCACCGCCAGCATCATCCAGGCCGAGCGCCTGGGGACCAGCATCGCCGCGGTTCTTCGCGCCCAGGCCGCCGGGCTGCGGAAGCGGCGCCGCCTGAGAGCCGAAGAGCATGCGAGGAAAGCCCCGGTGAAGATCCTTTTCCCCCTCGTCCTCTTCATCTTCCCCAGCCTGTTCGTCATCATCCTGGGGCCGGCCATGATCCAGATCCTGGAGAACCTGAGGCCATGACGAAGATCTTTTCTGGGGTGCCTCTCGCCGCGTTCGGCCCGGACGGCAGGATCTGGTTCGAGCCGGTCTGGGCGGCCGCCACGTTCCGGGAACGCTTCAGGGGACTCATGTTCACGGATCCCAAATCGATGGGGGTCTGGTTCGATGGGTGCCGCTCCATTCATTCCCACTGGATGCGCTACCCGCTGGATATCCTGTTTCTGGGCGAGGACGGAGCCGTTCTTTGGCACGTGGTCCTGAACCCCTGGTCCTTCGCCTCCCATCCCCACGCGGCATCGGTCCTGGAAATTCCCGCGGGCTATGCGGACATGAAAACCCTTCCGGACCGGCTTGCCCTGGCCCCGGCAGAGGTCGGACCTTCGTCGGGTTCCCTCTGATACAATAGCCTCGTCCTAATAGCAGCCGCATTCGACCGCAGGGGGAGGGAACCGCTTTGGGCGGCAAAATCGCTGTCACGCTCCAGGACGCTTCAATCGCTGAGCAGGCCCAGTTCCTGAAGCTTTTGAAGGAGGCCGGATTTGCGATCGAGGTCGCGCCTTCCGCCCCCGGCGGGGAAGTGCCGCTCCCCCTCATGGCGCTGGGGAAGGTGCTCACCCAGCCGGATCCTTCAGGGGAAGATCTCGCTGCGCTGGCGGAAGGTGTTTCAAGGTTGATTCGCCTCCCCGTTGCCCTCTTTTTCCCGGCGCAGGAGAAGACCCTTCTTTCCTGCAGGGCCGCCGCTTCCGGAACTCCTCCCACCTGGATCGAGGCGGAATTTCCGGCCGGTTCCGCAGAAATTGCCCTGAAACCGGAAGGAGAATTCCGCCCTTGTTTTTTCCCCCTCGAGAAAACGGACCTCTCCGCGGGACTCCTCGTGGCCGCCCTCCGCGGCCGCTCCGAGGAAGAGAAAGCCTTGCCTTTTCTGAACGGGCTGGCGGAAGCGATCGGCGAGGCAAGGGCGAGAACGGAGCGACTCCGGTGCCTCGACCGGGGAGCATCCATGCTGGATTCCTCGGTCGACGCCATGGTGGAAGCCTGCGCAACCCTGCTGGAACTCCGAGGGCATGAAACCGCCGGACACAGCGAACGCGTGACATCCCTCGCGGTCAAGCTCGGGGAGCGCCTGGGCCTTTCCAGCCGGGAGCTGGTCGACTTGCGCCGTGGGGCCCTGCTGCACGACATCGGCAAGCTCACCCTTCCGGACAGCCTTCTCCAGAAGAGCCCCCCGCTGACGGAGGAGGACTGGAAGACACTGCGGACTCACACGGTGAGGGCCTTTGAAGCCTTCCGGTCCGTGCCGGCCCTCCAGGGAGCCCTGGAGGTTCCCCTTCGCCATCACGAACGCTTCGACGGCAGCGGATACCCGGACGGCCTGAAAGGGAAGGACATCCCCATCGCGGCAAGAATTTTCGCGGTCGTGGACGTGTGGGACGCCCTTCTCTCGGAAACCTGCTACCGGAAACGGTGGAGTCCCGGGAAGGTTCTCGAACACCTCCGGCGGGCATCCGGGGTGCATTTTGACCCGGAGGTCGTTTCGGCCTTCGTCTCGCTTCTGGAGGAAGCCCCCTCCCTCTTAGACAGGCCCTTTTAAAGTCTCCTTTTCTGAAACGACCCGGTCGGTTTCAGCGAGGACTTCTCCGATGCCGCGCTGGATCACGAGGTGCGCCCTTCCGTCAAAGGGCGTGGCTTCGCGGTTCACGATCGCCACCTTCGCTCCGCAGGCCGCGGCGACGCCGGGGAGGCAATTCGCCGGAGAAACGGCCAGGGAAGAGCCCAAAACCACGAACAACCGAGCCGTGGAAGCCAGGCGTTCGGCTTCTTCCAGGGAGGCCTCGGGAAGATTTTCCCCGAAAAGAACCACGTCCGGCCTTAGGCGGCCCCCGCAGGCAGGGCAGAGGGGCCCTTCCAGGAGTCTCACTCCAGGGCTTTTCGCCCCGCAGGCCCTGCAGCGTGCGGTTCGCAGGCTCCCATGGAGCTCCACCACGCGGCGGGAACCCGCCTCCTGGTGGAGACCATCCACATTCTGGGTCACAATGGCCGACAGCAGGCCCCGCCTCTCCCAATCCGCCAGGATCCCGTGTCCCCGGTTCGGGGAGGCTGCCTTCAGGGCTTCCACCCTCATTCGGTAAAAGGCGTAGAACTCGTCGGGGCGGTTTTCCATGGCCCACTCCGTCGCCAGCCGGGCTGGATCATACTGCGCCCAAAGCCCCTGCCTGGAACGGAAATCCGGGAGGTTCGACTCGGTGCTCATTCCCGCCCCCGTGAGCACGACAAAGGGGCCTCCTTCCAGGATCCATTCCGCCAGCGTTTCGATGTCCTTTCTGTTCATGCCGACTCGCCTCCCCTGGATACAGATCGGGTTCCTGCTTCATTCTACCCTGCCTTTGCGGTTATTGATCAGTATTGATCAATCGCTCCTCACGCCTCGCCCGCCTAAAACAGGCTTTGTTTCCGGGACCTGCCCGCAGGTTGCCCCCCTCTTTCCGCGGCGCGACCATGCCTGCCGGGAAAATCCTTTCCTCCCGACTCAATCGATTTCACCCCACCTGGCTAAAAATTCCCCCAGGATTTCGGGGGAAATCCCCCTGCAAGGAGCTTGAAGAGGCTGACTTTTTTTGATCTTCAGAACGACAAACCGCGGCAGGGGGAGTTTAAGCTCCCCCTGCCGCGGTCCTCTCCTTGATGAAGTTTCTTAAAAGGCGCTCGCCTAGGCCGGCGGCTTTTTCAGTCCGGAGCCGGTAAGCGGAACGACGATCCGTTCTTCCGCCTTAACGCCCCCTTCTCTCATTGCCTTCGCGGCTGCGGCGGAGGCCGCTGCCGCCGTCGGTTCAACAAGAAAACCTTCTTTCGCCAGGCGCTTCTGTTCCTGGAGCACCTCGTCATCTTCCACGAGGACGCACTCTCCGCCCGTTTCGGCGACTGCCCGCTCCATCTCGGCAATTCTGGGCGGAACCGGGACCGCGATTCCCTCAGCAACGGTTTCTCTCGCTTCGCCAGCGGATTTCCCGTACAGGCGCGCGTAAAGAGGCGCACAACCTGAGCTCTGACAGGCGATGAGCCGCGGTAAACGTTCGATGAGTCCCCTGGCCAGGAGTTCGGAAAAACCTTTCCAGGCTCCCAGGAGCAGGGTCCCGTTTCCGGCGGGGATGAATAGCGCGTCCGGAGGCTGAAAACCCAGCTGTTCCCAGATCTCGAAGGCAAAGGTCTTCGTCCCCTCGAGGAAGAAGGGGTTCCAGACGTGGCTGGCGTAAAAACGCTTTTGCGCCAGTTTCCATGCCTCCCTGGCCGTCGCCGTCCGATCCCCGTCGACGGAACGCAGCTGCGCCCCGTAGGACCGGATCTGCTCCCTTTTTTTCTCCGAGGTGTTAGCCGGGACCAGGATCATCGCCTTGATCTTGCTCCTTGCCGCGTAGGCGGCGATGCTCGCCCCGGCGTTTCCCGAGGAGTCCTGGACCACTTCGGGGGACTTCAGGGCCAGGGCTTCCGCCATCACCATGACGGCCCCCCTGTCCTTGAAGGATCCGGTGGGGAATAAGAATTCAAGCTTGTAATACAGGTTCTCCGGTTCATGGGCGCGGACCAGCGGCGTCCATCCTTCCCCCATCGTCGGTGCCTCCCGGAGTTCGAACGGGAGCGCCGATCCGTACCGCCACAACCCCTGCAGTCTTCCGTCGATCCGCAGCTCTTCCCACTCCACCGTCGTATTCAGGGGGGAACCGCAGCCGCACCGAACGGGGCGGCTGGCCGCTTCATAGCGTTGCCCGCATACCGGGCAATCCGTTCGTATCCGCTTTCCCCAGTCCATCTTTTCACCTCCGGAAAAAAAGCATCCGCGCCGTAATCAAACAAGGAAAGGCCCCGGGGAAATCCCCGGGGCCTTTCCTTGTTCAGTGCCAGTCTCCCTTCCCGGCCGCCGATAGCCGGGGGCCGATGCGAGAGGCGATGAAGGCCGCCGCGACTCCCTTTAGAAGATCACCCGCCAGAAAGGGGATCATCCCGACTTTCGCGGCCTGGGCCCAGGTCATCGACTTGCCCATGACCAGGTTCACGTTCAGGTAAAGCCCAGCGAGCCCCAGGGCGTAGATCACCGCCAGGCCCGACAGGCAGGCGGTGAGGCAAACAGCAAAGCGATGTCCTTTCAGCGTTACGATCCCGGAGATGAGCCACGCTGCCAGTATGAACCCGAGAAGGAACCCGAAGGTGGGATGAAGAACCACCGAAGGACCGCTTTCCCCCGCAAACACGGGGAGGCCGAGCAGGCCCATGGCCAGGTAAAGGATCATCGACGCCAGAGCGGCCCGCGGCGGAAGCAGGACGCCGGAAAGAAAGACGAAAAGGACCTGGAGCGTCATTGGAACAAGGGGCAGGGGAATCCTCACCTGTGCCCCAATGGCGGTCAGGACGGCAAAGAGGGAAGCCTGGATCATGGTGCGGGTCCGGTTTGGCATCATGTGTCACCCTTTCTATTTTTTCTGGTTGACACCTGGCATTATAGCCGCTCCCCTACTCCACCGCAATCCCTTGAAAAAAGCCCCCGAAAACGCTCGTTCCGACGGATCAGACCGCCGTAAGGATTTCCTGCGCCAGGCCTGAAAATTTGCCCAGGTATTCCCGCCTTTCCTTCCTGAGATCTCCGATCATCTTCCTGTAGGTTTCGCTGTCCCAGACCCGGTAGGGGTCGAACCTCTCACCGTCCTCGAAGGGGTAGGTTTCCGGGATTTCGTAGCCCAGGATGTCGTCATAACGGAATCGCAGCTGGCCCCGAAGGGCTGCTTCGATGCAGGCGAACGTAACCTCCGGGGTGATATTTGCCCCGTTGTTCCCTCCCACCCTTCCCGTGCTCATGACGTAGCAGCGGATCTGGGGGTTTTCCCTCAGGATCTGGAGAATCCGGTTCCCGTTCTTCTGGGGCTGGTTGACGATGAAGGGATCGAAACCGACCACCCGTTTCGCCTGGCCCACCCGGCTGGGGTCTTCGGCGCTGGTGATGGTAGATTCCCCGAGCATGAAATAGGCAGCCGCCTGTTCGGGGGAGATGAGCCGGCCAATGGGGGGAATGTCATAGCGCCGCATGTTGAAAAGAAGGATGTCGGTATGCGGAAGGTCAATGCGGTCCGTGGTGTTGGGAATGGCTTCCCTGGGGACCACGGCCCGGCCGTTCGTGGAGATGGCGTGGTTGTCAAAATTGATGTCCCCGTCATCGTCGACCCAGCAGTTCTCCAGGATCGCCCGGCTGTCCATGGCTGCCGCCAGGAGCGGAGGCTGCTTGCTCACGTTGTCGGTCTTGATGTAGAAGTTTCTTTCCGTTCCCAGGGAACGGCCGTCAGACAGGAGGAGGTTGATGTCGTCCTGCAGGACTTCCACCCCTTCGGGGGCTTTCAAGCCGTGATCCGCGGTGGTGATCGTCGTCTTGCCCGTTCCCGACAGGCCGAAAATCAAAAGCCCGAGTTCCTTCATTCCGCTTTCCGACTGCAGGCGGATCTTCTTGCTCCCCGCGTGAAGGCCGATGCCGTTCAGTTCCTCCCTAGCGATGTGCATCGCCATGCGCAGGGTCGCCATCTTCGCTTCCCCGTAATAGTCGCTTCCCAGGATATAGGTCACCCGCTGATTCGGGAAGACCAGGACCTTCCTCTGGTGCCATTCCGGGACCACCACGGTCACCATGTCCGCCAAGTCCTCGTCCATCTGGGGGAAGAAATTCCCGTGGAACATGTGGGCGATCCGGGAAAACCTCCTCGTGACATAGAGATTGGCCTTCAGTGGACTGCCCTCCGGGGATCCCACGCGTGCGCTCACGCGGATCATCTGCTGCCAGCGGAGATAGCCCCAGACCTGCTCCAGCAGGGAGATCGTCCC
This sequence comes from Synergistaceae bacterium, assembly GCA_029267465.1. Taxonomy (GTDB): domain Bacteria; phylum Synergistota; class Synergistia; order Synergistales; family 79-D21; genus 79-D21. The sequence goes on from JAJUIT010000002.1 coordinate 57,479, forward strand.
TTCGTCGACTTCGTAGATGTTCTCGGTGAAAGCCGCGCTCCGCGAGCGGATCCTGGTGACGTAGAGTGCCGCGTTCCGGTTGTTCGGAATGCAATCCGTGGCGCTGAGATGGCGCAGCTCCTCCTCCGTCAGGTCTCGAAGGAGGCTGCGGCAAACGGGATGCCTCAGCCTCCTGTAAAAAGAGTCCTGTGCTTCTTCCAGTATCACTTTCGATTCGCCTCCTTCGATTCCGGTGCCGCTCTTCAGCGCCATTCCCAGCCGAGAATCTGCCCCCTGGCGAGAAGAGAGCCGAAGAGAGCCGATGCCCGTTCTTCCATTGAAAGGGGGACGGGCACCTCCATGATCACCGTTTCTTCGTAACGGCAGTTCAGGGATTCGGCCTCTACGCCGAGTTCCCTGAGGTAGAACCTCAGGTTTCCCTGTTCCTCGTAGGACAGGCGGATCACTGACGTCCGGGATGCGACCTTCCACGCGGCCCCTGCCGCCTCAAGGACCCTCCTCGCGGCGGCTCCGTAGGCTTCGATGAGGCCCCGGACCCCCAGCTTGATCCCCCCAAAGTAGCGCGTGACCACCACCGCCGTGTTGGTCATCCCCGCCCGCTGGATGGCCCCGAGGATCGGCTTTCCCGCCGTTCCCGAGGGTTCACCCGCATCGGAATAATATTCCATTGGGGGAAATCCCACCCGGTAGGCCCAGCAGTGATGGTTGGCGTCTGGGCGAGCGGACGCGATTTCCCTCACGGCCTCCTTCGCCTCCAGCGGGGTGCGGGCCACCCGAACCGCCGCAATGAAACGCGAGCGCTTTTCCGTCATCTCGATTTCAATCTCGGCGGCCGGTTCGAGAAAACGATCCCCTGCTTCAGTCACGGACCCGGAGCGCCTCCCTGAGTTTGGCCCAGGTCACGGGAAGCGCCTCGGGCAGCACTCGAGTCTGTCCGGTGACGGTGATGAAGTTGGTATCCCCGCTCCACCGGGGAACGATGTGGAGATGGACATGTCCATCCACTCCGGCTCCCGCGATCCGGCCGAGATTGACCCCCATGTTGAACCCGTGGGGCGACATGGCTTTCTTCAGGGCCGCAATGCAGTCGCCCGCCAGCCGGTTCATTTCGAGCAGCTCCTCGTCCAGGAGGTTCTCGTATTCAGCGATGTGCCTGTAGGGGACGACCATCAGGTGACCGGGATTGTAGGGAAACGCGTTCATGATGACAAAGCAGCTCTTTCCCCGGTGCAGGATCAGGAGGGCCTCATCGTCGCCCTTTTTGGGGAACTCGCAGAAAATGCAGCCGGGCGTTTTTTCCGCCGATTCGATATACGCCATTCGCCACGGGGAATAAAGCGTATCCAATGAGATTCCTCCTTCACTGTTTCACGTGAAACATTCCCTTACGGGCGTTTCTTCCCCCGGTCTTTCCAAAGGGGCCGGATCATCGCCCAGCCCTGAGACATTCCCACCAGGGCACCAAGAGCCGTCATGGCCGGCACCACCCACGCGGGGGCCCCCCTTCCGGCAAATTGCCTTCCCAGCAAAAGCCCCAGGATAATGAAGCCGCAGACCACGAGTGCACCGGAGAGGATCCTCGAGAAGGCAGCGATATCCTCAAACTTGAATGGCATGGCTTACTCCTCTTCCGCCCGGAAAACGCGATCCCCTTCTTCTCGGATCAGGGCAAGAAGCCCCTCGGCCTGCCTTTCGCTCAACCCCTCGAGCCTTAGGGAAATCCCGTCGGGCCTCCGGTTTAGAGAAGCCTTGAACCCCTTCTCCCTGGAAAACGCGGCGAATTCCTCCGGGATCCGGAGCGTGTTCTTTCTCGAAGCGGGAAGGGCCGGGAGGCGATCCTTCTCCTTCTGGACGAGGTCTTCCGCCTGCCGGACCGAGAGCCCCTGCCGGACAATCCGTTCTGCCAGCTTCGTGACTTTGACAGGGTCATCCAGTCCGGCCAGGGCCCTGGCGTGACCTTCGCTCAGCGACCGGTCCGCCAGCATCGCCTTCACTGCATCGGGAAGGGAAAGCAGCCGGAGCTTGTTCGTCACGGCAGCGCGGCTCCACCCCAGCCTCCGTGAAGCCTCTTCGTGCGAGATGGCAAACCGGGAGATCAGGTCGCGGATGCCGTCCGCCACCTCCAGGGGACTCAGGTCCTCCCGCTGCAGGTTCTCGATGAGGGCGGCCTGGACCGACTGGGATTCGTTCATCACCAGGACACGGACGGGAACTTCCTTGAGCCCGGCTAGTCCGGCTGCCCTCCATCGCCGTTCCCCGGCCACGATCTCGTAGCCCCCTCCGGCCGGGCGGACCACGAGGGGCTGGATGATCCCATGCTGGCGGATGGATTCGGCCAGGGACTCGAGCTGCTGCGGATCGATCCGCTTCCTTGGCTGAGCCGGGTTCGGCCGGATCTCCCCGATCGGAAGGCTGTGCACAGCAGCCTTGACCGGGGGGTTTTCCCCACCCGGCAAAAGCGCCCCCAGACCTCGTCCTAGAGCTTTCTGCCCAGCCATTTCTGCGACACCTCCCTCGCAAGGTCCCTGAAAGCCTCTGCGCCTGCACTCTGGGGATCGTAGTAACCGATGGGCCGTCCGTGGCTCGGAGCTTCCGACAGCTTGACGTTGCGGGGAATGACCGTTTCAAGGACAAGGTCTCCGAACTGCCGCCGCACCTCTTCCATAACTTCCCGTGAAAGGCGAGTCCGGCCGTCGAACATCGTCATGACCAGCCCGGAAAGGGAAAGGTCTTCCCTGAGGTAGGAACGGACGAGGTCCATCGTCCTGAGGAGCTGCCCCAGGCCTTCCAGGGCAAAATATTCGCACTGCACCGGGACGAGAATGCCGTCGCTCGCAACCAGGGCGTTCACCGTCAGAAGCCCCAGGGAGGGGGGACAATCGATCAGCACGATGTCGAACCCCTTCAGGTCCGTCATTTTCCGCCGGAGTCGACTCTCGCGGCTCATTGCCCCCGCCAGTTCCACTTCGGCTCCGGCCAGATCCAGGGTCGCCGGAAGAAGGAAGACGTTTTCCCAGGCAGTGGCCACGACGGCTTCGGAAGCGGACAGGTTTCCCGCGATCACGTCGTAGACGCTGCATTCAAGGGCGCTCCGGTCGATCCCGAGGCCGCTGCTGCTGTTGCCCTGGGGATCGGCGTCGACCACGAGAGTACGGATCCCCATCCGCCCCAGCTCCGCGGAAAGGTTGACGCAGCAGGTCGTCTTGCCGACTCCGCCCTTCTGGTTCGCGACCGCCATCACCAGCATCGTCTCACCTCCACCAGGGTTTTCTTTCCAGCATCGCGGGATTCCTAGGAAATTGCTCCGGAGTGGTTTTCTCCTTTGTCCAGCGGACGATCACGCGTTCCTTCCCGTCTAGGGGATACGGGTAGAGAACCGGATCCCCAAGCCCGAGGCGGGACCACTTTTCCCCGACCGCATCCAGCTCCTCGTGGACGCGGGGGCCCTTGAAGGCCAGGAGGGTTCCCCCGACCGCCGCAAGGGGGCTCATCAGCTCCGCTAGAGGCCCCGCTGCCGTTACTGCCCTTGCCGCCGCGATGTCGAAGCCTTCGCGGTTCTTCCGGGCCAGTTCCTCGGAGCGCATGCAGACAACGGTCACGTTTCGCAGGCCGAGTGAATCGACGATTCCCTGAAGGGCGATGCACTTGCGGCTCACGCTGTCGAGGAGGCTGATGGAAAGGCCGGGCCTGCAGATGGCCCAGACGACCCCAGGCAACCCCCCTCCCGTGCCGACATCGACAACCCGTCCTTCGCGCGGCAGGAGGGGAAGGGCCGCCGCGCAATCGAGAATATGTTCCTTCCACAGGGTTTCGGGGTCGACCGGCCCGGTGAGCCTGGCGCGCTTGTTCCCCACGACCAGGGCCTCACAGTACTCCCACAGGCGCTCCCGGTTCGCCGCCGCTTCCTCCAGGGCTGCCCCCAGGGGGAGGGGTTCCGCCGTCCTCATTCCGCCCGTTTCCTCCCTTTTTCCCGAAGCTCGTCCTTACAAGGTATCATATCGTATCGGACAGGATTTCCGGGAGTTTTCGCCGGAAAGGGGGGAATCCGGTCTTGCCCGGGCCAAAACGGGCCTTCATCCTGGCCCTTCTGCTCCTGAACCTTTTTGCACCCCGCCTGAACCCGCTTTTGACTCCCGGCGCCGCCTGGGGCGAAACGATCCGCGCAACCGTCATGACCGTTTTCGACGGCGACACGGTGGAGATCCTTCTGGACAACGGGCGTACCGAAAAGGTGCGCTACCTGATGATCGATGCCCCGGAGCTGCACCACCCCAAGAGGGAAGTCGAGGAGTTCGGGCTGGAAGCCGCCCTCGCAAACCGAGACCTCGTCCTGGGGAAGCGTGTTCGCCTTGAAACCGACGTCCAGCCGCGGGACCGCTTTGGGCGGCTCCTGGCCTTCGTCTGGATCGACCGGCCGGACGGTTCCATCCTTGTCAACGAAAAACTGGTGGAGGAAGGGTTTGCGGTGCCCTTCACGCTTCCCCCCAATGTCCGTTACCTGGAAAGGATCCGGTCCGCCCTGATGCGCGCCCGAAATGGGGGAAAGGGCTTCTGGGGGGTCGCCGCCGGGCGTCTCTTTACCCCGAAGCAGGTCTGGGCCGACCTGCCCCTCCTGGCGGGCTGCTTTCTCACCCTCGAGATGCACGTCGACGGGATGACCCGTTCAAAAACCGGCTGGCGGCTGTTTGAACGGGGAGCACGCACCACTCTCGTCCTGTTCGACGATCCTCCCGGCCTCTTTGGCCCGATCGCCGCTCTCAAGGGAACCCGCGTCCGGGTTGTGGGAAAGGTCCAAGCCTCCTACCGCGGGGCGGAGATTCATGTCAGCGATCCGGTGCAGATTCTCTCGGTTTTCCACCCCGCCCGCCCCTAGCGGTACAGGCAGCGGGCATGTTTTCCACAATTTTTTCCACATATCCACAACCCGGCATTGATCACCTAGTCTTTATTCCACCGTATTAAAGTATATCTATGGTAGCCGCGTTGTCTTGCTATTCTTTTTATGTACCATGATAATGAAAAGAGAAAGGGAGGTGTATTCCCGGTGTGGCAACCTGAAAAACCGAAAAATGACGTCGATTCGATTCCCCTTTACGCCCCGGGAACCGCGGAAAGGGAACTTCTTCTCGCCGAGCTCGAGCGCCTTCGGGGCACCACCGAAGAAATTCCGCTTCTCATCGGCGGCAAGCGTTTTTGGGAAGGAGAAATCCTTGAGATCCGCTCTCCCGCCGAACACCGGCTGGTCCTGGGAAGAACCCGCCTGGCGGGGGAAAGGGAAATCGACGCAGC
>JAJUIT010000044.1 GCA_029267465.1 Synergistaceae bacterium
TTCGGTCCTTAGTGACCTGAACGAGATTCAGCTTCCAACCCTGAAAGGATTTCGGAATGCCTGGAAGGCGGCCATTCGAACGCTTTCACGGGAAGAACTGGGACTTCCGCGGGAAGCGGTGGGACTGGCGGGTTCGCCGACACGCGTCGTTCGGATCGATCACCCCCGTTTCACGCGCCAGACAGAGAAATACTCAGGCACCGAAGTTGCCCGGGGAGTGGAGCGGGTGGTTGAAATTTTGCGGGAATCGGCGCTGCTCTAGGAGCGAATCGCGATGAATGTCCAATCCAAAAATGTCATGATCTTCGGGGAAGTTCGAACGAACGGCAGGCTCCATCCCGCAACCCTTGAATTGACGGGGAAAGGGCGGGAATTGGCCGATGCGCTAAGCGACAGCGCCGGGGTTTCCGTCGTCCTGTGCTGCGGGAAGCTGGAAGATGACGTCCTTCTCCCGGTCCACTACGGTGCAGACGAAGTCATCCTGGTGGAACACCCTTCGCTCTCTTTCCCAAACCCCGAGGTCGCTGTAAAGATTTTGGTCACCCTCGTAAAGGAGAGGCAACCGGAAATCCTGCTTGCTCCTGCCACTCCCCAGGGAAGATGCGTTTTCCCCGCGCTCGCGGCAAAATGCCGAACAGGGTTGACGGCCGATTGCACGGGACTGGAAATCGAAAGGGGAACGGGCCTTTTGCTTCAAACCAGGCCCGCCATCGGGGGGAACGTGATCGCCACGATCAAGACCCCCAATCACCGCCCCCAGATGGCCACCGTCCGGCCGAAAACATTTGCCGTCCCCGAACCACGCCCCAGGAAGGGCGAGGTCGTCCGCCCCTCCTTGCCGCAGGAATCCTTTCAGTCTTTGACGGAAAACCTGGATTTCACCCCTTTCCAGGATAAGCAGGCTCCCGTCCGCGATGCCGAAGTGGTGATCTCGGGAGGGAAGGGGCTAAGAAGAGCGGAAGGGTTCGGCCTGCTACGCGAGTTGGCGGACCTGCTTGGCGGCAGCGTGGGAGCCACACGCCCCACCGTGGAGGCAAAATGGATTCCATACGCCCACCAGGTTGGACTGTCGGGACAGGTGGTCTCCCCGAAAGTCTACCTGGCCGCGGGGATCTCCGGTGCAGTGCAACACCTCGCCGGGATGCAGACCTCGCGAAAGATCGTGTCGGTGAATAAGGACCCGGAGGCCCCGATTCACAAAATCGCAGATATCGCTCTTTGCGGAGACCTCTACGAGATTCTGCCCCAACTGATCCAGCGGATCCGGGAAGAAAGGGGAACTCTCGATGTCGAGATCTGAGTATTCCGAAGTGACCGAAGAAGTCCTTCGCGACCTGGAAAACATTCTTGGACCTTCCAACGTGTCCGTAAACCCTGAAAAACGCCAGGCCTATTCCAGGGACGAGGTTCCTCCCCAGCAATGGGGGGACCTGCCTCCAGCGGAAGTCCTTTGTTTTCCTGAAACCACCGAGCAGGTGTCGAGGCTGCTTTCCTATGCAGACCAACACCGCATTCCCGTTACCCCCCGCGGGGCCGGGACGGGGCTTTCCGGTGGCGCCGTCCCCAGCCACGGGGGCATCCTGCTTTCCTTCGAAAAGATGAACCGCATACTTGAATTGGACAGCGCCAACCTTACGATGACCGTGGAACCCGGCGTCATCACTTCCGAGATCACGAAGGCAGCCCAGTCTGCCGGGCTTTTGTACGCCGGGGACCCCTGTAGTGGCGACATCTCCACGATTGGAGGGAACGTCGCGGAAAACGCGGGCGGGAACAAGGTCGTCAAATACGGCGCTACCGGCAATCATGTCCTGGGTCTTGAGGTCGTCCTTCCGGACGGCTCGATTTGCCAGTTCGGAGGAAAGAGGCGTAAGGATGTTACGGGCTACGACCTCGTTCACCTGATTGTTGGGTCAGAGGGGACTCTCGCCGTGGTGACGAAAATCATCCTCAAACTGTTCCCCCTCCCCAGGAAAGTGGTCGATCTGCTGATCCCCTTTCACGACACCGCATCCGCAATCGCCCTTGTCCCAAGGCTGATCATCGACGGAAAGGTGATGCCGAGCACGATCGAGTTCATGGACAAAAGCTCTCTCCAACTTGTGAAAAAGTACTTAAATCTCCGGATTCCATGCGAGGAAGCGGGAGCCCATCTCATCGTGCAACTGGAGGGAAACGACCCCGATTGGTTGAAGTCGGAAATCCTGCGGGTGGGAGATCTCTGCAGGGAATGCGGAGCCCTGGAGGTTTTCGTGGCGGAGAGCAAAACCCACCGAAACATCATCTGGAAACTCCGGAAGGGGATTGCAGAAGAACCCTGGGCCCATGACATGCCCTGCCACCTTGAAGAAGACATCGTGGCTCCAATTGGAGAAATCCCTTCTCTGATGGATTTTTTGAGGGACCTGGAGGCAAACGGGGCGATCCGCTACATCGCCTACGGTCATGTCGGTGACGGGAACATGCACATCACCCTCTTCACGGAAAAAGGGGCTCCGGATTCAGGCAACGTTCTTGAAAACGCCCGCCTGGAGCTTTACAGGAAGGTCAGCGAACGGGGCGGTACCCTTACCGGTGAGCATGGTGTCGGCCTGAAGCGAAGGCACTATCTCCCCCTTTTCCTTGATGAAGCCCAAATCCGCCTTCTCAGACGCATCAAAATGGCGTTCGATCCGCACAACATCCTTAACCCCGGAAAAATCACTCCCCCTGCAGAAGAGGAGGGACTCGGATGAAGCAATCCATCCCTTATGGAACTTCAGAACAAACGTTTGAACTCCCCCGCGAAAACCTGATTTTCCAAGGGAAGATGCCCCATGTCCGCCCTCTGCGGAATCTCGAGGAAGCGGTCCTTGAAAGCCTCGATTCACCGATCGGCACGCCTCCGCTCTCGACGCTCGCCGAAGGGAAGAAGAACATCGTCTTCCTGATCGAAGACAACACGAGAAACACCCCCCTGAAGACCCTTCTGCCCATCCTGGTCGACTACCTGAAACGTCATGGGGTCCCTGATTCTGCCATACGCTTCCTGACGGCCCCGGGAACCCATCGCCTGATGACACAGGAAGAGATCCTCGAAAAGATCGGCCCGGAAATGGCCAGGCGTTTCCAGGTTTTCCAGCATGACGCCACCCGAATGGAGGACCTAGTCGACCTCGGATCCGTCATGGCAGGCAACTACCGGGTTCCCGTGCAGGTGAACCGCAAGGCGCTGGAGGCCGACCTGCTGATCGGGCTCGGTGACATCGTCCCCCATTGCGACGCGGGGTACTCCGGAGGCGCTAAGATTATCCAGCCAGGGATTTGCGGTTTCGCCACGACAGCCGCAACTCATGTGGCGGCGGCCCTTCTCGCTGAAATTCCCCTCGGGGTAATGGAAAACCCGTGCCGTCATGGCATGGAGGAAGTGGCAAGAAAAGTCGGGCTCGACTTTATTCTGAACACCGTGCGAAACGAACAGGGACAGGTTGTGGGAATCTTCAGCGGCGATTTCGTGAAAGCGCACAGGGAAGGAGCCGCCCTGGCTCGAACGACCTACCGTGTCGATGTTCCCGGGCCCGCAGACATCGTCGTTGTCAGCTCTTCCCCCTGTGACATTGATTTTTGGCAGGCAGGGAAAGGGCTCATTTCAGCCTACTTCGCGGTTCGCAAAGGCGGAATTCTCGTCTTTGCCGCTCCATGCCGGGAAGGGCTTGCGCACAACCACCCAAGATTCATGGACTGGCTTGCACTTCCGTTGAATGAAATTTTGAAGAGGGCAAATGCCTGTTCCCCGGAAGACCGGGATGCGGACCTGATTTCTGCGGACCTCGCGGCCTGCAACTCTCGCGTCAGGGAAAGAGCGAGCGTTTTCATCGTCACCGAGGGCCTTTCCGGGGAAGAGATCCAGACCCTGGGATTCGAGCGCTTTGATTCGGTCCAGGCGGCCCTGGATGAAGCCTTTGCCCGGATTCCGGGCGGAACCGTCGGAATCCTCCCAAGGGGTGGCGTCGCTCTTCCAGTGGTCGGAGAAACACACGCATAAGGAGGGAAAGGATGTTTCTATCGGACGAAGAAAAAAGGATGCTTGACGGTGAGATGGGGCAGGGCGTCAGGAAAGCGATGGAGCTCTTGGTCGCCCTTGGCAAGACGTTCGACGCGGAGCGGCTGATCCCCATCACAAGGGCGCACGTCGCCCTTAGCGGACAGGAAGGGGACACGTACTGGTGCGGGCTTTTGGCGGACGGAGGCGCCCGCTGCAAGGTTCCCCCCACCACGAACCCTGCGTGGGATGTCACGAATCTTTCGAAGCGCTTCGAAGTCACCGATTCGGAACTGGATCTTGCCCTCAGGACAATCGAGGTTTATCGGAAAATCGGAGCTCAGCTGACTTTTTGCTGCACCCCTGGGCTCTCCACCAACGTTCCCGCCTTCGGGGAACATGTCGCTTTCTCGGAATCCAGCGCGACTCCTTACGTCAACGCAGTCCTGGGAGCCCGGAGCAACCGGGAATCATCGGTTAGCGCCCTGGCTGCTGCCGTCGTGGGGAAGACACCGCTATACGGCCTGCACCTGGACGAGAACCGAAGGGGGCAATTCCTGGTTGAAGTCGAAGCCACCCTTGAAGAGCCCTACGACTGGGGATTGCTCGGTTGGCTTGTCGGGCGCTTCTCCGGGAGACGTGTCCCTGTTTTCAATTTTAGGACCCTGGCCCGGAGGCCTTCGCCTGAAGCCCTTCTCTACCTCGGAGCCGAACTGAACACGAGCGGTGCCGTTCCGATGTACCACATCGCGGGGTTGACACCGGAAGCCCCGACTTTGCAGGCGGCCTTCGGGAGTTCCCCGCCCGAAGCCGAGCTGGTGGTCACAGAGGAAGACCTCAGGAACCAGGAAGAAGCCATCTCCGAACAAGGGGGTCCCATCAACCTCGTCATGCTCGGATGCCCTCATTACAGCTACGGCCAAATCCGCGAAATCGAACGACTCATGGAGGGGCGGCGAGTTCGGGAAGGAGTGGCTTTCTGGGTCCTGACTTCTTTTGAAGCGCTGGAACTGGCTATGCGCTCCGGAGAAAAAGAACGGCTCGCCGCTCTCGGCGTTGACCTGGTCGCCGACACCTGCATCGACGAACCCTGCTGGAAGTCTTTCGAAGGAGGCCTCGGCGTGACCGATTCTCCGAAATGCGCCTATTACCGGGAAAGAAGGGGACAACCTTTCGTGATTCGAAGTCTTGAGAAATGCATTGAGGCCGCAATCCTTGGGGAGGTTCGATGATGGTCGAGGAAACGAAATCGTACCGGTGCCGCTGCATCGTGAAAGGATCCGGTTCAGGGGAGGCTCTCGTCTCGAGAGAACCCATGTGTTTCTATCTTTGCGATCCGCTTACCGGAACGGTGATCGAGAAAAACCACCCGCTCCAGGGAAGGAGCCTTGCGGGAAAGGTCCTGGTTCTGCAATCCGGCAAGGGCAGCTCCGTGGTCCAGGTGGACGGGTTTTACCAGTTGTGGGTGAAAGGGAACCTCCCCGCGGCCATCATCGTCGCGGAAGCGGAACCCGTCCTCGTTTCCTCCGCGGTCGTCGTTGATGCCGTCATGGTTGACAGGCTTGAAGTCAATCCCTTCGAGGCCATTGAAGACGGCGACTGGGTTGAAGTGGACTCTACCGAAGAAATCGTTAAGGTCACGAAAAGAAGACCGGAGCCAGGGATGCGGGTCAGACCTTGAATTTGAGCAGTTGTGTACAATAGGGTTCCATTTGCCCGCTATCATCCTGAGTTATGGCACGCCCGCTTCGAATCGAATTCCCTGGAGCGCTCTACCACGTTACTTCCATGGGGTGACAACAAGTGCAGGATTTTCTTCAACGACCAGGATCGGACAAAGTTCCTCTCCATCTACAGCGAGATCTGCGCCCGGCTGCACTGGTCGACCTATGACTGGTGCCTGATGGGAAACCACTTCCATCTCGTTGTCGAGACACCGGAACCGAATCTATCCGAAGGGATGCGGGTCCTGAACGGAACGTACACGCAACACGTCAACCGCGAGCACGGGCGAACCGGCCACCTTTTCCAGGGTCGGTTTCATTCCATTCTCGTTGACCGGAATCCCTACCTCCTGGAAGTGATCCGCTATGTCGTACTGAACCCGGTCCGGACAGGGCTTGCCGTTTCTCCGTAGGATTGGCCCTGGAGCAGCTACCGGGCGACGGTGGGGCTCGACGAATCTCCTGAGTGGCTTGACGCCGGGTTCGCCCTGGATGCCGTTTCAGAAAGGACCGGAACGCTGGAACAGAAGCAAGCCCTCTTTTCCGTTAACGTCGAAGCCGGGATCCATTCTTCCCGGAACCCGATGGAAGACCTTCGGCAGCAAATTTACCTTGGCGACGAGCATTTCGTCGCCAAGGCACAGGGAAAAGTGCGGCCTGAAGCCAGTCTTTCCGATGTAAACCGGGAACAGAAACGCCCGCCGCTAGAATTCCTGGAAGATTTCGAGAAAAGTACCCCGACAGGAAGGAAGCCATGGCGCTAGCCTACCTGTCGGGGCGATTCAGCCAGGCGGAAATCGCCCGCTATTTCGGGGTTCACTCCAGTTCCGTCTCAAGAGCGGTCCGCTCGTTCAGGCAAAACAGTATACAAGCAGTCAAATTCAAGGTCTGCCCCCTACCGCTGGTAGTAGACCTCCATGTGGTCGCCCATGACGCGGATTCCGACCAGGCGGCGGATGCCGAGCCGGGCCAGGGCAGGGGCGACGATGGTGCGGTCGAGCTCGTCCTCCACCCTTCGCCGCAGGTCCTCGTTCGTCAGTTCGTCCTCAAGGCGCTGCTGGAGCTCCCTGTTCAGGGTGTTGCGCAGGTGGTCCCGGATGCCGTTGCTGAGCAGCACGTTGTCGACAAAGGCCCAGAATCCGTGGAGCGTCAAATCCACGTCGGTGGCGACCATCACGTGGTCATAGCTCAGGCGGCCTTCCCGGATGACCGGCCGAAGTCCCAGCGTGACGCGGATCCGGGTGAGGTCGAAGTCGGGGGGCGAATCGTACCAGTAGGGCCAGGTGTATTCCCAGCCGCGGATCTCGTAATCCCCGCCCGTTTCGAAATTGATTTCCGTGACGATCCGGTCTCCGCTGAAACGGAGAGCCCCGGGTCCTCCAAACTCTCCGTTGATGTCGTTCAGGTAATACCAGCTGCGGGTCGCGCCGCTGCCGTAGCTGTAGGCCGGGGCCGTGAAGCGGGTCTCCCTTCCCCCGACGCGAACCCAAGAATCGTCACGGCGGTAGGGCTCGTTGTCCAGCTGGAAGTCGCTGGTCGGCCCCGCGAAGTTGTTGATCCGGATCGACCCCCTCAGCGCCGTGCCGAGGGTGCGCAAGATCAGGGTCCCCGGGATCCTCAGGGTCTCGACCTGCCGGGCCAGGTAGATCCGGGAGCTCCAGGGCCCCACGTTGTTTGTCTCGTCCGTTTCCGCGACGGCGTTGGCGTCGTCGATTCGGCCGCGAACCCTCAGGATCGCGCCCTCAAGCCCCTCGGGAAACCTCAGGGCCAGCCGGTCAAAGTGGTGGATCCCCCCGGGCGAAAGGCTCGAGAGCGAGCGGTCGGCCATGGGAATGTAGGCGAGCAGCCCGTGCCGTGCCACTCCCGGGCCCACCCCGTCCAGGATCTCGTATTCCACCTGGACGCTGAAGGGACCTGCCAGGCCCGTACCTCGGTTTTGCACGCGGAAGGAAAAGCCTCCCCCCGACCGGTCTTCCACGAAGTACCCCCGTTCGAGCCGGAACATCCCCGGAGGAGTCTGGTTCCGGAAAGTCAGGTCCGGCGTGCCTGCCGCCACGCGGGTGTCCACCCAGGCCGTGGCGTTGTTGGTCTCGTCGGATTCCCTGACTCTTCCCGCCGGTTCGGCGAACTCCTCCCCCGCGGTGGAATCCGCGATCGCCCGAAGCCGGACGAGAGCCCCGGAAAAGGCCGGGGTAAGGACGACCTCTCCCGTAAAGGTCACGGTGCTCGCCGGCGGGGGGCCAGGAGGCAGAGGGGCGCTCGTCTGCGGGTACCACACGTTGGCCTGGCCGGGAACCCGAAATGGGGCCTCGCCCACCGGCGGGAGGGTGGAAACGCCTCCCGAAACGATCTCGTACTCCACGCTCACCTTGAACGGTGGGGCCGGGTCGGTCCCGCGGTTCTGCACCGTCACGGAGAAGGGAATCACCAATTCTCCCGCCCGTTCCACAGGAACCCCGCGGCTAGCCACCCACGCCACCAGGTCGGGAAGGGCCCAGGCCGGTCCGGCCCCAATGAGCAGGATGCCGGCTAGCGCAAGAAACAGCCCGACTTTCAATCCATTCCTATTCATGGTTTTCACCTCCCTGCATCCGAAAAACGTGATTTTTTCCCGTCTTTTCGGAGAAGCGTAAAATGCACAAATTAGCTGTTTATCATTATAGTTTCTATTTCACTCTTCGCATTAAAAATAAAAAGAGAAGGGGGGCTTGGAAAAACATCCCTCCTTCTCTGTGAAAAGCCTTGCCTGCAACCTGCCCGAAATCCTGTTTTTTTTACCCCTCCGTTTCGAACTCCGGGGCCCCCGGTTCCAGAAGGTGCAGGTCCACCGTTCCGCCGCAGCGTTCCTTCACCAGGCCAGCGAGCTCTTCGGCCGCTTCCCAGAGGGTGTCGAGATCGAAGGGCGGCATCGCGTCGAGGTTGATCGCCACGAAACGCGAATCCCGGGTGATTTTGCTGGGATCGCCGTTTTTCCAGCACCACCCCCGGCAGAAGACGGTCTTCCTTCCCGTGTCGACCAGGACGATCTCGCCCCGGTTGGGTCGTTCGACGGCTTCCGGGTTTCCCAGGGGTTCGTAGATTTCGTCCCCCATCGCCGGCATGAGCCGAACCTCCCCGGTGACGCCCGCCAGGTCGTCCCCTCCGCAGGGGATGCGGTACTTCAGGCTGACGATGTTGAAGATCGCCACGAGCCGGTTGATGAAAGGGAGGTCCTTGCCGGAGCGAGTCCGCTTGACCAGGTTGGCGATGGAGGGGGGAAACTTGTTGGGGTTCAGCCCCATCCGTTCAAAGACAGCCCGCCAGGAGGCGATCCGGGGATCTTCTTTCAGGTTCTCGAGGGACGGATCCTGCCGGACTGCCGCTTCCGCCTCCCTCAGGAGCGCCTCGAGGGCCGGGTCCTCCTCCGCGTTGTCGACATCCCTCGCCACGGCGACAATCCGCCGGTAGTCGGGCCACACCTGGAAAACTTCCGGCGCAATTCCGATCTTCATGGCTCTCAGCTCCTTTCGGGAAGGGCCTCAAAGCCAAGCTCGAAAGCCTTGAGGTTCTCTTCCCTGAACCGCGCCGGGGCGAGTTCGGCCACGGCCTTCTTCAGGTCGACGGCTTCGAACCCGGAAGCGCCGGACGCGGCCAGCGCCCCGAGGATCAGCGCGTTGAGGAAGAGAAAGCGGCCCCCCATTTTCTCCCGGAGAAGGCGGGTTCCCTCGACGGGGTAAAGGCGAACTTCCCTCGCCCGGAGAAAGGCAACCAGGTCCGGGTCCGAGAAAGCCTCGGGCCGGTCGGTGTTGACCAGGGCCGTTCCGCCCTTTTTGAGGAAATGGAAGTTCCTCAGCCCCTCCCCCTGCTCGAAGGCCAGGAGGATGTCGGCCTCTTTCGCCCGGACCAGGGGACTGGCGTACGAACCGATCTTGAAATGGCTGATGACCGAACCGCCGCGCTGGGACATGCCGTGGACCTCGCTGCCGTTCACGTGCAGCCCCTTTGAAAGGGCGACATGGCCCAGGACCCTGGATGCGAAGAGGATCCCCTGTCCCCCGATTCCCACAATGATGAACTGCATGCTAGAGCACCTCCCCGATTCGAACGATGGCCCCGTGAGGGCAGGCGGAAACGCAGACCCCGCAATCGACGCAGAAGCGCTCGTCGATCCGGGCCTTCCGGTTTTCCCCGTCCCAGGCCAGTCCCGGGCAACCGAAGCGGTCCTGGCAGAACCGGCAGCCGATGCACTTTTCAGCCACCACCGTGACGGGACGTTTCTCGGGCCTTGCCTTGAGCATGGTGACGCAAGGATGGCGGAAAACCAGGACGGCCGGCTCCTGGTGCTCCTTCGCGTAGGCCCAGGCTTCCCGGATCGTTTCAAGGTTCGCCTCCACCTCGTAAGGCTCGAGGACTTTCAGGTAGGAGACCCCGCATCCCCGTACCGCTTCCTCCAGGCCCACGGCCACACCGGTTTCATTTTGACGGGGCTTGTCTCCCGTGCCCGGATGGTCCTGCCCCCCGGTCATGGCGGTGATGCGGTTGTCCATGATGGCAAGGACAAACGGATGACGGTTGTAGACCGCGGTCGCAAGGCCCGTCATGCCGTTGTGGAAGAAGGTGGAATCGCCCAGGGTGGCGAAGATCGGGCGCCTGGGCGCCGCCCCTTCCGACCGCCAGGCGCAGGCGAGACCGGAGGCGACGGTGATCGAGGCCCCCATGCAGACGATCGTGTCCACGGCCTGCTGCTGGATGGACAGGCTGTAGCAGCCGATGTCGCTGGCGATGATGGAATCCGGGAGGGCCTTCCGGATCGCGAAGTAGGAGGGGCGGTGCCCGCATCCCGCACAGAGGACGGGCTTTTTGACGGAGAGCCCCAGCCTTTCCCGTGCGGCGGCAAGCCTCTCCAGGGCCGGGTCGGAAGGGGGTTCCTCGCCCAGGGCCTTCAGAAGCACCGATTCGACGACCTCCGGGACGAGTTCCCCCTGTTTCGGGACCCAGCCGTTCCACCGGCCCATGACCCTTGTCCGGTCCAGGAGCTGGTTCTCGATGACCGGAAAGGTTTCTTCGAGCACGAGAACCCGTTCGTGGCGGGCCAGGAAATCCTCCGCGAGCTTTTCCGGCAGGGGAACGGGAGTGCCGATCTTGAGGATTGCCACGTCGTCGCGTCCCAGTGCCTCCAGGAGGTCCTTCACGATGGAGAAACTGACTCCCCCGGCGATGACCCCCAGGGTTGCGGGCCTTTTGGCCGGAATTTCAAAGTTGTACTGGCCGAAACCGGTCTCGAACTCCTGGCGGATCGCTTCGAAGCGGGCATTGTGGGCTTCGAGAAACGGCATGATCCGGGCGGGCATGACGACCTTGTGCCCCGCGGGCCGGGTCTTGAAATCCGCGGGGGCCGAAGCATGTCGGACTTCCCCCAGCTGGACGTCCTGCCGGCAGTGGTCGATTCGAACGGCCGGACGAAGCATGACCATGACCTTGTGTTTTTCCGAGAGCTCGAAGGCCGAGGCCACCATGGATTTCGCCTCTTCCGCGCTGGCGGGGTCGAAGCAGGGGACCTTCGCGAACAGGGCCAGTCCCCGGCTGTCCTGGTCGTCCTGTGAGGCGTGACACCCTGGATCGTCCGATACGATCACAATCATGCCTCCTTCGAGCTGGAAGTGAGCGGCGCTCATGAAGGGGTCCATGGCCACGTTCAGACCGACTTGCTTCATGACGGCACAGGCGCGCTTTCCAGCGAAGGTCGCCCCGAGAGCCACTTCCAGGGCCACCTTCTCGTTTGCGCCCCACTCCACGACGGTCTTCGTTCCCAGTTCGTCCGCAAACGCGGCCGCGGCCGGAAGGATCTCCGAGGAGGGAGTCCCGGGATAGGCGGTGATCACGTCGCAGCCTGATTCGATGAGGCCCCGGGCGATCGCTTCGTTGCCGAGCAGCACTTTCCTGGTGTTCAAGGTTCTTTCGCCTGCCTTTCGTTGGGGTTGGGCAATTTCTCTACGGGACCTGCTTGTGAATCGGTCCGGGTTTCCCGGAGGTAGCGGTAGACGGTGAAGACGGAAACCCCCGCTTCCTGCGCGAAGGCCTCCACGGCTCCCTTCAGGAGGAAGAACCCCTTCTCCTCCAGGTGCCGGACGGCCTCCAGCCGTTCCGCCCGTTTCAGGAGGTGGAGCGGTTTCCCGAGAAGGTCGCGGATGAGCCCGAGGTTTCGCTGGAGAAGATCCGTTCCCGACGCGGCCGTCCCTTCCGCGAAGTGCTCCGAGTAGACGGGGGAAGCGATCGCGGTCAGGGTTTCCAGGAGCCCCTTCGCGATCTCCGCGCGGGTCATGTCGTAGTTGAGGCACAGATACCCGACGATCGCCCTGTGCTCGTCCCGGAGAAAGAGGGTGTTGCACCGCATCCGCCGTCCTTCCCGGGTTCGGGCCAGGAAATTCGGAAGGTAGTCGATGTCCGAGGACAGGGCTGCCTTCAGGCTAAAGAGCCCGTAATCCGTGAGCGGATCGCCGACTTTCCGGCCGGAGATCGAGCCGTTCTCGATGGCCACGATGGAGTGTTCCGGGTCGGAAACGTCGTGGAGGACGACCTCGCAGTCGGGCCCGAGGGCGAGAGAAAGCCCCTTGACGACGGGAACCAGGGCACGAACAAGAGGATGCAACCGTTTTCCCTCCTTCGCGGGGAAAGGGCCGACTAGGTTCGACCCTTTTTTGAAGATAGTCTTTTACATTTTTTTGTCAATATGCAAAACTATTGGCATTCCAGGAAGGGGTGTGCGCCGAATGCAGGGATCGAAAGAAAGCCTGGAGAAGGCCCTTCGGGTTCGCTGGGGCATCTGGGGCGTGATGGCGGCCGCGTACATGATCGTGTTCTTTCACCGGCTGGCCGCCGGGGTTGTCCGGGGAGATCTCGTTCGCGAGTTTGGCTTGAGCGCTTCGGCCTTCGGTTCCCTGGCGGCGATGTACTTCTATGCCTACATGATCATGCAGGTCCCCGTGGGAATGCTGGCGGACACCCTGGGGGCGAGGGCGACCGTCGCGGCGGGGATGGCTCTGGCCGGCGCGGGATCGGCGCTTTTTGGACTTGCGCCAAGTGCCGGGACGCTGTTTCTCGGGCGCTTCCTCGTGGGAGTCGGCGTTTCGACGGTTTTCGTCTCGATCCTGAAGGTCCAGTCGCAATGGTTCCGGGATAGGGAGTTCGCCACCATGTCGGGCGTCACGGCGCTGGTGGGCAACCTGGGAGGGGTCCTGGCCCAGGCTCCACTGGCAATGGCCGCGGCCACCTTCACCTGGCGGACCGCCTTTCTCGGGATCGGGGCTTTTTCGGCCTTCCTCGCCCTTCTCTGCTGGGTTTTCATTCGAAACCGCCCCCAGGACCTGGGATGGCCGGCCCTGAACGAAGCCCAGGCGAACGTCAAGCCCCCGAGGCCCTCGGAGCTGTTGTCCGGCCTGAAGGGCGTCGTCCGGCGGTGGCGGATCTGGCCCGCCTTTGTTCTTTCCGGGTGCGCCTCCGGGCTGTACCTGGCCTTCAGCGGAGCCTGGGGGACATCGTTCCTGAACGATGTGTACGGGCTGGAGCGGACGGCCGCCTCGGGAATCGTGGCCTTCTCGGTTTACGGGGGAATGGCGGGCTGTTTTTTTGCCGGGTGGTTCTCGGACCGGATCGGGCTTCGGCGGCCGCCGCTTATCGCTTTTTCGGCGGCGTTCTGCGCCTGCTGGGCCGCCATCGTCCTGTGGGGAGGCGGGAAACCCCCGGCGGAGGCGCTGCGGCCGCTCTTCTTCCTGCTGGGCTTCTCGGCTTCCTCCTACATGCTGGCATGGTCCGTCACCAAGGAGACGAACCCCCCGCACTTCACCGCCGTCGCGATCTCGGTGGTCAACACCGGGGCCTTCCTGGGAACCGCCCTGATCACGACCGCCATGGGAATGATCCTGGACCGGGCGGCGGCTTTCGACGCGGTCGGACAGTACAGGACCGTCTTTTTGTTCTGCCTGGCCGTCTCGGGGCTGAGCCTGGGATGCGCCGCCCTGCTGCCGGAAACGCACTGCCGAAACCTTACGGTTTCAGAACCCTCCTAGGCTCCCGCAAAAACGGGGCCCCGCCTTATAAGCAAGGCGGGGCCCCGATGGCTTTCCTTCCCGGATCGGGCTTTGACCCTAGAAGGCCCACTGCCAGGAGAAGGTGATCCTCCGCTCCGGGGCAAAGTAGCGGGTTCGGGTCCCCCAGCTGGTGAAATCCTGGACCAAGACGTCCTCGTCGAAAAGGTTGGTCACCGAGAGCACCGCCCGGCGCCCGTCCCCCATGGAGTAGGCCAGCCGCAGGTCGGCCGTCGTAGCGTCTCCCTGGCATTCCGGGCCGAACCCAGGCCGCTCGTTCTTTCGGTCCCCCAGGTAGTGAAGGGCAAAAGCCGCTTCCCAGGGACCCGCCGTCCAGGTCCAGGTGCTGTCGACCGACCAGGCCGGTGAACCTTCCCGGAGCCAGGGCCCGTCTTCGGTCTCCTTCGCTTCCGCCCGCATCCAGGTGAGGCCGAGCTCCCAGCGCCAGGCATCGGCGAGGCGGAATTCCCGGGCGGCTTCGAGCCCCAGGGAGCGGAACTCCGAGAGGTTCACGTAGCTCGGCTCGTTCGGGGTGAAGTTGTTGAACTCGATCTTGTCCTCCATGTTCAGGAAGAACACTCCCGCCGACCATCTCCCCCGGTCATCCTTGCCCTTCACTCCGAGATCGTAGCTGAATCCTTTTTCTGGCTTCAGGTTCGGGCTCGTGAAGGTCGGGGTCCTGGGATCGAAGTAGGCCAGTTCGTACAGGCTCGGCATGGCGAAGAACCGCCCGGCGGAGAGGAACCAGAGGTTGCCGTTTGGGGCCTGCCAGCTCAGGGAGAGCCTGGGGGTCAGCTCTTCCTGGTCGTCACCGTCTTTGACATCCCAGGTTTCGTACCGGAGGCCGACGTCCAGCAGGACCTCTCCGAGCGGCCTGGAAAACTCCGCGAAGGGGGCCACGTAGCTCCTCGAGCCGCCCAGGGCAGTCCCGTAGTTATCTGAAACCTCCATGGATTCGTCCCGGTAGGCCGCCCCCAGGCTCACGGCCCATCCGGCCCAGTCAAAACGCCTCGAGACTTCCGCTCCCCATGCCGTGTCGTCGTATCGCGACTCGAAAGCTCCCCAGGCGGAATCCTGCCTTAGAAACTTGTTTCCCTCGTGCCGGTAGAGGGAGAAGCGGCTCGTCCCGTCGTCGTAGGCGAGAACGTACCGGCTCCAGTCGTCTTCCTGGCGGTTCAGGTATTTCATCTTTCCGTATTCCCACTCGGAGGCGGCGTTTCCCCACTCTCCCCCGACCGACCAGGCCCCGGAAACGAACCTGAGCCCGCCGGCGTCCTCCCGGTAGGAAAGGTTTTCGTTCAGGACATCGTTGTAGAGCAAA